>DATAOL010000153.1:0-6156 GCA_036265755.1 Gaiellaceae bacterium | reverse complement strand
GCCTTCGGCGAGGCCGACGTCGAGCGCCTGCTCGGCGACACCGGCATCGTCCGCAACCGGGCGAAGATCGAGGCGTGCATCCACAACGCGCGCGCGGCCGCCGCGCTCGAGGACGTGGCGCTCGGCGAGCTGCTGTGGCGCTTCGCGCCCGACGACCAGCACGAGGCTCCCGAGCGCATCGCCGACGTGCCCGCGACCACCCCCGAGTCGACCGCCATGGCCAAGGAGCTCAAGCGCCGCGGCTTCCGCTTCGTCGGCCCGACGGTCTGCTACTCGTTCATGCAGGCGTGTGGCCTCGTGAACGACCACACGACAGACTGCTTCCGCTATCGGGAGCTTTCGACCTAGAGCACTGCGAAAAGCCGCCACTCGCCCGGAACACCCTTGAGCTCGTGGACGCCGCGGTCCTCGAACTCGATCCCGGAGCCGGCGACCAAGTCCTTGACCGTGCTCGAGACGAGGACTTCGCCGGGTTCCGCCAGCGCAGCGACCCGGGCGCCCATGTGCACGGCGATGCCCGAGACGCCGTCCCCTCGCATCTCGCACTCTCCGGTGTGCAGGCCTGCCCGGACCGCCAACCCGACAGACTCGACGGCGTCGCGGATCGCGATTGCGCACCGGATCGCCCGCGCCGGACCGTCGAACGTGGCGAGGAAGCCGTCACCCGCGGTGTCGATCTCACGGCCGCGGAACCGCTCGAGCTCCCGGCGAACGGCAGCGTGATGAGCCTCGAGGACCTCACGCCAGCGACGATCGCCGACTGCTGCGGCCTTCTCGGTCGAGCCGACGATGTCGGTGAACAGAACCGTCGCAAGCACGCGATCGGGCTCGGGGCCCCTTCGCACGCCCGTCAGAAACTCCTCGATCTCGTCGAGGATCTCGTCCTGGTCGCCGAGAAACGGCAGATGGTCTTCACCGGGTAGCTCGACGTAGCGCGCGCCGTCGATCCGCTCCGCCATGTACCGGGACCCTTCCACGCTCATCGCCCGGTCATCCGTTCGGTGCAGGATCAGCGTCGGCACCCGGACGAGCGGGAGCACGCCGCGGACGTCGATCTTTGCGTTCATGCGCGTCAGCGTCTTGGCCGCACCCGGGCTCGCGCTCATGCGGAGGTAGGTCGACCACCAACGGCTGAAGACCTCGTTGTCGACCTGGCTCGGCGCTCGAGCCGCGAGGCCCACCGGTCCGCCCCAGTCACGTCCGACCTCCTCGATGAACACTTCCTGGTCCGCTTCGTTCGGCGCCCACGGGTGATCCACGGCCCACGTTCGCCGCGCGTACGAGCCCAGCATGATCAACGCCCTCGTCCGCTCCGGGTACGTCGCAGCGAAGAGAAGGCACATGGGGCCCCCTTCGGAGAGGCCGAGCAGGGCGGCTTCCTCCGAACCGACGGCGTCCATGACCACGCGTACGTCGTCCATCCGCTGTTCGAGAGTGGGCAGCTCGCTCTCGGGCACCCTGTCGGACATCCCCGTCCCCCGTTTGTCGAACAGGATCAGACGTGAGAACGAGGCGAGACGCCTCAGAAAGGCGGCGTAGCTCGGCTCCTGCCAGAAGGACTCGAGGTGCGAGACCCAACCAGCGACGTAGACGAGGTCCAGCGGCCCCTCTCCGACGACCTGGAACGCGATGTTGACATCACCGCTCTGGGCATAGCGAGTCTCGGGCTGCGTCACCCCGGTCGACCCACATCCACCTAGCCGCCGTCTCGGCCCGGGAACTTCTCGGCCGCGCGCCGGACCTGATCCACGTCCAGCGTCATCTCGAGCAGCCCCACCTGCTCGTCGTAGACGCCGGGATCGACCTGCTCCTTCACGTCCTCCTCGAGGATGTGCACGACGGGGAGCCCCAACTGGACTCCTGCCAGTGAACCCACGTAAGCCGGGTCTCCGACGGTGAGGGTCTCGGCTGCGACCTCGAGCGCCTCGAGATCGGCGGCGCCGAGCACCACCACCACGTCGTCGGCCCCGTGCTCGTCGACCAGGCTCTTGATGCGGTCCTGGTTCTCCGGGTCCATGGCCCCCGCCGCCGTTCAGACGAAGCACTCCGTCTCGACGAAGATCGGCTCGGCTCCCGCCGAGCGCATGCACTCGGCGATCGCGGGCCCGGGCACGCCGTCCCGCTCGCCGAGGGCGATCACCTTCTTGCCGTCGAGCTTCATGCAGCGCCACCTCCTTTCAGCGTCGCGAAGGCTTCCTCCACCTGTTGCTTCGACACATCGCCGGAGAGGCGTTCGAGCTCCTCGCCGTCGCGCATCAAAATGTACGTGGGCAGGCCGAAGACGCGTAGCTCTCGACACACGTCGCGGTTCTGCGTCGAGTCGACCTTGACGACGCGCACCGCGCCGTCGGCCGCGTCTTCGAGCTCCTTGATCGTCGGCATCATCGCGATGCACGGCTGGCAGCGCGGGCCCCAGAAGTCGACGAAGACCGCACCCTCGCTCGTGAGCTCGTCGAAGGTCTCCAGAGTTGCGTCGACCGGCATCCTCACTCCTTTCCTGGTTCGAGAAGAATCGACAGACCGTCGGCCAGCTCGGTCATGCGGCCGAGGAAGAGCGATCCCTTGGCGACGAGCATCGTCGAGCCGATGTCACCGGCGCGGAGTGCGTCGAGGCCGTGGGGGAGCCATGGCACCGCCGAGGCGACGTGCCCCTGCGTCGGCGAGTAGCCCGGCAGGCCGCGCTCCCGCTCGAAGTCGTCGAGCTTCGCCCCGTCGAGCTCCCCGCGCTTGACGGCGAGCGCGCCGATCAGCTTGTAGTTGCGCTGCGGGACGTTGCCCGCTCCGGCCGGCTCGGTGATCTCCGGGTCGTGCAGCTCGGTCGCGTAGCGGTCGACGTCGAGGATTCCCCGGCCGAGCCGCTGCAGCGGTTCCACGACGAGGTCTTCGAGCACCGCCTGCTGCGCCGAGCCCGAGCCGATGCGGTGGCGCCCGACCGCGTCGAGACGAACCGTCGCCGCGCCGTCGCCCGGCGGCCCGACGAGTATCGCAAGGCCCGCGAGAACGTCCTCGAGAACGGGGACGTCGTTTCGAAGAGCCCCGGCGAACTTCATCCCGAGCTTGGCGAGCGAGCCTCCCGCGACGACCGCGACGTGCTCGTACACACCGGACGAGACGAGCGAAGCAGCAATGACGAGCGCATGGATCGGCCCCGCGCAGAACGCCTTCACGTCGGCTCCCGAGGCGTTCGTGCACCCGGCCTGCTCCGCGATCGCCTTGCCCAGATTCCCGCCGCCGCGTTGGTAGCGGTCGCCGACGGCCTCCTCCCCGCAGCCGATCGCATAGGCGAGCTCCTCGGGCGGGAAGCCCGTGCGGGCGAGCAGGTGCTCCAGCGCGAGCGCGCCGGTCGCCTTGCAGGCGAGGTTCTCGAGGAGGACCGTGGCGGAGAGGCTTTCGTCCAGCTCGTGCGCTCGGTCCATGACGCCGGCTCGGCTGCCGTTGCGAAAGAGGGGCAGCGCGCCGTCGGCGGGCTCCCGCCCGTCGAGGTGCAGGAGCTGAAACTGGTCGGCTGCCTCCATCTGCGCGTACAGCGCGTCCTGGTCTATGAAGACGCCGTAGGGGCCTTCCGTCCTGCCCTCCACGGGGTGGCGCCACCACGGCCGTTCGATCTCCCAGAGGGCGTCCGGAGCGAGGTTGCCGGTGAAGACCTGGTGCGGCGGATAGGCGAGCGCGTCCTCGAAGCTGCGAAGCGCGGGCTTGATCTCGTCGGCAGCGTCCTCGCGCGCGGGCTTCGACCCGTGACGGACGAGATCGGGCGCGTGCGCCAGCACGAGGGAGCAGCCGTGGATCGCCGCTGTCATCGAAGCCCCACCCTTGCGGCGCATCCGGCGCATTCAGCGGGCCATGCGCGCGTTTTCCGGCGATAGGATCGAGGTGGGTGGTGGCTCGGGGAGGCCCCGGTGGAGAACCTCATTGCTCGACCTCCCAGACGGTGTTGCGCTCGACGTCCGTCTCGAGCATGTCGAGCGCCCGCTCCACGATCCGCCGCCGCTCCTCTTCGTCCAGCCCGAACGGATGTGTGATCGCGGGGCCGCGCACGATCCGGTTCGCTCCGATCATCGTCGCCACAGTGGGCAAAGACGTCACGTAGACCGCCGGTATTCCCGCCCGCTCGATCTCCTTCGCCAGCACTGCCCCGCAGCGCGTGCCCGTCCCTCAGGTTCCGGAGAGGAGGACGGCCTGCACGCCGGCGGCGCGCAACTCCCCGGCGATTTCCTGTCCGAACTTCGTCGCGACGACCACGGGCGTCCCGTTCCCCGTCGTCGTGTACAGCGCCTCGTGCACCCGCCCGACCCGACCGGAGCGCTGGAACGCCCGCACCGAGTCGAGAGGAACGAGCCTGTTCGGATCTTCGTTCGCGAGCGTCACGTCGAACCCCCCGTGCACCGACTCGTACCGGCCCGAGGCAAGTGTGTCCGCTCCGCCCAGGTCGTAGCGGAACCACCCCTGCGCGCGGACCGACTGCAGGTGGTCCGGATTTCCCTGCGGCACGCAGCCCGCCTCGGTCACGAGGGCCACGAGGGCGTCCGAGAGATCGGTGACCGGCGGTGGTGGATCCACGCGGTCGAGGTCGCCGCCGACCTCGGTGCGCACGTCGCCGCCCAGCTTCGCGAGCAAGAGCTCGACGGCCCGCTCGGCGCCGGTCTTCTCGGCGACGTAGTTACGCCGGAATCCGCGCGTCAGGTAGCCCTCCTCCCCCGCCGAGCCCAGCTCGCGCCCCGAGGCGAGCGCCGATGCGAGCGCTCCGAGCCGGGGCAACGCGTCGCGCATCCCGGCGACGTTCACAGCGGTAGGGACGATGTACGCTGCGCCCGCCGCCTCGACGCCGGGGTTCTCCTCATGCATGGCGGCCACCGCGGGAATACCGCGCTCCGCTGCCGCGGCGGCGAGCCGGCCGCAAGCATAGCCGTACCGACCCGACCCGAATGCCGGACCGGCAACGAGCACGTCCGGGCCCAAATCCTCCAGCTCCGCGAGCAACGCGCCGAGCGCCTCTTCTTCGTGCTCGGCGAAATAGTCGTCGCCGCACGCAAGCGTGGCGACGATCTCGACGCCGTCCAGCTCCGTCTGGAGGCCGCGTCCGGGCCCGACAACGCCTTCGAGGCGCGTCGGCGGCGTCTCCGCCTGCTCCTCCCCGCCGATCCCGGCGAAGAACTGGTTCAGGTAGTGCACGGCCTTCTTCATGCCGTACTCGCGCTCAGGGCGAGCTGACCCATTTGGTTGGCGGCGCCGAGATAGTTGCGGACTGGGATCGGCCCCGCTTCGGCGGCTGGCGTGCCGTCGAGCAACCGGTCGCCGCCGAGCACGCGCTCGGGCGTCCAGGCATCGACGAGCTCTTCGACGTTCCCAGCCGACACGATCGAGTCGGCCTCTGCCACCCAGTCGGTGAGGATCGGCTTTGTCGATCCCGGATCGGTTTCCTCGGCGAGGACCACGGTGGTGCGAATACCGGCTCGCTCGCAAGCCCGGCACGTGAGCATCACGTCGGTGTGGGAGTTGCCCCCCGCGTCGGTCGTGATCACGACGCCTTCCGCGCCGATCTTGCCGGCGACCGAGGCGGCTCGCTCGGCCGCGCGCTGCTTTTCGTCGGCGCTCTGCTCGTAGCCGCGCATGAGGACGACGCCGGCGAACCGGAGGGACTTGCCGTGCTCCCGGTAAAGCGTGCGGACGAGCTCGTTCCTCTGGAAGAAGATCGTCGGATTGCGCATCGCCGCCCAGTGGTACTCGCCGCAGGTCACCGCGCCGTCCAGCACCTCCGCCGGTTCGACGGCGCGCGGCAGGCCGACCTCCCCGGCCGGCTGCCCGTAGACGTACTGGATGTAAAGGGGGCCGAGATCGGAGACCTGGATCAGCGCGGCGACGCCCGGGAGATCGGCGTCGGCCGGCCCGAGCGCGAAGCGCTCGACGTCGGCCGGGTCGGCATCCAGGGTGGGCCGCGCCAGCTCCTCCGCCAACTCGAGCGCGACGCCCCGCGCGCGAGCGTCGATCTCCACATGGCTCCCGGAACCGGGCTCGAAGGTGAGGACGACGGCCGTCATGTCCCCGAAGGGCGTGACGTCCGCGCCGGGCCCCGCCAGGTCGACGATGGACTCCTGCTCGTGCAGCGGCCGCTCTTCCCCGGGGAAGTCGAGACATGAGAGAACGACTACACCGTCGAGG
>DATAOL010000152.1:0-1806 GCA_036265755.1 Gaiellaceae bacterium | reverse complement strand
AACCGCATGGTCGAGCTCCTCGCCACGAACCCGGCCAAGCTGTTCGGCCTCTACCCGAAGAAGGGGACGATCGCGGTCGGCTCCGACGCGGACATCGTCGTCTTCGACCCGAGCAAGAAGCACACGATAACGGCCGCCTCGCAGCACTCGAAGACGGACTACAACCTGTACGAGGGCACGGAGGTCACGGGCACGCCGGAGGCGGTCCTCCTGCGCGGGAACGTCCTGGTCGAGGGAGGCGAACTCGTCGCGGAGCCCGGGATTGGGCAGTTCGTCAAGCGGGCACGGTTCGGGCAGCAACTGACCGCGGTCGAGGCCGCGGCCTGAGACCAAGGAGGCGGACTTGGCTACACCGGAAAGACGCTACGGGCCAGGAGCGGGGATCACTCTCGGCGGCATCATCGTGGTCATCGGGATCCTCATCCTGCTCTTCTGGAGCCTCATCGTCGGCATCATCGTCATCCTCATCGGCCTGCTCGCCTTCGGAGGCTTCGCCCGCGGCCGCTGGTACTAGCCGGCTTTCCACTCAGAGTCCTTGGACGCAGGTCAGTGGGCCGGGGCCACCGGTACGGCGCGACCACCTCGCTTCGTAGCTAGCCGACGGCGAGGCCCGGCCGGATCAGCCGCTCCGGGCGCCTGAGGCCCGCGTCGTTGACGTGCGGGTTGAGCGGTTCGGCCAGGGGCGCGGCGGCGTACGAAAGGCGGGAGCGCTCCGCCGCGGGAGAGCGGTAGAGGGTCGTCCGCTGGCGCGGCGTGCGCCCGAGCGAGCGGATCGCATCCTCCATCCGTTCTGGCGGCATCTCCTGCCCGTGCGCCGCGCCGGCTGCGCGCGAGATGGATTCGTTCATGAGCGTCCCGCCGAGGTCGTTCGCGCCGGCTTGGAGGCACGCCTGCGCTCCCGCGACGCCCATCTTCACCCATGAGGTCTGGATGTTCGCGATGTGCGGATGGAGCGCGAGGCGCGCCACGGCATGCATGAGCACCGCTTCACGGAACGTGGGCCCCGGGCGGGCGTTTCCCTTCAGGAAGATCGGCGCCTCCATGTGCACGAAGGGGAGGGGGACGAGCTCGGTGAAGCCGCCGGTCCGCTTCTGCAACTCGCGCACCGCGACGAGGTGCCTCGCCCAGCTGCGCGGGCCTTCCACGGCCCCGAACATGATCGTCGCCGTCGAGCGGAGTCCGACCGCATGGGCCGTCTCGTGCACCTCCAGCCACTGCTCCGTGGTCACCTTGTCCGGACAGAGGATCCGGCGCACCTCGTCGTCGAGGATCTCCGCAGCGGTGCCGGGAAGGGAGGCGAGGCCAGCGTCCCGCAGACGCTCGAGGTACTCGGCGAGCGGGAGGCCCAGAGTGGCCGCACCTTGCCAGACCTCGAGCGCCGAAAACGCATGGATGTGGAGATCCGGCAGCTCGCGCTTGATCGCCTCGACGAGCTCGACGTAATAGTCGCCCGTGAACGCGGGGTGAATCCCGCCTTGCAGGCAGACCTCGACGGCGCCGCGGTCCCACGCCTCGCGGCAGCGGCGCACGACCTCCTCGAGCGGCACCAGGTACGGCGCGCCGCGCAGGTTCTCGGCGAGCTTGCCCTTGGAGAACGCGCAGAAGCCGCAGCGGAAGTAGCAGACGTTTGTGTAGTTGATGTTCCGCGTGACGACGTACGTGACGTCGTCGCCGTTCACCTCGCGGCGCAGCGCGTCGGCTGCTGCGAGAACCGAGCCGAGCTCGGGCCCGCGGGCCTCGAAGAGCGCGGTGATGGCGTCCTCGTCGAGCTCGCCTCCACGTAGGAGGCCGTTGCTTGCCGTTGTC
>DATAOL010000151.1:0-11452 GCA_036265755.1 Gaiellaceae bacterium | reverse complement strand
GCCGGACAGCTGCTCGAAGCGGCCGACTGGGCCGGGATTCTCAAGAAGCTTCGAGCGGAGTTCGACGTGGTGCTGGTCGACGGGCCGCCCGTTCTCGAGGTCAGCGATGCTCTGGTCCTTGCGGCTCCTTCGGACGGCGTGCTCCTGGTGCTTCGGGGCTCGGACGTCCCCCGCAACGTCCTGGAGCAGGCCCAGGAGGAGCTCGGCGCAGCCGGCGCCCAGGTTCTCGGGCTCGTCGTCAACCGCACCGAGCGCCACCGGAGGTACGCGTACGCATGGAGAAGCCAGCCCGAATGAATGCCACGCTTCCTGCCGTAGGCACCCCTGCGCAGGGCAGCCTTATCGACCTCCACGGAGCCGAGGGCTTCTGCGCGGCGTCCCGGACCGTCTATCCCATCGCGAAGCGCACGACCGACCTCCTTCTCGCGGCCCTCCTTCTCATCGTCCTCGCGCCGCTTCTCCTGATCGCCGCCGTGGCAGTGAAGCTCGAGTCGCGCGGGCCGATCCTGTTCAGCCAAGAGCGCGTCGGCACGAGACGCGTGCGCCGATCCGGAAGAACCCGCTGGCGTCTCGAGCCCTTCAAGGTCTACAAGTTTCGTTCGATGAACGCGGATGCGGATTCGAGTGTTCACGAACGCCACATCGCTGCCGTCGCAGATCGGCCTGCGCAATCGGGCCCGTCCGACGTGGAGTCGATCAAGCTCGGACACGACCCGCGCATCACGCGTGTCGGCCGGTACCTGCGGCTCACGAGCATCGACGAGCTGCCGCAGCTAATCAACGTTGTCCGCGGCGAGATGAGTCTCGTTGGCCCGCGACCCGTTCCGGTCTACGAGTTTGCGCGATATCGGCCCGAGCACATGCGGCGCTTCACCGTCCTGCCCGGTATCTCCGGTCTCTGGCAGGTCCGCGGCCGATGTGCGCTCTCCTTCTGGGAGATGGTCGCGAACGACCTCGAGTACGCGGAGAACCAATCACTCTGGATGGATCTCAAAATCATGCTACGAACGCTTCCGGCCGTGATTTCGATGCGGGGGGCCGGGTAGGCGCGTCGTGCAAATTCGGAAAGCGGGGATCCGATGATCGACGCCAAGCCTGGTGCAACACGAGTCGCCGTCATTGGGGCGGGGTACTGGGGAACCAACTACATCCGCATCTTCAGCGAGCTCCAAGATGCCCGCGTCGTCACCGTCTGCGACAGCCGATCGGACCGCCTCGATGCGGTGAGTCGCAGTCTGCCCGTCAGGATCACGAACGATGCCGCAGAGGCGATCACCAGCCCCGACACTGATGCGGTCGCGATCGTGACCGACGCTTCCACCCATCGGCATCTCGCGGGAATGGCGCTCGAGGCGGGCAAGCACGTGCTTGTCGAGAAGCCCCTCACGACGACGACCAAGGAAGCAAGTGAGCTGATCGATCTCGCCGAGAGGAGGGGTCGGACCCTCATGGTGGGTCATACATTCCTCTACAACCCCGGAGTACTCGCGGTCAAGGAATACGTTGCCACCGGCGAACTAGGCGACGTCTATTACCTCTATTCGCAACGGACGAGCCTCGGCCCGATCAGGTCCGACGTCAACGCCATCTGGGACCTCGCGCCGCACGATATTGCGATCCAGAACTACCTGCTCGACCTGACCCCGGCTTGGGTGAGCGCCGTCGGTGCAAGCCCCGTTCGGCACAGCTTGCAAGATGTCGGGTTCATCACGCTTGGATATCCGGGCGGCACGATCGGGCACATCCATGTCAGCTGGGCGGATCCGAACAAGGTCCGGCAAGTCGTTGTAGTCGGCAGCGAGAAACGCGTCCTCTTCAACGACATGGACTCGGTCGAGCAGGTCCGTGTCTTCGACAAGGGTGTCAAGAGTGTCGATGACCCGGAATCGGCGAGGTACGGCGAGCACATCCTGCAGCTTCGCGACGGCGCGATCACGAGCCCCCCGATCCCTGCGCTCGAGCCGCTGAAGACTCAGTGCGGAGCCTTCATTCACGGGATTCGCGGTCGTCACGCGCCGCTCACCGACGGGGCGCAAGGACGTGAGGTCGTTCGAGTCTTGGAAGCGGTCGACCAATCGATGGCAATGCAGGGCGGCCCGGTCGCGATTCCGCCGACCGTTCCCGACACCTCGGCCGACCGAGCAGCTGCTGCGTCGCGGGTTGGGAACCTCGAGAGGGCGCTCCCGTGAGCTCCCGCGTCCCTTTCGTTGATCTCGCGGCGCAGCAGGCCGCGATAGCGTGGGAGCTCAGTGAGGCTCTGGACGACGTCGCGGCGCGAAGCGATTGGATCCTAGGCCAGGACGTCGACCTCTTCGAAGCAGAGTTCGGCAACTACTGCGAAAGCCCGTACGCCGTCGGCGTGGATTCCGGTCTCTCCGCGCTGGAGCTCACCCTTCGAGCGCTCGACGTCGGCCCGGGTGACGAAGTCATAACCGCGGCGAACACGTTCGTGGCCACGGTCTTTGCCATCGCCCATGTCGATGCAACTCCCGTGCTCGTCGACGTCGATCCGAAGACCTACACGCTCGATCCCGACGGCGTCCGTGCAGCCATCACGAAACGGACGCGAGCGATCGTTCCGGTGCACCTGTACGGCCAGCCCGCGGACATGGATTCCCTGGGCGCAATCGCCAGGTGCCACGGCCTGCACATGGTCGAGGACGCGTGCCAGGCTCACGGGGCCCGATACAAGGGTCAACGGGTGGGGTCGATCGGAGATGCCGCCGCCTTCAGCTTCTATCCGGCGAAAAACCTCGGCGCCCACGGCGACGGGGGCATGGTCGTCACGAAACATCGAGCGCTCCGGGATCGCCTTCGTGTTCTTCGCAATTACGGTCAGAAGCGGAAGAACCAGCACATCGAGATCGGCTTCAATCGACGGCTCGACACGCTGCAGGCCGCCATCCTCCGCGTGAAGCTTCGGCACCTTGACGCCTGGAACAAAGCTCGGCGCGCCGTCGCCTCACTCTACGACGAGCTCTTGCCGGAGCATGTGGTCAAGCCAACCGCCACCAGCGACGTGGAAGCGGTCTGGCATCTCTATCCAATTCAGGTCGAGGAGCGAGATCGCCTTGCGGAGTTCCTGGAGCAGAAGGGCATCGGGACCGGGATTCACTATCCTCTGCCCGCTCATCGTCAGGACGCGCTCAAGAGCCTCGGGTACGCGGCCGGCTCGCAACCGATCGCCGAGGCGGCTTCTCGTCGCCTGTTGTCGCTCCCGATGTACCCGGAGCTGACCCCGGCGAGTGTGCGCATCGTCACCGCCGCCGTCCGAGACTTCTTCGAATCGGGTCATCGTCGGCTGCGTCGCGAGACCGCGACGCCGATTGCGACGGGCCGGGAGGCGAAGGCGAGTCCGGGGGCCTGGCGCTGATGGGGATTCGCGCCCGTCAGCTGGACTTGGCGGCGAAGGCGCTGGCGGCCACGGTGCCCAGCCTGTGTCCGCAGCCGCGGAACCCATACTTTTTCATCGGCTGTGGGCGGAGCGGGACGACGCTTCTTGCGCACCTCCTCTCCGGGCATCCTCAGATCGCAGCGTATCCGTACGAGGCGAATGAGCTCTGGCATCCGGGGTCGGTTCCCTGGAACCGGACGTTGCCCGAAACGATGCCAATCTGGCATGACCCTTACGCGTTCACGGCGTCGTCGCTGGCACGACGGACGTCGAAAGACGACCGTCGCCTCGTAGCAACCTTCGGGATCTATCAGCGCCTCGTCTCTGGAAGATGCTTCCTGAACAAGAGCGCCCTCGTGACGTTCATGGTCGACAAGATCAGAGAGCTTCTGCCGGACTCTCGTTTTCTGCACATCTGTCGGGACGGACGAGCCGTTGCTCTCTCGGCTGCGCACAAGGAAGCGCAGAGGATCGACCACCGTCCGCAGCCTTACGAGTCGCGTGGCATTCGTTGGCCGTTCGAGGCTCTGATCGACAGGTTCGCTCTCTACTGGCAGGCACATGTCCTCGAAATCGATGCGTTGAAACGTGAGAGAACGCTCGTGGAGGGTGTCGATCTGCACGAGCTGACATATGAGGATCTCTGCGCCGATCCCGCCCACGAGCTCGGTCGCATCGCGGCGTTCATGCGAATCGACTCGAGCGAGTTCCCGGAGGTACCTGCTGAGCTCGTGTCGAGCATGAACTACAAGTATCGCGAGGAGCTCGACGAGCAGACGCTTGCGCGAGTGTCGGATCTCATCCGACGCGGCCTCGAGCTGAAGGGGTACGTGCGATCGCCCGCGGGGAACCTCGCTCGCGCCAGGGGGTCGTAGGTTGCGCGCGCTGGACAGTCCGAGCCGTGCCCGCGGGGGTGAATCGTGGGCCAGCGCAACCCCGCGCGAAAGCCCGATCCGGCCGGAAGGCTCCGGCGTGGTCTCGGCAGAGCTCGCAGCCAATTTCGAGGGCTTCTGGAAGCTGCCGGACGGAATGCTCACCGTGGAACGCGGGGAAGGGAGGACGGCAGTCTCTCTGACGCGCGGCGAGGGCCGCCCCGCTGTCGTCCCTCCGGCTGCTCTCCCTTCGCTGGCGCCCGTGGGAATCACCGATCCGGAGATCGCTATCGTCGACGGCCGGGTCGTGGTGAGCTTCGACCTCTACGAGGCGATGCGCCGCTTCTACTACGAAGATTTTCGCGGCCGCGCCGCGGCCGTTTCACACGCGGGCTCGCTCGCTCGCAAACTCTATTACGTCGCTCGACCGGCAATCCCGCGCCGCGTCCAGCTCGCTCTGCGCCGTCGCCTGGCGCGGGCACAACGTCGATCGCGGTTCCCGGCCTGGCCGGTCGACACGACACTCGACGATCTGCGCTCTGCCGTCATGAGCGCTGCGATGGCGGCCGCAGGCCGTGACCGCGTTCCGATGCTTGGGCTTTGGCCACGCCGAGCGCGCTACGGCGTCGTCCTCCGCCACGACGTCGAAGGAGGCGAGGGAGTTCGGAACATCGACGCCCTTCGTCGGATCGAGGAGGCTGCTGGACTTCGCTCCGTCTGGAATTTCGTTCCCGAGCGGTACCGATTCGACCCGTCGATCCTCACCCACCTACGGCAGGCCGGCCATGAGATCGGCGTTCATGGGCTTCACCACGACGGGAAGCTCTTTTCGAGTCGCCGAGAGTTCGTCCGAAGAGCCGAGCGCATCAACCTCTACCTGTCGGCCTGGGGGGCGCGTGGGTTTGCGGCGCCGTCGGCAATCCGGAAGCTCGACTGGATCGCGGAGCGTCTCGACATCGAGTTCGACTCGTCCGCTCCTGCAGCCGAGGTGATCGGGGCCCAGCCCGGCGGTTGCGCGACCGTCTTTCCGTTCTTGCTTCCACGGGCGATCGTCGAGATCCCCATGACCGCGCAGCAGGATCACACGCTCTTCGAGCTCCTGGGGCATCGGGATATCGACGTCTGGCTCGAGACGATTCACGTCATCCGGAAGCGCGGAGGAGTGTTCGTCCTAACCGTTCATCCCGACTACATGACGAGCGCCGCGCGACTCGACCTCTACCGCGCGGTGCTTCATCGGCTGGCCGAGGACGAGGAGGCCTGGATCGCGTTGCCCGGCGACGTCTCCGATTGGTGGCGCCGCAGGTCCGAGTCCGAGATCCACGACGACGGTGACCGCCTCGAGATCTACGGTCCGGCTCGAGACGATGGAGCCGTCGGTTCCGTGGCGCTTTCCTCCGGCGACCTGTCCGTCAGTCCGTGGTGACGGGCCGAGGACATTCCTGGTGATCGGCATGACCGTTCCCCAGCCGACTGTCGGGCTCGACGCGATAGCCAAGCCTGGTGGCAAGCCGCGCGACGATTCGCTCCACGATTCGGAGCTCCTCGTCTTCGAACTGCGACCTGTACTTGTCGTTTTGGCTGGTGACCCCGCGTCGTCTCACCGATTCGGCCAGTCGCGGCGAAGAAGACAGGCCGGCGAATGCGTCGACGCGGCTCAGTACCGCCTCGGGGCTTTCGGAAAATTCCTCATACCGGATCTCGAGGTAGCGGGTTGGCTGCAGGGGCCGGGAGTCGGCCAGGAGCCGCTCGACCGATCTCACCCAGTGCTCCGCCGCCACGGCTTCCGGCTTCGACCCATCGGCCGCGAGCGCTCGAGGGGTCCGGTCGTCGCTCCACCAGAGCGGGAGGTCGCGCCACCAGTGGACGGCGAGGAGAGACGCCACGACGGCGCGCGGATCGCGGATCACGTGCAGAAACAGGGCGTCCGGGAAGATCGCGCGCAGGTGAGCAGCCACCAAGTCTCGTACCCGCTGAGCGTGTTCGGCGTCCACGTCTGCGGCGGTGAGCGCGGCATTGCGGAGCCGCGCATCGATCGGGCCGCGCCGATCCCACAGGGCGCACCCCTCCACCGGCCGGGGCGCGAACCGGTTACGAGAGCGACGGATCGCCCCGATGCCCCTGAGGCTCGTAAGAGCCTCGAGCTGGGGGAAGGCCGGCCAGCGATCGGAGTGGTTCGAGAACCAGGCGAGGTTCGGGTGCTCGCAGAGGAGCTCTTAGACGATCGTCGTCCCGGAGCTCCCGCAGCCGACGATGAAAAGCGGCCGTCTCGGGCCGTCAGCGTTCATGGATCGACCGCGGGCCTCGGTGTTTGCTGACCGCGACATCGTCTGCGTCGCCGGTGTTGCTTGGGACTCGTACTGGCTCAGCCTTCACCAATACATGTCGCGCCTGGCCGAAGCGCATCGGGTCCTCTTCGTCAACCGGCCCGTGACCTTCCCCGGCACGATCGTACGCAGAGCGCGGAGCGGAACGAACGACGCGGCGATTGCACGCGGAACCGTCCGGCGCGTCGGAGAGCGCCTGTACGTGGCCGACCCTCCGCCCGCATTGCCGCTTCGTTTCGAACGACCCGTCACAGCTGCCAACCAGGCGCTCCGCGGCTGGTTCGTTTCCCGCACCGCCTGTGCCCTCGGGTTCGAGAGTCCGCTCGTCTGGGTTCACGACATCGACGCGGCACGAGTGATGCCGCGGCTCGACCCCTGGGTCTCGCTCTACTGGGTCACAGACGATCATCCGACCGGTCCCGCCTTCAGGGCGAATCCCATCAACCGGGTTGCGGCGATGCGCGCTCGAGAGCGCGAACTCCTCCGCTCGGTCGATCTCGTCCTCACGACCGCTCCTCAACTCCGCGATGCGAAGGCCGGTTTCAACTCGAACAGCCACTGTGTGCCACACGGGGTCGACGCGGATCATTTCGCCCGAGCAACGAATTCTGAAACCCGACCAGCCTCCGCTTTCGGCACGATCCGGGGGCCGATCATCGGCTTCGTCGGACAGATCAACGAACGCCTCGATCGAGAGCTCATCAGGCTTGTTGCCCGGGCCCACCCGGAATGGTCGATCGTCTTGGTCGGGCCTATCCTCAGAGGCCTCGACGTCGGTCCGCTTCGAGCGCTTCAGAACGTCCACTTTCTCGGCTCGGCGGCTCTGGATCGGCTTCCCGAGTTCTTGAAGCCCATGGACGTGTGCACGGTTCCGTTCCTGGTGAACGACCACACGCTGACGATGAGCCCGCTCAAGATCCTCGAGTACCTGGCCGCCGGAAAGCCGGTCGTATCGACCCCGCTTCCCGCAGTGCGTGCCTACGAGCCGCATGTCACCATCGCCGGCGGCGCGGCGGAGTTCGCGGCCGCAGTTGAGCTGGCCCTCGCCGAAGACAGCCCGGCGCGAGGACGCGCGCGGGCGGAGTTTGCAGGCGAACATTCCTGGGAATCTCGCCTCGAAGAGATCTGTGGGCTCATCGAGATGACTGCTGCCCTGAAGGGCGTCGGGACGAAGGATCGCGACGCACACAGGGATGCGAATCGCCTTGCCGGCGAGGCCGGCCGCTCCCGACCTCGGGTGGGGGAGCCGACGTGACGCGTCGCGTCGCCGTCAAATCGACCACTGGGCGAACGCCCGACCGACCTGGGAACGAAACTGCTCGACGTCTTCGCGAAGATAGTCGCACAGAGACTCTCGCACGTCCTTGTCGAGGGATGGAGGCTCGACGGCGCGTTGCTTCGGGCCTTGGGTCGCCGCCCAGTAGACGACCGAGCGGGGCACGTACGGCCGGAGGGTCCGTGCAAATCGCCGCCGTTCCGCCCAGCGGCGAAAAAGGCCTTGGGGCTTTGACGAGTGGTAGATCGCATCGTGACGAGGAGATCGAAACGTCTCGTCAACGTCCAGGAAGCGGAATACCTCACGCAGGGTCTCCTGGCGTTTCTCTTTCATCTCCTCTGCGCTCACGACGAGAATTTGCGACTGAGAAAAGTGCTCTAGGTATTGCTGGAGCTGCATGTAGTAGCGAGAGCACTCGACATAATGATTTCCTTCGAATTCAGTCAGCGCCTCGTTCAGAGATCGCTCTTCTCTACCGCCGACATAAAGGTGCATGTAATGCGAAATGATCCGCGCCACAGGATCTCGCACGAGATAGATAAAACGCGCGGACGGTATGAGCGCCTTTATCCGCTCCGGAACATGAGGCACTTTAGGGAACTTGCTGTAGCTCGGAGACGACTCGCCCTGGATTGCCGCAGTCGAGGAAAAGTGACGGCCGTACCAATCCTCGCCTCGGTGCCAGTTGCGATCGAAGCTGAAGAAGTTCAACTCTTTCTGCCGGGACATCGCGATCTCAGGGTGGGCATCGAGGTAGTTGTGCATGCTCGATGTACCGCACTTCATCGCGCCGATGATGATCAGGTTGGGCAGCGCCACCGGTTCCGGCCTCTTGTCCTTTCGCCAGGATCTCCGCGCATGGCATCCCGCGGATCTCGCGGACGACCGGCCCGATGCGGTTGGACGCCCCGATGCCGTCGGACGGAAAGTTATTCCCGGACAAAGGGCGATGAAACCAGATGAGCGAGCATGCGCTCAGCTCCTCTTGGGCAACGCGCCTGTTCGCGCTCCGCCGAACCGGTGTGTCTGATTCCGCGCTCGGAGCCTTGCTCGCCATCGCCCTGGGCTTCCTCGTCGTTCACATGCCGGCCGCTCCGGTCGGCCCTCTGCTCTTGCTGGCCCTGGCTGCGCCGGTCGTGGCGCTCGTCGTGGGCGACCTGCGCCGGGTCTTGCTTGCGGTCGTCCTCTTCGACATTCCGCTCCATTGGGATGTGAACCTTGCTTGGCGTCCGGACGCCGTCGCCGTCGGAGCAGTCGGTGGGATAAGCATTTCTGCGACGACGCTGGCGCTCGTCGGCCTCTACGCGCTCTGGATCGCGGAGCGGACAGCGGGGCGTACCCATCCGGTTCGGCTTTGGCCCGCGCTCCCGCTGATCGCGTACGTCGGCGTGACGGCCCTTTCGCTTGTCGTTGCCGACGATCGTCAACTCGGTGTCTTCGAGCTCCTTCTGCTCCTGCAGACTCTCCTTCTCTTTCTCTACGTGGCCAACGAGGTTCGGAGTCAGGAAGACGTCGTTTTCATCGTCGTGGGCCTGCTGGCCGCGTTCCTCCTGGAGAGTACGGTGATGATCGCCCAAAGCGCCCTGGGAATCAGCTTCCAAGGGATCGGCCTTTCGAGTAACACCCGGGAGCTTGTGGGAGCCACCGCAAGCGATCTCCGGGCCGGCGGCACGATCGGCGGAGCGAATGCAGCGGCGGCCTATATCGCGATGTTGCTCCCGATCTCGATGGTCGTTCTCTGGATGGACGTCGCGGCCTGGATCAAGCGCTTCGCGCTGGTCGCGACGGCGGTCGGAGTCGTCGCTCTCGTCTTCACGTATTCCCGTGGCGGTTGGCTCGCGGCGATCGTTGCGGCACTCTTCGTCACGGTCGTTGCGGTCAACCGGCGAGACATACCAGGGGGCAGGGTTGCGGCAGCGGGTGCGGTGGTTCTCCTTCTTCTCGTCCCATTTCACGGCCGCATCGAAGCCCGACTTTCCGGCCAGACCCAAGGGGCTGCTTACTCCCAAAACGCCCGGCTTCCGCTGATCAAGCTCGCGTGGAAGGTCATTCAGGATCAACCCGTTCTGGGTGTCGGGGCGAACAACTTTGCACCGGCAATTAGCCGATACGCGGGGCCCGAGTTCAGTGGAGCGTGGCTGCGCACCGTGCACAGCTTGTATTTCCTCGTTTGGGCCGAGGCGGGAATCGGGGCGCTTCTCGCCCTCCTGTGGTTTCTCGGAAGCTCGCTGAGGCGCGGCTGGCGTGCTGCTGCTCGCGGAGGTCCGCTTTCTCCGCTCGCACTTGGATTGACCGCCTCCATTCTGGGCGCGATGGTCACGATGGGCGTCGAGCGGTTCATCTCGCGCCCCCTCGTCCAGTTGCTGTGGCTCATAGCCGCCCTCCTTGTTGCGGTGGAGGCGCTCGGCCGGAGCATGGGACCTGGCTCGATTGAGCGCACGGGTGTCAGCGCGAAGGAAACGGGCACGGTGAACTTGTGACGGCCGAGCCCGCCTACGCAGTCAAGACAGCCGCGGGCTACACGTCGGAAGCGGCCACGAGCCGAGAGATCGCCGCGCTTCCAATCGACGCGCCGGAATGGAAGCGGTTCGTGCGGTCGCAAACGGGGGCGCTTGCGTATCACGATCCGGCATGGACTCTCATGCTCGCCGAGTGCTACGGCTTCCGGCCGTTCGCACTCGGGCTCTTCGAGCGAGGAAGGATCCTCGCCGGTCTTCCCGTGGTCGAGACGCGAACTCTTGGACGGAAGCGGAGATGGATCTCCCTTCCGTTCACGGACACCTGTCCTCCCCTCGCCGTCACGGAATCGGCCTCGCGCGAATTGGCAGCCGGCCTCGATCGGTTTAGACAACGCGCCGGCGTGCACCGCGTGGACGTTCATGCTCAGCTCTCAGGCCCGTCGACCTTCACTCGTGCGGTCGGATACACGCATACCGTCGACCTCACACCGGGGAGCGCCTCTCTCTTTCGCGCATTCGACCGCTCGCAGGTGCAGCGTGGGATCAAGCGCTCGCGCCGCGATGGCGTGACGATCAGACGAGGCGAGCACGAGAGCGACTTGACCAAGACGTATTACGACCTCCATCTGCACACGCGAAGACGCCACGGGACTCCCGTGCAGCCGAGGGCGTTTTTCGAGCTTCTCTGGAGAATGATCCTCGAGCCCGGCCACGGCTTCCTCTACCTCGCGTACTCGGGGCGCATCCCGGTTGCCGGCGCCGTCTTCCTCACTGGTCAGGAGACCTTGACCTACAAGTACAACGCTTCTCGACGCGAGTTCTGGCGGGAGCGGCCCAACCATGCGCTGATCTGGCACGCAATGGAGTGGGCTTGCGGGAACGGGTTTCGTACCTTCGACTTCGGCCTGACCCAGTTTCCGAACCATGGGCTTCGCGAGTTCAAGCGTCGCTGGGCTGCACGCGAGGAGCATCTCCACCGCTCGGTGATTGCCGACACAGCACTCCAGGGCCGTTCGCTCGATGGGCTGTCGGAGCGTGCGCTCGGAACTGTCATCCGGCACGGGCCGCTCTGGTTGTGCCGAGGGGTCGGGGAGCTCCTCTACAAACATGCTGCCTGACCGAGC
>DATAOL010000150.1:0-2247 GCA_036265755.1 Gaiellaceae bacterium | reverse complement strand
GGGATCGCGAAGAAACGTCCTCTCGCGTAACTAGTCTGCGGGCGTGGGGACGATCCTCGCGCTCGCCAACCAGAAGGGCGGAGTCGGCAAGACGACGACCGCCGTGAACGTCGCGGCCTGCCTCGCCGAGGCCGGCGCACGCACGCTCGTCGTCGACCTCGATCCGCAGGCCAATGCGACCTCCGGGCTCGGCGAGCGCGCGAACGGCACTTCCTCCTACGACCTGCTCGACGGCGCCCCGCTCGAGGACATCGTCCACCGCACGCGCTTCGAGAACCTCGACGTCGTGCCCTCTCGTCCGGAGCTCGCGGGGGCGGCCGTGGAACTCTCCGCGCACGGCGACGGCGAGTCGTTCCTTTCCGGCGCCCTCGAACCTGCGCGCGAGGACTACTCCTACGTCTTCGTCGACTGCCCGCCGTCGCTCGGGCCGTTGACGGTGAACGGGCTCGCCGCCGCCGACCGCGTGCTCGTCCCCGTGCAGTGCGAGTACTACGCGCTCGAGGGTCTCGCCCAGCTCCTGCACTCCGTCGAGCTCGTCCGTGCGCGCCTGAACCCACGGCTGGCGGTCGCCGGGATGCTCTTGACCATGGTCGACGGGAGGACGAGGCTCGCCGCGGACGTGGCCTCCGAGGTCAGACGCCACTTCGGCGAGCTCGTCTTCGACGCCGTCGTGCCTCGGAGCGTGCGCCTTGCCGAGGCGCCGAGCCATGGGGTTCCCATCACTGCCTATGACCCGGCTTCGGCCGGCGCGGACGCCTACTACCGGGTGGCGAGCGAGCTTGTCGACCGCACCTAACCGAAGAGGCTTGGGCCGCGGCCTCGAGGTCCTCATCGGGGGAGGCGCCTCGTCGGCGGAGCTCCTCCAGATCCCTCTCGGCTCGATCCGCGCCAACAGCCGCCAGCCGCGCAAGCACGTCGACGCGGACGGGATCGGCGGCTTGGCCGACTCGGTCCGCGCCCAGGGAGTCATGCAGCCGGTGGTGGTGCGCCCGGCCGAGGGCGGCGGTTACGAGCTGATCGCAGGCGAGCGCAGGTGGCGCGCTGCGCGCGCCGCCGGACTCGCGACGATTCCGGCGCTCGTTCGCGAGAGCGACGACCGCGAGTCTCTCGTCCTCGCCCTGGTGGAGAACGTCGCCCGCGAGGATCTCTCGCCGGTGGAGGAGGCGCGCGGTTACGCCGTTCTCATGGACGAGTTCTCACTTTCCCTCGGCGATGTCGCGGAGCGTGTGGGCCGGTCGAAACCGACCGTTTCGAACCGCGTTCGACTGCTCGAGCTTCCCGACGATGTGCTCGGGCTCGTCGAGCGGGGCCTCCTCACAGAGGGACACGCCCGCGCGATCCTCTCCGTGCCCGGCCACGACGAGCGGCGGGCGCTCGCGCGGAAGGTGGTCGCCCAGGGGCTCTCGGTCAGGGCGACCGAGCGGGCGGCACGGTGGGCCGGGGCTCAGGCGAAGCCACGGAAGACCCGGCGTGTCGACCCCGCTCTCGCCGAGCGCACACGCAACGCGCTCGAGGCTTTGACCGGCGCGAGCGTCCGGGTCACCGACACGCGCATCGAGATTCCGTTCGCCGACGAGGTCGCGCTCGCGGAGATCGCCGAGTCTCTCGAGGCCCGTAGCTGAGTCCGCAGGCGGCTCGTCGTGGGTAGGACGTGCAGGTCTGGATCCGGGACGGCGAGTCTGTCGAGGCCGTCACGCAGGACGAGTTGGTGTGCCGGCTCGTTCGTCGCCTGGCCGGTCTCGCGCGGCGCAGCCGGCTCCCCTTCTTCATCGCGACCGTCGGCTCGGACGAGGAGCTCGATGCCGAAACGAACTCGGCGGTGCTCTGCCTGGCACGCGACGAGACGTTCCTCCTAGACGGAGTCCGTACGTGCGACCCCGTACCTGCGCGAGACCCGTCGCTACAATGCGCCCGCTCGGGCGATTAGCTCAGTTGGTTAGAGCGCCGCTCTGATAAGGCGGAGGTCCCTGGTTCGAATCCAGGATCGCCCACCTCGCAGACCCCATGCTCCGGCGGGTACTCCCGACTTCGAGAAGCAAAGCCGCCCTTCGTGCGCCCTTTTGAGGAGACTCGTCACGCGGCACGACGGGAGCGGTACTACCCGACTCGCTGGATCGAGGGAGGGGACGCTCGCGCGGGCGAGCGAAGTCACGCACTCACGGCAGGCGTCACAGTTGAGCCCTCCGCCTCGCTTGGGCGTCACCTACCGGACGTCGGCCTGAGCTCGTGCTCGAGTTCACGGAGCCG
>DATAOL010000149.1:0-18732 GCA_036265755.1 Gaiellaceae bacterium | reverse complement strand
CTCCTCCGATGAGTGCAGCCCCTGCGAAAGCGAGCACGACCAACCAACGCAGCCTCATAGTCTCTCCCTATCCCCGAGTCCCCTGGTGTGCCTCGATGGTGTCACGTTGCGGCACCGGGTTCAACACCTATCTCCGCGGGGGCGGATGCGCCTGGCAGGAATCGAACCTGCGACCTTGCGCTCCGGAGGCGCACGCTCTATCCCCTGAGCTACAGGCGCGGGGGGCTTAGTGTACCGGCCGTGAAGTTGACCTTCCGAACGGTGACGCTCGCGCTACGTGAGCCTTTCTCCATCTCGCGCTCGACCGACGAGACGGTCGACAGCGTGTTCGTCGAGCTCGAGCACGAGGGCTTGACCGGCTACGGCGAGGCTTCGCCCCAGGACCACTACGGCGAGAGCGTCGACTCCGCCTCCGCCTTCCTCGCCGAGGCCGAGGCGCTCCTCGGCGACGACCCGTTTGCGCTCGAGGAGATCGAGGGGAGGTTTTCCTCCCATCCGGGAGAGATGGCGGCCAAGGCCGCCGTCGACTCCGCCCTCCACGATCTCTGTGGAAAGGTCGCGCGAGTGCCCGTGTGGCGCCTCCTCGGCCTGCACAGAGCGGGACCGCCGACGTCCTGGACGATCTGGCTCGGCGATCCCGACGACATGGCGCAGCGCACGGAGCGGGTGGGGGACAGGTTCAAGCGCCTCAAGCTCAAGCTCGGTGCCGGCGACGGGCTCGACGTCGAACGCGTGCGTGCAGTGCGCGCAGTCACCGACCTTCCGCTGCAGGTCGACGTGAACGAGGCGTGGAGCCTCGACGAGGCGCTTGAGAACGTCCAGGCGCTCGCCGGCCTCGCGGTGCAGTACGTGGAGCAGCCGCTGCCCGCCGGCGACGAGGGAGGCCCGCGCCTGAAGGCCGAGTCGCCGGTCCGCGTCTACGTCGACGAGGACGTGCACACGTCCAGCGACGTTCGTGCTTCCGCGGAGCGTGCTCACGGCGTCAACATCAAGCTGGCAAAGACCGGAGGAATCCGTGAAGCCGTGCGGCTGGCGCATGCGGCGCGGGCGCTCGATCTCGGCGTCATGCTCGGGTGCATGGTCGAGTCGAGCCTCGGTATCGCCGCGGCCGCCCAGGTGGCCAGCCTCTGCGATCACGTGGATCTCGACGGCAACCTGCTGCTCGGCGAGGATCCGTGGGCGGGCGTCGAGTTCACGGACGGCGTCCAGCTCCCGTCGCAAGAACCCGGCCTCGGAGTGCATGAAGCGCTATCTCGTACTGGCTGAGGGCTACTCGGCCGATCCGCACTACGGGAAGACGGCGCGCGGGGTGATGCGCTACGGCGCCGATCCCGTCGTCGCAGTCGTCGACTCCGAGCGGCCCGGGGAGGAAGCCGACGGGATTCCGATCGTGGCGAGCGTCGAGGATGCGCTTTCCCATGAGCCCACCACGGCCCTCGTGGGCGTGGCGACGGCAGGCGGCCGCCTGCCGGAGACGTGGAGGAAGCTCCTCCACGCCGTGCTGGAAGCGGGGCTCGACCTCGAATCCGGAATGCACCAGTTCCTCGGCGACGACCCCGAGCTTGCCGGGCTGGCCCTGCAGCACGGCGCCGAGATCCGCGATCTGAGACGGGCTCCGGCGGATCTCAGCGTCCCGAGCGGCGAGAACCTGCGGCACGGGGCGACGGTTGTCCTCACGGTCGGCTCCGACTGCGCGATCGGAAAGATGAGTGTCTCGCTCGAACTCGATCGTGGAGCACGTGAGCGGGGCGTCCGGTCGGTGTTCGTCCCCACCGGCCAGACGGGGATTGCGATCGAAGGCTGGGGAATCGCGGTCGACGCCGTCGTGGCGGACTTCATCGCCGGGGCGGCGGAGCGCCTCGTCGTCGAAGGCGCCGCGCGCGGAGACCTCCTCTGGGTCGAGGGCCAGGGAGCGCTGATCCACCCGGATTACTCGGGCGTGACGCTCGGGCTCTATCACGGAAGCGCCCCGCATTACCTCGTCCTCTGCCACCAGGCCGGGGACGAGCACATCGAGGACCATCCGGAGCATCCGATCCCCTCGCTGCAGGCTCTCGTCGAGCTTCACGAGCGGATTGCGCTACCCGCCAGGACGGCCACGGTCGTGGCCATTGCGCTGAACACCCGCCGGCTGGACGACGACGACGCGCGCGCGGCGATCGAGGCCGCCGAGAGCGAGACGGGGCTGCCCGCCGATGACCCTGTCCGTTTTGGACCAGGACGCTTATTGGATGCAATCCTGCCTCGTGTCAGTCGGGTATAAGACAGGCATGGTCGACCCGCGAATCAACCGGCTCGCAGACCTGATCGTCGAGTACTCGCTCGAGCTCTCGCCCGGCCAGGTCTTCAGGATCGACGCCGCCGAAGTCGCGTCGCCGCTCGTGCTCGCGATGTACAAGGCAGCCGTGCGCGCCGGGGCACACCCCTATTCAGCCCTCGGCCTCGAAGGCACGCTCGAGCTTCTTCTCGAGCACGGCACGGACGCGCAGATCGAGTACATCGCGCCCCATTACTGGGACGAGATCGAGGAGATCGACGCAATCGCGACGGTCTGGTCGGACACCAACACGCGCGCGCTCTCACGCGTCGACCCGACGCGGCACGCGAACTACCTCGCGGCCCAGCGCAAGCTCCACAACCGCCGCTGGGAGCGGATCGCGGCCGGGGAGATGAAGTGGTGCGGGACGCTCTTCCCGACGAGCGCGCATGCGCAGGATGCGGGCATGTCGCTCGCGAGCTACGAAGACTTCGTCTTCTCCGCCTGCCATGTGGACACGGAAAACGCGGCCGCGCACTGGCGGCTCGTCGCCGCCTCGCTGCAGGCGCGCGCCGAGGCGCTCGGTTCCGCCAAGGAGCTGCGCATCGTCGGGCCCGACACCGACCTACGGCTGTCCGTCGCCGGGCGAACCTGGATCTCCGCGGAGGGCACGTACAACATGCCCGACGGCGAGGTCTTCACGAGCCCGGTCGAGGACGCCACCGAGGGTGAGATCCGCTACACGTTCCCCGCCATCTACCACGGCCGCGAGGTCGAGGACATCAGGCTCCGCTTCGAGGGCGGCAAGGTCGTCCACGCCGAGGCGGCCCGGGGCGACGACTACCTGAAGACGCTCCTGGACATGGACGAGGGCGCGCGCATCCTGGGTGAGGTCGCCTTCGGGCTCAACTACGAGATCGACCGCTTCACGCGCAACATCCTCTTCGACGAGAAGATCGGCGGGACGATGCATCTCGCACTCGGCTCGGCCTTCTCCCAGGCGGGCGGGAGCAACACCTCCGGCCTCCATTGGGACATGATCTGCGACCTTCGCGAAGACGGCGAGGTCTACGCGGACGGGGAGCTGATCTGGAAGGCGGGCCAGTTCCTGCACGAGCCGCTGTCCGAGTCCGAGACGGTGGAAGCCGCCGAACGTGCCTGACCCGAGGCACGAGCGCTTCGCGCAGGTCCTCGTCGAGTACTCGACGAGCGTGACGGAGGGCGATCTCGTCCTCATCGAAGCTACCCCGCTGGCGGCGCCGCTCGTCTGCGCGCTTTTCCGCCGCGTGGTCGAGGCGGGCGGGCATCCGGAGGTCAGACTCGGCCTCGACGGTGCCTCGGAGGCCTTGCTCGCCGGTGGAAACGACGAACAGCTCTCCTGGATCGGCCCGCGCCTGCGGGGTGACGCCGAGCGCGCGAACGTGCGCATCGCGATCGAGGCGGAAAGCAACACGCGCAGCCTGACGGGCATCGACCCGGCGAGGCAGGCCATCTTCGCGCGCTCGCGCTCCCACCTGCGCGACATGACGATGGAGCGCGCCGCGGCCGGAGAGCTGCGACGGGTCGTAACGGCGTTCCCCACGCACGCCTCCGCGCAGGACGCCGAAATGTCGCTCTCCGACTACGAGGAGTTCGTGTACCGCGCGGGGTTCCTGGACGACGAAGACCCCATCTCGGGCTGGGCGGCTCTCGGGGAGCGTCTTCGACGCCTCGCGGACTGGCTGGGGACGAAGAAGGAGCTCCGTGTGGTTGCGGAGGGGACCGACCTGACGGTCGGTGTCGAGGGGCGCACCTGGATTCCCTGCGACGGCAAGGAGAACTTCCCCGACGGCGAGGTCTTCACCGGCCCCGTGGAGACGAGCGTCCAGGGACGCGTGCGCTTCAGCTTCCCGGCTCCGCACGCAGGACGCCTCGTCCGCGACATCGAGCTCCGCTTCGAGAATGGAGAAGTCGTCGAGGCTCGGGCGACCGAGGGGGAGGCGTTCCTGCATGAGATGCTCGCGATGGACGACGGGGCTCGGCGGCTCGGTGAGTTCGCTTTCGGGATGAACGACGCAGTCCGGGAGTTCACGGGCCACACGCTCTTCGACGAAAAGCTCGGCGGCACCGTGCACATGGCTCTCGGCAAGGCGTACCCGGAGAGCGGCGGCAAGAACGAGTCCGCGCTCCACTGGGATCTCGTCTGCGACCTGCGCGGCGAGAGCGAGGTGCACGCCGACGGTGAGGTCGTCTACCGGAACGGCGAGTTCCTCCCCGACCTCTTCTGATCGCGCTGCTCGGAGACACGCACCTTCCGCGCGGCGCGAGGTCGTTGCCGCGCGAGTGCCTGCGGGTGCTCGAGGCTGCCGACGCGATCGTGCACACGGGGGACTTCACGGCAGCCTCCGTGCTGGACGACCTGCGGGCGTACGGGCCCGTCACGGCCGTGCAGGGGAACATGGACGACGCGAACCTGCGGGCGGCGCTGCCCGTCCGCACCACGGTCGAGCTCGAAGGGCTCCGGATGGGCGTCGTCCACGACGGCGGCCCCGCGGCGGGGAGGCGCCAGCGCCTGCGCGAGGCCTTCCCGGACTGCGACCTGATCGCATACGGCCACAGCCACATGCCCGAGATGGCGCAGGAGGGGCCGGCCTGGATCGTGAACCCGGGGAGCCCGACCGAACGGCGCCGGGCGCCGGAGCACACGATGGTCGTCGTAGAGGACGGGCAGCCGCGACTCCTTGCACTGCGTGCATGACGTCCGGCCGGTGTACTACTATGCGAACATATGTTCCGGTCACGCGCATGGATCGCCCTGATCGTCCTGCTGGTTCTGGTCTCGGCGGCGCTGTCGAACGCCCGAACCTCGAACGGCGCGGGTCACGAGACGCGCCACCGGGTCAGGGCGGGTGAGACCCTGTGGGAGATCGCCGCGGCGAACTACGCCGGCGATCCCCGCGAGGCGATCTGGCGCATCGAGCAGCGGAACGGCCTGAGCGGGGCCGACATCCGTGCCGGCACCGTGCTCCTGCTCCCGCCGTAGCCGGTCAGCCTGCGACGAGGGCCTGTGCGTCGGGCACGCCGAAATCCTCGGGGCGCTTCGCCACAGCGCTGAGGAACGCATCGACTACCTGAGGGGAGAACTGCGTCCCGCGGCCTTCGCGGACCTCTTCGAAGGCCTCCTCGACGCGGAGGGCCCGCTGGTACGGGCGCTCGATGGTCATCGCGTCCCAGGCTTCGGCGAAGCCCACGATGGTCGCCAGCCGCGGGATGTCCTCCCCGGCGAGCCGTTCTGGGTAACCCATCCCGTCCCAGCGCTCATGGTGGTGTCTGATCATCGGGACGCATTCCCGTAGGCGGCCGAATTTCGCGACGATGCGCGCGCCCTCGGAGCTGTGGCGTTTCATGAGCTCGTATTCGTCCTCGCTCAACCTGGCCGGCTTGGTCAAGAGGACGTCAGGGATGGCGATCTTGCCGATGTCGTGAAAGAGCCCGCCGAACCGGACGGCGTCGAGCTCCTTCGACGGCATGCCGAGCTCCTGCGCGATCGAGACGGCGATCCGCTGGACGCGGAGGGAGTGGCCGGCCGTGTAGGGATCCTTGGCCTCCACGGTCGCGTTCAGGCTTTCGATGGCCTCGAGCGAGGTCTCCTCGAGCCGCCGGTAGGACTCGCTGAGCGCGGCCGACCGCTCGCGGAGCGCCGTGGTCTGGCGGCGAAGCATGCCGGACGCGTTCCGGGCGAGCAGAAGCAGGAGGATCCAGAGGATCGCGAAGAGACCTCCGCTCGCAATCCAGATCGCGCGTTTCCGCTTCGCGATGGACGTCTCGATGGGAGCCGCGTCGGCGTAGATCTCGTAGGCGCCGACGACTTCCTGCTGGCCGGCGAAGAGCGGGGCGTAGATCTCGAGGACCTGGTCGGGCAGCTCCTTCGCCTCGACCGAGTCCTCCTCGTCGCTCAGTCCGCTGATCTCCGCGAACGGCCTCCTCGACTCGAGCACCTCGGCGAGCTCTCCCTGGACGGGAAAGCGCTTGCCGATGCGCTGGGGGGCGAGATTCGTCCACGCAAGAGTCCCGTCCGTCTTCCAGACCTTGACGCTGAGGATGTCCGGCCGTTCCGCGAGGTCGCGGCGGACGATCGATGTGGCGCTGTCGCCGACCCGCACCGAGGTCCCGTAGAGGATGCGAGGTGCGATCACGCCGTTCGCATACTGCGTCAGGCTCAGCTTCGCGTCGTCGATGGCTTGCCCGCGCACGGCGCCGGTGAGAAGCGAGCTCAGGATGAGGCAGCCGCCGATGAGGACGAACGCGCTCATGAGCACGAAGGTCCAGAGCAGGCCGACCGAGTCCGTCACGCGCTGGGTCATCGAGAAGCGTGCCACTAGGCAGGAAATCGGCTGGGGCGCGGTCGGACTTGAGATCCGGGCCGCTTACACTGAGGCCGTGGACCTCGACCTCGTCTTCCTCGGGACATCGGGCTCGGTGCCGACCGCGCGACGCGGTCTCGCGGGCACGCTCCTGCGCCGCGGTGGCGAGCGGATCCTCTTCGACTGCGGCGAGGGGACGCAGCGCCAGCTCCTGCGCTCGTCGGTGGGCCTCGTCGAGCTTCCGGAGATCTTCCTGACGCACTACCACGCCGACCACTACCTCGGGCTGCCGGGGATGCTGAAGACCTTTGCGCTTCGCGGACGGGAGGTGCCGCTGACGGTGTACGGGCCCCCGGGGCTCGTCGACCTCTTCTCGATCCTCCGCCGGATCTTCGGGCGCCTCAACTACGAGCTCGGCCTCGTCGAGCTTCGCCCGGGCGAGGCCGTCGAGCGCGCGGATTACCGGATCGAGGCGATCGCGGTCGAGCACGGGATCACCGCGAACGGCTACGCGCTCGTGGAGGCGCCCCGGCCGGGCCGTTTCGACGTGGAGGAAGCGCGTCGGCTCGGAGTGCCGTCCGGACCGCTCTTTGGACGTCTCCAGGGAGGAGAGACAGTCGAGCTCGATGACGGGGCGTCGGTTGCTCCCGAGCAGGTGCTCGGCCCCCCGCGGCCCGGCCGCAAGGTCGTGCTGGCCGGGGACACGCGCGCGACCGCATCGGTGCTCGCGGCGGCTCGCGACGCGGATCTCCTCGTCCACGAGGCGACGTTCTCGGTCGAGGAGGGGGAGCGGGCCGAGGAGACGCTGCACGCGACGGCGACGACCGCGGCCGAGCTCGCGGCTGCGGCGGGGGTGCGCATGCTCGCGCTCACGCACCTCTCGAACCGCTACTTCGGGCCGGAGATCGTCCGCGAGGCCCGCGCCCTCTTCCCCGAGACGGTGGTGCCCAGGGACTTCGATATCATCGACGTCCGCTTCCCGGAGCGGGGCGGGCCCCGGCTCGTCAAGGGCGGGGCGCTTGGCCGTCAGGAGGAGGGGGAGCCGCATGACAAGGATGGTTCAGGCGATCGTGGCGAGCGACCTCGCGGAGGCGGAGGAGATCCAGACGATCCTGCGCTCCGCGGGGATCCAGTCGGAGCTCGAGTCGGCCGTCGAGACGCATCCAACGGCGCTCGCTGACGCGCCGCAGAAGGTGCTCGTCCCGGAAACCTCGCTCGAGGCGGCTCAAGACGCCATCGAGGCGATGACGGATCCGGACGAGCTCATTGGCGAACGTTAGACTCGCGTCGCATTTCCGCGCCGTGGCGGGGTCGTACGACCGCATGCGACCGGCCGACGAGAGCTGGTGGGAGGTCTTCGAGCGCATCGTCGCCGCCGGAGACCTGGATGGGCGCCGGACACTCGACGTGGGCTGCGGCACGGGAACCTTCGCGGTCGCCCTCGCCGAGCGAGGAGGCAAGGTCTGGGGTGTCGACGCCTCGCCGGAGATGCTCTCCGAGGCACGGGCCAAAGGAAGCCGCGCACGATTCAAGGAGGGAAACGCGGAGGCGCTCCCCTTCAAGGACGGCTGGTTCGAGCGTGTCGTCATGCGGCTGTCCCTCCAGCACGTCGACCGCCCGCGGGCGCTCGCAGAGGCGGCCCGGGTGCTCGTGCCCGGTGGACGGATCGCGATCGCCTCGTTCGATCCGAAGCACTTCTCCTCCCACTGGCTCAGCGGCCTCTTTCCGTCGCTTGCCGAAATCGACGAGGCCCGTTTCCCCGACGCCCACGCGTTGGAGGCCGAGCTTCGCGCGGCCGGGTTCGTGCAGCCGGCATTCGATTGTCTGCCCCAACCGGGCAGGGTTTCCCGGTCCGAGGCGCTCGAGCGTATCCGTGGCCGCTACATCACCACGCTCCGCCTCATCGACGACGCCGAATTCAAGCGCGGCCTCGCCGCCGCCGAGGCAGAGCTTCCGGCCGAGGTCGAGCACCAGGTCGTGTGGCTCTTCGCCTCGGCGGAGAAGCCTCCGCTCGACGCCGTCCGCACGCCCGGCTAACCTACCGCTCGCACACCTTTAACTCGGTCCTGCGAGGCCGGAAAGGAGTTGCTTGTGGCTGCGCATGTCGATGCAGGGCGTGTCCTCCTCGATTCGGAGGTACTGAACCGGACGATCGCCCGCATTGCTCACGAGATCGTCGAGGGCAATAGCGACCTGTCGCGCGTCGCGCTCATCGGCATCCAGACGCGCGGCGTCCCGCTCGCCCAGCGCCTGCGGCGCCTGATCGCCGACTTCGGCGGGGTCGAGGTCGAGCTCGGAAGCGTCGACATCACCTTTCACCGCGACGACGTCGTCGTCCGCGGGGGCGAACGCCCGCTCCACGCCCAGCCGGTGGTCAAGGCGACGAAGCTCGACTTCCCGCTCGAGGGAATGACCTGCGTGCTCGTCGATGACGTGCTCTACACCGGCCGGACGATCCGGGCCGCGATCGAGACCCTCTTCGAATACGGGCGGCCGGCACGTGTTCAGCTCGCGAGCCTCGTCGACCGGGGTCATCGCGAGCTGCCCATCAGGCCCGACTACATCGGCAAAAACCTTCCGACCGCCCGCGGCGAGCGCATCCAGGTGCAGCTCGTCGAGGTGGACGAGATCGACCGTGTCCTTCTGATCCCAGAAAGCGAGGAGTGATGGCCGAGGTAACGCCCCTGATCCGGGACGAGCTGCTGCCGCCGCGAGGGCCTGCACGGCGGCATCTCATCTCGATCGCCGACCTGACGAAGGAGGACGTCGAGCGCCTGCTCGCGCTCGCGCGCACGTTCTCGGCGTCGCTCGAGCGGGAGGTCAAGAAGCTGCCCGCCCTGAAGGGCCGGACGGTGGTCAACATGTTCTTCGAGTCCTCGACGCGGACCTCGTCGAGCTTCGAGCTCGCGGCCAAGCGGCTCTCCGCGGATGTCATGTCCATCAAGGCGACGGGCTCGTCGGTGGACAAGGGCGAGTCGCTGAAGGACACCGCGCTGACGATCGGCGCGTACGACCCGGACGTGATCGTGCTGCGGCACCCGCACAACGGCGCGCCACAGGTCGTCGCCAGGGCCACGAGCGCCCACATCGTCAACGCCGGGGACGGGACCCACCAGCATCCGACTCAGGCGCTCCTCGACCTCTACACGATCGACGAGGAGCTCGGCGGGATCGCGGGCCTCCACGTCGCGATCGTGGGCGACGTCCTCCACTCGCGGGTGGCGCGCTCCGACATCCAAGCGCTCGTCCTCATGGGCGCCCGAGTGACGGTTGTCGGGCCGCCGCCGCTCATCCCCCGCGGGATCGAGACGATGGGCTGCGAGGTCTCGTACGACATCGCCACCATCAAGGACGCGGACGTGGTCTACGTCCTACGCATGCAGCGCGAGCGGATGCTCGAGGGCGCGAACTACGTCCCGACGCTCCGCGAGTACACGGCCCGCTGGGGCGTCACGCCGGAGCGGCTGCGGCCCGGCCAGAAGGTCATGCACCCCGGCCCCATGAACCGCGGCGTCGAGATCGACCCCGTCGTCGCCGACGCGGCCGACTCGCTCATCGAGCGCCAGGTGCGCAGCGGGCTCGTCGTCCGCATGGCAGTCCTGTACGACCTGCTCACCCACGGGCCGGTCGAGGTGATGGTCGCCGAGATCGAGGAGGTGGCGTGATGAGTGGCGTCTTGTTCGGCGGCAACGGCCGCAAGGACGACCTAACGTACGACGGCGTGCGCGTGCTCGACCCCACCGAGGGGATCGACGACACGTTCGCGCTCAGGGTCGAGGCAGGAGTGATCACGAGGATCGAGCCGGCGAGCGAAGCGGACGGCCGTTTGCTTGCACCGGCGTTCGTCGACCCCCATGTCCATCTGCGCACGCCCGGCCGTGAGGACGAAGAGGACCTCGCTTCGGGGACGAAGGCGGCCGCGGCCGGCGGCTACTGCGCCATTCTCGCCATGCCCAACACGGACCCGGCTGTGGACTCGGCCGCGGTGCTCGGCTCCCTCGCCGAGCGGGCCGCAAGCGAGGCGGAGATTCCGGTCGGCTTCCTCGCGGCGATCTCCAAGGGCCAGGAGGGCGCGGAGCTGACGGAGATGGTCGAGCTGGCCGAACGAGGCGCGGCGGGCTTCTCAGACGACGGAACCCCGGTCGCCTCCCCGGGTCTGCTCCGGCGGGCCCTCCAGTACGGCGCGGTCGCCAAGCGGCCGATCGCCGTCCATTGCGAGGAGGGAAGCCTCTCCCGCGGCGGCCAGGTGCACGAAGGGCTCGTGTCCGCGGAGCTCGGCTTTCGCGGCTATCCGTCGGTGGCCGAGAGCGTGATGGTCGGCCGCGACCTCATGCTGGCCGCCTACGAGAATCAGCCGATCCACCTGTTGCACCTTTCCGCCCGCGAGTCCGTCGACGAGCTCAGGAGCGCCCGCTCGGCCGGTGTGCAGGCGAGCGGGGAGGTGACACCGCACCATCTCTGTCTCACGGACGACGCGGTGCGCTCCCTCGACTCGAACGTCAAGATGAATCCGCCTCTCCGTGCCGAGGAAGATCGGCAGGCGCTCGTCGAGGCGCTGAAGGACGGAACCATCGAGGCCATCGCGACCGACCACGCGCCGCACGCCCGCTACGAGAAGGACGTGCCGTTCGAGGAAGCGCCCTTCGGCGTCACCGGCCTCGAGACGGCCTTCTCCGTGCTCTACACGCGCCTGGTCGAGCCGGGGATCCTCTCGCTCGCGGCGCTGATCGACCGCATGAGCGCTGGGCCGGCACGGATCTACGGGCTCGAACGCCCCAGGATCGCGGTCGGCGCGCCGGCCAACTTCGTCGTCCTCGACCTCGCGCGCACCTGGCGTGTCGAGGAGAGCGGCTTTCAGTCGCGTTCGCCGAACTCCTGGCTCCTCGGACAGACGCTCAGGGGCAAAGTGGTCGAGACGGTCGCGAACGGAAAGCTGGCCTACTCGGCATGAGCGGCTTCCTCGTTCTCGAGGACGGGGGCGTCTTCCGCGGGCGCTCGGTCGGGGCGCTCGACGTCGCTTTCGGCGAGGCGGTCTTCACGACTGCCATGACGGGCTACCAGGAGATCGTCACCGATCCGAGCTACGCCGAGCAGCTCGTGTGCTTCACGGCGCCCATGGTCGGCAACTACGGCGTCTCGCCTGCCCGCTCGGAGTCGCCGGTGGCTCACGCCCGTGGCGTCCTCATGCGAAAGGCGACCGGAGCGGACTGGCCGCGCTGGCTCGCCGGCGAAGGGATCGTCGCCCTCGAGGAGATCGACACGCGGGCGCTCGTCGTCCGACTACGCGAGCAGGGCACCATGCGCGCCGCGCTCGTGGCGGGGAACGCGTCGGTGGAGGAGGTGCTCGAACAGGTCCGCGCCCAGGAGGGGATGACCGGGCGCGCGCTCGTCGCCGGCGTGTCGACCGGGGCCCCGTACACCGTCGGGCGCGGAGCGGTCTCGATCGGTGTTCTCGATTACGGTTGCAAACGCTCGATCGTGGAGCGCGCCCTGGCCGCGGGCGCGCGCGTCACCGTCTATCCCTACTCGACCGACGCGGGAACCGTCCTCGCGGCGGGCCACGACGGCGTGCTCCTCTCGAACGGGCCCGGCGATCCTGCTGCCCTTCCCGCCGAGACGGATGTCGTCCGCGAGCTCATCGGCCGCGTGCCGCTGCTCGGCATCTGCCTGGGGCACCAGCTCCTCGCCCGGGCCGCGGGCTACGAGACGTTCAAGCTCCCGTTCGGCCACCGCGGCGCCAACCATCCGGTGCTCGACCTGCGCGCGAACCGCGTGCTCGTCACGAGCCAGAACCACGGCTTCGCCGTTCAAGGCGACGGGCCGGAGGTAGGGCACGTCTCCCTCTATGACGGCACCGTGGAGGGTTTCACGCTGCCCGGCGAGCGAGCGCGGTCGCTGCAGTTCCATCCCGAGGCCGGGCCCGGCCCGCACGACGCCACGTATCTGATCGAGTCCTGGGTGGAGGAGGTGCGGGTTGCCGAAGCGGCGTGACCTGCGCTCGATCTGCCTCATCGGGTCCGGCCCGATCGTCATCGGACAGGCGTGTGAGTTCGATTACGCGGGTAGCCAGGCGCTGAAGGTGCTCCGGGCCGACGGCTTTCGCACCGTCGTCGTCAACTCGAACCCGGCGACGATCATGACCGACCCCGGCTTCGCGGACCGCACCTACGTCGAGCCGCTCGACCTCGAATCGGTCGCCGGCGTCCTGCGTCGCGAGCGGCCGGACGCGCTCCTTCCGACGCTGGGCGGCCAGACCGCGCTCAATCTCGCGAGCGATCTGTGGTCCCAAGGGATCCTGGACGAGCTCGGCGTCGAGCTGATCGGGGCGGGCTACGACACGATCCGGCGCGCCGAGGATCGAGAGCTCTTCCGCGAGACGGTGCGGAGCGTCGGCCTCAAGGTTCCGGAGTCCGTCATCGTCACCGAGGTCGCCGAGCTGCCCGACGAGCTGCATTTCCCGGCCATCCTCCGCCCGGCGTTCACGCTCGGCGGGCACGGGGGCGGGATCGCACGGAACCCCGAGGAGCTCGAGCGGTTGCTCGAGCGCGGACTGGCCGAGAGCCCCGTCGGTCAGGTGCTCGTCGAGGAATCGCTCATCGGCTGGGACGAGTTCGAGCTCGAGGTCATGCGCGACGCGAACGACAACGTCGTGATCGTGTGCTCGATCGAGAACCTCGATCCGATGGGCGTGCACACCGGCGATTCCGTCACCGTCGCCCCGCAGATGACCCTGTCCGATGAGGCCTACCAGGAACTTCGTAATTCGGCAGCCGCCGTCATCCGCGCGGTCGGCGTCGAGACCGGCGGCTCCAACGTCCAGTTCGCGCGCGAACGCGAGACGGGCGAGCTACGCGTGATCGAGATGAACCCGCGCGTCTCGCGCTCCTCGGCGCTCGCCTCGAAGGCGACGGGCTACCCGATCGCCAAGGTTGCCGCCAAGCTGGCAGTGGGCTACACGCTCGACGAGATCCCGAACGACCTCACCGGGACGACCCCCGCGAGCTTCGAGCCCACCCTGGACTATGTCGTCGTGAAGTTCCCACGCTTCGCGTTCGAGAAGTTCGCCGGCGCGGACGAGCGGCTCGGGACGCAGATGAAGTCCGTCGGCGAGGCGATGGGAATCGGCAGGACGTTCACGGAGGCCTTCCTCAAAGCGATGCGTTCGCGCGAGCTCGATGCGGGCGCCTCGACGCCGTGGCCCTCGCTGGACGGACTTCCGGAGGGCGTCCACCCGTGGTTCCGCGCCGACCTGGAGCGCGCAACGGCGGCCTTGTGCTCCACGCGGGCGAAGTCCGATCTCGTCCAGGAGGACTGGATCAGGGTCAAGAGCGCGGGCTGGGCGGATCGGGATCTCGCGGCGGCTTGGAATACGAGCGAGGCCGACGTCCGCGCCGCCAGGATCTCGTGGGGAGTGAGGCCGGCCTACCGGCGCGTGGACTCCTGCGCGGCCGAGGTCGAGGCGGCCTCCAACTACCTCTACTCCACGTGGGGCGAGGAGGATGAGGCCAGTCCGGCCGGGAAGTCGGTCGTCATCCTCGGCTCCGGCCCGAATCGCATCGGCCAGGGGATCGAGTTCGACTACTGCTGTGTGCACGCGGCGAAGACCTTCCGCTCGCTGGGCCACGAGGCCGTGATGGTCAACTGCAACCCGGAGACGGTCTCGACGGATTACGACACCTCCGATCGCCTCTACTTCGAACCGCTCGGCGAGGAGGAGGTGCTCGAGATCTGCGCGCGCGAGAAGCCCCGCGGCGTCGTCATCCAGTTCGGGGGGCAGACGCCGCTCAAGCTCGCGGGTGCCCTGGAGGATGCCGGCTATCCCATCCTCGGGACGCCTTTCGGAGCCGTCGACCTCGCGGAGGACCGCGAGCGCTTCGCGGCTCTGTGCGGCGAGCTCGGAATCGCAGTCCCGCCGTGGGGCGCAGCCGCGACTCAGGGCGAGGCCATCGACGTCGCCGAGCGGATCGGCTACCCGGTGCTGGTGCGACCGTCGTACGTCCTCGGTGGGCGCAACATGCGGGTCTGCTACTCGGCGGAGGAGGTCGCCGCTGCCGCGGACGGCGCCGGCCGTGTCCTGGTCGACCGCTTCCTGGAAGGCGCGGTCGAGATCGACGTCGACGCGCTCTGCGACGGCGCGCAGACGTTCGTCGCGGCGGTGATGGAGCACGTCGAGGAGGCGGGTGTCCACTCGGGCGACTCCTCCTGCGTCCTCCCGCCGCCGTCGCTCTCCGAGCCGGCGCTCGCGCGGGTGGAGAGCACGGTGAGGCGCCTCGCGCCGGCACTCGGGGTCGTCGGCCTCCTGAACGTCCAGCTCGGGCTCGTGGACGACGTGCTGTACGTCCTCGAGGCCAACCCGCGTGCCTCGCGGACGGTTCCCTTTGCAAGCAAGGCGATCGGCCTCAACCTCGTGGATGCCGCCTGCCGGCTGGCCGCGGGCGCTCGCCTCGCCGATCTCGACCTCGAGCCCGCGAATGCGGACGGACACGTCTCTGTGAAGGCGGCGGTCTTCCCATTCTCCCGCTTCCCGGGCGCCGACCCGGTGCTCGGGCCCGAGATGCGCTCGACCGGCGAGGTGATGGCGAGCGCGGCGGACTTCCCCTCGGCCTTCGCGAAAGCGGAGCGGGCGGCGGGGCGGCCGCTCCCTGACGGCGGCACGGCCTTCCTCTCGGTGCGCGACGCGGACAAGGAGGCGGCGATCGAGCTCGGCCGCGGCCTCATCGACCTGGGCTTCGAGGTCTGCGCCACCGCCGGAACCGCGCACGCGCTCGCGGCGGCCGCGCTGCCGGTGACCAGCGTGCGGAAGGTGGGGGAGGGAGGCGAAGGGGCGACCGTCGTCGACCTCGTCCGCCGCCGGCGCTGCGACCTCGTCGTCAACACTCCGGCCGGGCGGGGCGCGCGCTCGGACGGCTATCTCATCCGGGAGGCGGCTCTCGTCGCGCGCATCCCTTGCATCACGACCCTCGCAGGAGCGTTCGCGGCGGTCGAGGCCATCGCCCGCGCGAGAAGCGAGGACGCCGTTTCCCTCCAGGAGCGAGTTGCGAAGAGAACTGCTTGACGTCGTCCGGGTCGACGAGGTCGGCCTGTACCGCCTGCTGCGCCTGAAGCGCGGCAGGGTCGAGTCGGGGCTTCCCGGCCAGTTCTTCATGCTCTCCGCACCCGGCCGGCTTCTGCCGCGCCCGATGAGCCTCTGTCTTGCGACCCGGTCCGAGCTCGCGTTCCTCATCGATCCGATCGGTCCGGGAACGCGCGCGCTCGTCAATCTCGTGCGCGGCGACCGCATCCACGCTCTCGGCCCCCTTGGCAACGGCTTTCGCCTCGACGTCGAGCGTCCGCTGCTCGTCGGTGGCGGGATCGGGATCGCGCCCTTCCCGTACCTCTCCGAGCGCCTCGGCCGTCCGCCCGCCGTCCTCGGCTTCCGCACGCGGGAGCACGCGGAGGCGGCGGCGCTCGTACCCAAAGCCGAGGTCGTCGTCGAGCCGACCCTCGTCACCGAGGCGCTGGCTCCGGATCACGACGTCCTCGCCTGCGGGCCCGAGCCCATGCTTCAGGCGGTACGCGCCCGTGCTCCCGGCGCGCAGCTCGCCTGGGAGGCGCCGATGGCCTGTGGCTACGGGGCCTGTTACGGCTGTGCGGTCGAGATCGACGGAGAGCTCAGGCGGCTCTGCGTGGACGGCCCGGTCCTGGAGCGCGCGGCTTGATCCTGAACGCTTCGGGCTGCCTGGACGCGCTCACGGCGCCGGACGTCGCGCGCTCGCTGGACGCGTTCGTGACGAAGACGGTGACGCCACTCCCGCGGGAAGGGAACCCCCCGGTGCGGATCGCCGAGACGGACCTCGGGATGCTGAACGCCATTGGGCTCGCCAATCCCGGGATCGACCGTTTCCTCTCCGAGAACCTGCCGCGGCTAGCCGATCTCGACGTTCCGCTCTGGGTCTCCGTCGGCGGATTCTCGGCCGACGACTACGCGCGCCTCTGCGGCCGCCTCGACGGACGCGACGAGGTCGCGGTCCTCGAGCTGAACGTCTCCTGCCCGAACGTCGCCTCGCCGGAGGAAGAGGTCGAGGCGATCGTCGCCGCCGCAAAAGGGGCAACGGCGAAGACGCTCTACGCGAAGCTCTCCCCGGCCGTGCCGGACGTCGGCGCTGCCGCGGCGGCCGCCGCCCGAGCCGGTGCCGACGGCCTCACCCTCGTGAACACGATCCGGGGCCTCGCGCTCGACGACCGGACGCTCGAGCCGCGACTCGGCCCGGGGGCCGGCGGGCTCTCCGGCCCGGCGCTCCGCCCGATCGCTCTCGCGGCCGTTTTCGCCGCCTACAGGGAGACCGGACTCCCCATCGTGGGCGTGGGAGGGATCGAATCCGGGCGTCATGCGCTCGACTTCATCGCTGCGGGAGCGTCTGCGTTCGCGCTCGGAACGGTCCTTTTCGCGGATCCCGAAGCGCCCATTCGGGTACGTGAGGAGCTCGAGGAGGAGGCCTCCGCCCGCGGCTTCGCAACCCCGCTTGCCGCCTACGCTGCGGCCCATGGCGGACCCCCGCAGACGCCTCTCCGGCGCGTCGCCTGAAGTGGCAACGACTCGTTGCCTGGGCAGCAACAATGCTTGAAATAGCACGGAAAATTCACACTTGAAGCGGGAGAAGGCGCTGCTAGAATGCCGCGCCATGCAGAGCGCCAAGACCCCCGTCCAGGCACCGATGAGGTCCCTGGATCAGAGGATGGATGCGCTCCGACGGGCCAACGAGATTCGAGTTCGACGGGCTCAGTTGAAGAAGGATCTGAAGAACGGCAGCGCGCAGATCGAGCAGATCCTGCGCAACCCTCCGGCGTACGTCGAGACTGCGAAGGTCTTCGACATGCTCATGGCGGTCCCGAAGTTCGGGCGCGTCAAGGCGGCCCGCTTCCTGAACCAGTGCAGGATCAGCCAGTCGAAGACCGTCGGCGGCCTGTCCGAGCGCCAGCGCGCCGAGCTGGTCGGCCTCCTGCGCCGCTGAGGTCGGAGACGAAGCTCTTCGTCGTCACCGGTCCCTCCGGGGCGGGGAAGGGCACACTCATCCGCGCGCTCATCGCCCGGAGGGACGACCTCGAGGTCGCGATCTCGGCGACCACCCGTCCGCAGCGGCCCGGCGAAGAGGACGGGCGGGACTACTACTTCCTCACCGAGGAGGAGTTCGTCCGCCGCGTCGAGGCCGGGGAGTTCCTCGAGCATGTCGTCTACGTCTCGGGCCAGCGCTACGGAACGCTGCGCTCCGAGGTGGAGCGCATCCACGCGTCCGGAAAGAACTGCGTCCTCGAGCTGGAGACGAGGGGCGCGCGGGCCGTCCGCGACGTGGAGCCGTCGGCTGTGACGATCTTCATCGCCGCGCCCTCGTTCGCGGAGCTCGAACGGCGGCTGCGCGAGCGCGCGACCGAGTCGAGCGGCGAGATCGACGAGCGGCTGCACCTCGCCCGCGAGCAGATGCAGGAAGCAGGCGACTTCGACTACGTCGTCCGAAACGACGATGTGGAGCGCGCCGTCACAGAGCTAGACGAGATCGTGACGAAAGAGGCTGCAGGCGTAGGTAGACTGAGCGCGACATGATGTATCCAAGAATCGATGATCTGCTCGAGAACGTGAGCAATTCGCGGTACGCCCTCGTCATCGCGGCCGCCAAGCGGGCTCGGCAGATCAACAACTATCACCACCAGCTCGGCGAGGGAACGTTCGACGATTTCCCGCCGCCGCTCGTCGAATCCCGCTCGAAGAACTACTTGACGATGGCCCTCGAAGAGATCGGCGAGGGCAAGATCACCGTCTCGCAGCCGAGCTAGCCACCTTCAAGGAGCCGCAATGGCTCGTGTTCTTCTCGGGGTCACGGGTGGAATCGCCGCCTATAAGGCGTGCGAGCTTTGCCGTCTCCTCGTCAAGGCGGGGCACGAGGTCACACCCGTCCTGACGCCGGATGCCGAGCGCTTCGTGACGGCGCACACCTTCGAAGCGCTGGCGAGACGGGAGGCACCCCGCGACCTCTATCCGCACCTCGTCGGCGCCGACCTGCTCGTGATCGCGCCGCTTTCCGCGAACACGCTCGCGAAGCTCGCGCACGGGCTTGCGGACAACGTCCTCACGCAGCTCGGGCTCGCCTTCCGCGGCCC
>DATAOL010000148.1:0-2142 GCA_036265755.1 Gaiellaceae bacterium | reverse complement strand
CTCCACGCGCAGGCGAACCAGCTCGGCGAGGCGACCGTCCTCCGGCTCTGCGACCTGCTGGCCGTGGCCGTCGACGACATGCGCCAAGGAGGCGATCCGCGGCTGCCGCTCGAGCTCGCGCTCGTGAAGGTGACGCGGCCCGCCGCCGACCTCTCGCGCGAGTCGATCGCCTTCCGGCTCGAGCAGCTCGAGCAGCGGCCGGCCGCGGCGGCAGTGCACGTCGCGTCAGAGCGCGAGCCCGAGCCCGCTCCGCAGCCCGAGCCCCCCGCCGCTCCGCCCACGGTCGAGCTCGAGCAGCTCCAGGAGGCGTGGCAGCGGTCGGTGATCCCGGCGGTCGAGGAGCGGTCGATCCCGGCCGCGTCCGTCCTGCGGGAGGCGCAGCCGACCGACCTCGCCGCCGACACGCTGACGCTCGAGTTTCCGCCGAGCGCGAGCTTCCACCGGCAGCTCGCGCAGGAGCCGAAGACGGCGACGCTGCTGAAGGACGCGCTCTACCAGGTGACCGGCCGCCGGCTCGACGTCGAGTACGAGGTCGGAGAGGCTTCGTCGGCCGCCGAGGAGGAGATCGCACAGACCGAGGAGGAGTTCGTCTCGCTCTTCAAGGACACGTTCGAGGCCCACGAACTGGAGGAAGAGCCGTGAGCATGGACATGAACAAGATCCTGCAGCAGGCGGCGAAGATGCAGGAGGAGCTCGCCAAGGCACAGGAGGAGCTGGCGCACGAGACCGTCGAGGCCACGGCCGGAGGGGGCATGGTCACGGTCAAGGCGAATGGCGCGCGACAGATCGTCGCGATCGAGATCTCGCCGGAGGCGATCGATCCCGACGACCCGGAGATGCTCGCGGACATGATTCTCGCGGCCGTGAACGAGGCGCTCCGCTCCGCCGAGAGCCTGATGGAGGCGCGGCTCGGCGGGATGATGGGCGGGCTCGGCGGGCTTGGCCTCCCCGGCCTCTAGCGATGAGCAGGCTCGAGAACCGGCCGAACACCGCGCTCCTCGTCGTCGACGTGCAGAACGGAGCCGTCGAGGGGGCTCACCAGCGCAACGAGGTCGTCGCAAACGTGGCCGGCCTGGTCGACAAGGCGCGGCGCGAACGCGTCCCGGTCGTCTGGGTCCAGCACTCCGACGAGGACCTCGTTCGGGGAAGCGACGAGTGGCGGATCGTCCCCGAGCTCGATCCGAGCGATGCCGAGCCGCTCGTCGAGAAGAACTACAACGACTCCTTCGAGGACACGAACCTCGAGATCGTGCTGTCGGGGCTCGGCGTCGGGCGGCTCGTCGTCGTCGGCGCCCAGACCGACGCGTGCGTTCGCTCGACGCTCCACGGCGCGCTGGTCAGGGGGTACGACACGATTCTCGTCAGCGACGCCCACACGACGGAGGACCAGACGGCGTGGGGAGCGCCGCCGCCGGATCAGGTGATCGCGCACACGAACCTGTACTGGACGTACCAGAGGGCGCCCGGGCGGACGGCCGGGACAGTCGAGACGAAGGATGTCGACTTCGCCTAGCGGTTGATGCGCTCGCGGATCGCGGTCCGGATCTGCTGCGCGAGCTCGGGCATCTCGCGCTCGAGGTGGCGGAACTGCGGGCCGAAGATGACGATCGCCCGCAGCGGCGAGGTCGCAGTCACGGTCGCGGTCCGCCGCTCCGACTCGAGCAGGCCGATCTCGCCGAAGTAGTCGTCCGGCCCGAGCTCCGCGACGACGTTGCCGTCGTGGCTCACCGACGCCGTGCCGTCGAGGATGACGAAGAACTCGTACGCGAAGTCGCCTTCAGTCGCGAGCTCCTTCCCCTCGGAGACCTCGATCTCGTCCGCCCACATCGCGATGCGCTCGCGATCGTGCTCGCTCAGCGCGGCGAAGAGCGGAACGGACCTGAGGGCTGCCGCATCCACGCGCCGATTCTCTCACGGAACCTACCGGCCGTGAAGGCCGAGAATCTCGCGGGCCAGTGGGTTGAGGCGAGTCGCTCGCGCGAGCGCCTCGCGACGCTCCGCTCCGCGCGACGTGACGCCGAGGTCGTACCAGAGGCGCCAGTCGTTCGGATCGAGGTCGAGCGCGCGACGATAGCTCCGGCGGGCGGCGTCGCGCTGGCTGGCCGCGCGCTCGGCGTCGCCGCGTAGCTCCCACGGGTCGGC
>DATAOL010000147.1:0-6123 GCA_036265755.1 Gaiellaceae bacterium | reverse complement strand
CTCGGCCACGTGGTGGGCGATGAGCTCCAGCTCGCGCTCGTGCTGGTCGGCTGCAAGCGCGACGGCATAGCCTCCCTGGCCTTCGGCTCCCTCGACGTCGAGCTCGAGGAAGCTGGCGCCGAGGCTCTCGACCTGCTCTTTCACGGCCGGGCGCACGTCGAACGCGGAGACGACGGCGCCGAGCCTTCGCGCAGTCGCGATCGCCTGCAAGCCCGCGACGCCCGCGCCGAGGACGAGGATGCGCGCCGGCGGGATCGTCCCGGCCGCAGTCGTCAGCATGGGCATGAACTTCGGTAGGTGGTCCGCAGCGAGCAGCGTCCCCTTGTATCCGGAAACGGTGCTCTGCGAGGAGAGCGCGTCCATGGGCTGAGCGCGCGTGATGCGTGGGATCGAGTCCATGGAGAAGGCGGTCACTCCGCGCTCCGCGAGCGAGCGGACGAGCTCGCCGTTGACGAGCGGCTGCAGAAACGCGATCAGCACCTGCCCTTCTCCCAGCCGCGCCACCTCGCTGTCGCTCGGCATCTGCACCTTCGCGACGACGTCGGTTCCTGCGAGCGCGTCTCCCACGATCTGCGCACCGGTCTCCTCGTAGGCCGGATCGAGGAAGCCGGCCTCGGCTCCTGCGCCCGCCTCCACGGCGACCTCGACGCCCGCCTCGGCGAGGCGCTTCGTCGAATCGGGCACGAGTGCCACTCGCCGCTCGCCGGGAGCGGTCTCCCTGGGGACGCCGACCTTCATGCCGCGCGCAGTTTAAGGTGCTCGTGTGGACGACTGGCTCACTGCTGCACGCGACCGTCTCGCCAAGGAGGCAGGCGAGACGCCCGACTCGCTCGACCTGAGCCAGAAGGACGTGGACGAGCTGCTCGAGCTGGCCCGGATCGCCGCGCACGAGAGCGGAGAGCGAATCAACGCGCCGCTCCTCTGCTACCTCGTGGGCCTTGCCCGGGGACGGAAGGGCGCGGAGCTCGACGCGCTCGTCGACGCCGCCGTCGGGAAGCCCGCCTAAACCCGCACGGGACAGAATGCTGTCCGCAGTGCCCGAGCATCCGCCCGCGACCCGGACTCCTGCGACCGCGATCGCTCCGACTGCGGACGAGGGCGGCTCGGTGCGGCTCTCGCTTTCCCTCGTGGTGGAGTAGCTCGATAGTCTCCGGCTCGTGCCGGATCTGGAAGGGCGAACGGCGATTGTCACCGGAGCGTCGAGTGGAATCGGCGCCGAGACCGCGCGCGCCCTCGCAGGCAAAGGCGTCCGCCTTGGGCTCGGGGCGCGCCGCATCGATCGGCTCGAGCAATTGGTGGAAACGCTTCCTGGAAAGGGGCACGAGATAGGAGCCCTGGACGTAACCGACGGGTCGAGCTGTGAGGAATTCGTTTCCAGCATGTCGGCCCGGCTCGACCGGGTGGACATGCTCATCAACAACGCGGGCCTGGCGCTCGGCCGCAGCGCCATCGCCGACGGGAACGACGAGGACGACTTGCGCATGTTCGAGACGAACGTCCTCGGGCTCGTCCGCATGAGCCGTCTCGTCCTTCCACACATGGAGGAAGGGCGGGGGCACATCGTCAACCTCGGCTCGTGGGCCGGGCGCGAGGCGTACCCGCAGGGTGGGATGTACGTGGGCTCGAAGACGGCCGTGCTCGCGCTGACGCGCGTCCTGCGCAAGGAGCTCGTCGGCCGCATCCGTGTGACGACGGTCGATCCCGGCATGGTGGGCGACACGGAGTTCTCCGACGTCCGCTTCGGAGGCGACCAGGAGCGCAAGGATGCCGTCTACCACGGCGTGGACTACCTCACGCCGGCCGACGTAGCCGATTGCATCCTTTTCGCCGTGACCAGGCCCGACTACATGGTCGTGGACGAGATGGTGATCAAGCCGCTCCAGCAGGCGAGCCAGGACGCAATCGTCCGCCGCTAGTGCCGTTCACGATTCTCGAAGGGTCGACGTTCTGCGTCTCCGACGAGCGCGGAGACATCGTCGATTCCGTGATGGGGCTTTTCGCGGACGATACGCGCTTTCTCTCGCGCTGGGTGCTCACCATCAACGGCGAGCGGCCGCTGCGTCTCTCCTCGGACAAGGTCGAGTACTTCTCGGCGGCGTTCTATCTGCGCAACCCGATGGCCGGAGGGCTCGAGCAGGACGTCCTCTCGATCGGCCGCGACCGCTTCGTCGGCGACGGGATGCAGGAGCACATCGTCGTGCAAAACCACGCCCCCCATCCCGTCGAGTTCGAGCTGGCGCTCGAGGTGGGAGCCGACTTCGCGGACATCTTCGCCGTCAAGGAGCACGATTTCGCGCTCGGGCACCCCGACACGGCGCCTCCACTGCCCGCACTCGCCCCGGCGACGTTCGAGACGAAAGGCAACCAGTTCATCCTCCGCGACGATTCGCGCTGCCTCACGCAGGTGCTCCTCTCCGAGCGTGGCGAGGTCAACGGCCGGACGGTGCGCTACCCGATCGCGCTCGATTCGAGGGAGGAATGGCGGCTCCGCGTGGACGTGATCCCGTCGCCGGACGGGACCCGGGTCGCGCCCGCGCGCGCGGAGCGCCGCTTCGGCGACGAGCTCTCGCGCGTCCGCGCCTCGCTCTCGGCGTGGCACCTTCGCGTTCCACAGCTGCGTGCTTCCTGGGAGCAGCTCGACGCGACCTTCGCCCAGTCCGTGGCCGACCTGGCGTCGCTGCGGATGGACGAGGACCGGCGCGTCCCCGGCCAGCTGCCGGCGGCAGGCATGCCGTGGTTCATGACCGTCTTCGGCCGGGACACGCTGATCACGTGCCTGCAGACGCTGCTCTTCGGGCCCGAGCTCGCGCACAACGCCCTCCATGTTCTCGCCGCGCTACAGGCCACCGAGGACCTGCCGGAGATCGACGCCGAGCCGGGCAAGATCGTCCACGAGGTCCGGCACGGCAAGGGCGCGGAGGCGTGGTTCCCGCGCTACTACGGAACGGTCGACGCGACGCCGCTCTACCTCGTTCTCCTGTCCGAGGTGTGGCGGTGGACCGACGACGCCGCACTCGTCCGCGACCTGCGCGAGCCGGCTCTCCGCGCCCTGGGGTGGATCGACGATCATGGCGACCTGGACGGCGACGGCTTCGTCGAGTACAAGCGCCGTTCCCAGCGCGGGCTGGTGAATCAGTCGTGGAAGGACTCAGGCGATTCCCAGCGCTTCCACGACGGCCGCATGGCCGAGGCGCCGATCGCGCCCTGCGAAGTGCAGGGCTACGTCTACGACGCGAAGAGACGCACCGCGGAGCTCGCCCGCGAGGTCTGGCGTGAGCGCGAGCTGGCGGAACGGCTCGACCTCGAGGCGGACGAGCTTCGCGCGCGGTTCGACGAGGCGTACTGGTGCGAGGATCGCGGCGGTTACTACGCGCTCGCGCTCGACGGCGAAAAGCGGCGCGTCGACTCACTGACGTCGAACATCGGGCATCTGCTGTGGTCCGGGATCGTCCCGGCCGAGCGCGCGGATGCGATCGTCGACCAGCTCATGGGCGACGAGCTCTGGTCGGGCTGGGGAGTGCGAACCATGTCCTCAGGAGATGCAGCGTTCAATCCGCTCTCGTACCACGACGGGACGGTCTGGCCCCATGACAACTCCCTCATCGCCTGGGGTCTCGCGCGCTACGCGCGCTGGCCCGAGGCGCACCGGATCGCGCGCCGCATGCTGAACGCGGCGGGCCACTTCTCGAACCAGCTGCCCGAGGTCTTCGCGGGCTTCTCGCGGACCGCGACGCCGTTTCCCATCGCCTACCCGACCGCCGCGCGCCCGCAGGCCTGGGCGGCCGCGACCCCGGTCCTCCTACTGCAGCTCCTACTCGGACTGCGGCCCGACCATAGCCGGCAGGCGCTCGTCTCGGACGCTCCGGCGGAGTTGCCCTCCTGGCTCGGGACGCTCAAGCTTTCAGGTGTGCGCGCATTCGAGCGGAGTTGGGATGTTCGGCTCGAAAACGGGCACATAGAGGTACAGGAAGCGAAGTGACCTTGAAGATCGCCGTTCTCAGCCCCGTGTGGTTCCCGGTGCCGCCGACGCGCTACGGCGGTATCGAATGGATCGTGTCCCTTCTGGCCGAGGGCCTCGTGCGCGCGGGGCACGAGGTGACGCTCTTCGCCTCGGGGGACTCGAGCACGCGCGCGAACCTCGTCTCCATCTACGACGAGGCGCCGTCGGAGAAGATCGGCATCACCCAGTACGAGCTTCGGCACGCCCTCGCCTGCTTCGAGCGTGCGGACGACTTCGACGTCATCAACGACCATTCGGGCCCCCTGGGGGCCCTGCTCGGGGCCGCGGTGGACACGCCCGTGTTGCACACGATCCACGGCCCGCTCGGCGGCGAACCGGGGCTTCTGTACAAGTCCCTCGCGGCCGTGGCGCCCGAGGTCGGCTTCATCTCGCTCTCGCTCAACCAACGGAAGCCGATCCCGGAGCTCAACTGGGCGGCCAACTGCCCGAACGCGCTCGAGCTCGAGGTCTACCCCGTGCACCCGCACAATGGCGACTACCTGCTCTTCATCGGGCGCATGAGCGCCGACAAGGGCGCCCACCGCGCGATCGAGGTGGCGAAGGAGGCCGGCCTGCCGCTCCTCCTCGCCGGCAAAATGCAGGACACGGCCGAGAAGGAGTACTTCGAGGAGCATGTCCGGCCGAATCTCGGCTGGGGCATCGAGTATCTCGGCGAAGTCGACCACTCGAAGAAGGTCGACCTACTCCAGAACGCCCGGGTGACGCTCTTCCCGATCGAATGGGAGGAGCCGTTCGGCCTCGTCATGATCGAGTCGATGGCCTGCGGGACCCCGGTGATCGCCACCCGCTGGGGCGCCGTCCCAGAGGTGATCGACGACGGCCGTACCGGCGTCATCGTCGACGACTACCACGAGATGGCCGGTGCGATCGAGCGCGCCTCTGCGCTCGACCCGATGGACTGCCGCCGCTATGTCGAGGAGCGGTTCTCCTCGGAGCGGATGGTGCGCGACTACGAGGAGGCCTACCGCGCCGCGCTAGACAGAAGCGCGGACCGAAGCAAAGGCCTGCTCGAGGTCGGCGACCAGGTCGCCGACTGACTCGATCCCGACCGAGAGTCGGACGAGATTCGGCGGCACGGCGAACGGCGCGTTCGCCGTCGAGGCGTGCGTCATCTGCGCCGGCTGCTCGATGAGGCTCTCGACGCCGCCGAGACTCTCGGCGAGCTGCCAGACCTTGGTCTCGGCCACGAGGCGGACGGCGTCCTCCTCGGAAGCGGCGAGGAACGAGATCATCCCGCCGAAGTCGGCCATCTGGCGCGCTGCGATCTCGTGCCCGGGGTGGTCCGGCAGTCCAGGATAGAGGACCCGGTCGACCGCGTCGTGAACGGCCAGGAAGCCGGCGATCTGGCGGGCGTTCTCGCAGTGCTGGCGCATCCGCACCGCGAGGGTCTTCACGCCTCGCAGCACGAGCCAGGCGTCGAATGGGCCCGGCACCGCCCCGAGGGACTTCTGCAGGAAGCGGAGGCGCTCGGCGATCGTCGGGTCGTTCGTCGCCGCGAAGCCGCCGATCACGTCCGAGTGGCCGCCGAGGTACTTCGTCGTCGAGTGGACGACGATGTCGGCGCCGAGCTCGAGCGGCCGCTGCAGATAGGGCGTGGCGAACGTGTTGTCGACGACGACCAGTGCTCCGACCGCCTGCGCGGCTTCGGCCGCCGCCGCGATGTCGATGACGTTGAGGAGGGGGTTCGTGGGCGACTCGAGCCAGACGATGCGCGTCTGCTCGTCGAGATGCTCGGCGAGGCCGGCGGCGATCTCCGCGGCCGAGAGGTACGTGAACTCGTAGCCCTTCGGCTCGTAGACCTGCGAGAACATGCGGTAGACGCCGCCGTAGACGTCATTCACCGAGATGACGCGCTCGCCCGGGCTGACGAGGTGCATGATCGACGTCGTCGCGCCGAGCCCCGAGGAGAACGCGAATCCGTGATCGGCGCTCTCGAGCGACGCGAGGCAGGTCTCGAGCGCCGTCCGCGTCGGGTTCCCCGAGCGGGAGTAGTCGTACCCCTTGTTCTTCCCGACGCCCTCCTGGACGTAGGTGGAGGTCTGGTAGATCGGCGTGATCACGGCCCCCGTCGCGGGGTCCGGTTCCTGCCCGTCGTGGATGGC
>DATAOL010000146.1:0-9927 GCA_036265755.1 Gaiellaceae bacterium | reverse complement strand
CGCGAGGCGCTCGCCGTCTATGCGCGGCGCGGGCTCCTGGCCGTCGATGAGCGAAGTCCCGCCCAGGTCTGAACGCTTCGTCACGCGCGAGGCGCGCGTGCTGCGGAAGGAGCTGCTCGTCTCGCCGTGGCCGGAGCTCGGATTGATCGCATTCGACGGTCCGAATGATCCCGAGCCCGAGCTTGTGGTCGAGGACGGCCGCGTCACCAGGATCGACGGACGCGGCGTCGAGGAGTTCGACGTCATCGACCACTTCCTCGCGGCGCACGGGCTCGACCTCGACGCAGCAGTCGAGGGCGCAGCCCTGACGGACGAAGAGCTCGCGCGTCGGCTCGTCCATGTCGGCGTTCCACGCGAGGAGCTCGTCAGGCTCTCCCGGGGGCTGACGCCGGCCCGGCTCGCCCGCGTCATTTCGATGCTCGACCCGGTCGAGCTGATGTTTGCGCTCAAGAAGCTGCGCGCCAGACGGCGTCCGGCAAACCAGGCGCACGTGACGAATCTGAAGGAGAACCCGGCGCTCCTCGCCGCGGACGCGGCCGAAGCGGCCGCGCGTGGATTCGCCGAGGTCGAGACGACGGTCGGTGTCGCACGCTACGCGCCGCTGAATGCCGTCGCGATCCTCGTCGGGTCGCAAACGGGCCGGCCGGGTGTGCTGACGCAGTGCGCGGTCGAGGAGCGACGGAACCTCCAGCTCGCGATCCAGGGGCTCGTCACGTACGCGGAGACGCTCTCGGTCTACGGGACCGAGCCGGTCTTCGTCGACGGGGACGACACGCCGTGGTCGAAGGCACTGCTCGCCGCGGCCTACGCGTCGCGAGGCGTCAAGGTGCGCTTCACGTCGGGTGGCGGATCCGAGGCGTTGATGGGCCACGCGGAGGGGAAGTCGATGCTCTACCTCGAGGCACGGTGCCTCGCCACGATCCGCGCCGCCGGCTCTCAGGGAGTCCAGAACGGCTCGATCTCCTGCGTTGCTCTCGCGCTGAGCGTCCCCGGCGGGACGCGGGAGATCCTCGCCGAGAACGTGCTCGCGGCGTGGCTCGACCTCGAGGTCGCGGCGGGGAACGACGCGATCGCCTCGCACTCCGAGATCCGGAAGACCGCCAAGCTGATGGGTCAGTTCCTGCCCGGCACCGACTTCGTCACCTCCGGGTACTCGGTGATGCCGCGGCGCGACAACACGTTCGGCGGCGGCAACTACGACGCAGACGATCTCGACGAGTGGCTGACGATGCAGCGGGACTGGCAGGTGGACGGCGGCATCGAGCCGGTCGGCGAGCAGGAGCTGGTCGCCGTCAGGCGGCACGCGGCCCGTGCGGTACAGGCCGTCTTCTCGGCGTTCGGGTTTCCTGCGATCACCGACGAGGAGGTCGAGGCCGCGACGCTCGGCTTCGATTCGCGCGCGCTTCCGGACCGAGATCGCGCCGCCGACGTCGCCGCCGCCGACCGCGTTCTCGCCGATCGCATCTCCGGCCTCGACGTCGCCCGCGTCCTCGCCGACGCCGGCTTCGCGGACGTGGCCGAGGCCGTGCTCGGCATGCAGCGCCACCGGATCGCGGCGGACTACCTCCAGACCTCGGCGATCATCGCACCGGACGGGACGGTCGAGGCCGCGGTGAACGACCCGAACGAGTACGCGGGACCGGGTACCGGCTACCGCCTGGAGGGCGAGCGGTGGGCGACGCTTCGTTCGCTGCCGCACGAGCTCGACCCGCGGGAGCTCGGCGACGGACACGACGAAGACGCCCCGCCGCTGCTCGCCGAGTTGGCGACTGCGGGCCGACGGAGTTCGGACCGCGACGTCGTGATCGCCGTCGGGCCGGCCTTCGGAGACCGTCTGCGCGAGACCATCAACGGCCTCCGGCACGAGGAGGTGCTCGCCGCTGTCGTCGCGGGCGTGCGTGAGGGCGGCGCCGAGCCAAGACTCGTCCGTGTGCGCCGCTCGAGTGACGTCGCCTTCATCGCCCATGACGGCGCCCGACTCTCCGGTTCCGGGATCGGCGTCGGGCTGCAATCGAAAGGCACCGCCGTCATTCACCGTGCCGACCTGCAGCCGCTCGACAACCTCGAGCTGTTCGGGATGGCGCCGCTATTGACTCTCGATTCCTACCGTGCGATCGGCCGCAACGCCGCCGGCTACGCCAACGGCGAGCCCGTCGGCCCAGTCCCGACGGAGCTCGACAACTTCGCTCGCGCGAAGCTGATCGTGACCACGACGCTCCTCCATGCGCGAGAGACGGCGGCGATTGTCCCCGACGCGCCTGCGGTCGAGGTCACGCTGGCCTGACATGGAGCGAACGCGCGAGTTCCTTCGCTCGATCGGCCTCCCAGGCGGCGACCTGCACGAGCTGCCGTCGTCGGAGAAGCGTTTTCGGGACGGCGCGCAGTACCGAGTCGAGATACCGAGCACCGAAGGCCCGCGCGCCCTCGCAGCCGTTCTCGACGAGGCGGAGCGCCTCGACGTCCGCATCCACCGCGTTTCGCAGGGGAGCGGCGTCTTCATGCTCTCGGACGCGGAGCTCGACGAGATGGCGCAGCTGGCCGCCGACGCGCCCGTCGAGGTGAGCCTCTTCGCGCGGCCGAACGCCGGATGGGACACCTCCGCGCAGGCGCGGGCGCTCGCAGGCGGAACGCTCGCGCCGGCGATCCGCGGCGGAGACCAGCTCGTCCACGCCCTGGCCGACGTGCGCCGCGCCGCCGCGCACGGCTTCCGCAGCGTGCTGATCGCGGACGTCGGCCTTCTGGCGAGCTTCGATGCCATGCGCAAGGCCGGAGAGCTCCCCGCGGACATGCAGGCGAAGGTCTCGGTCATGCTGCCGGTCGCGAACCCGTCCTCGGCCCGCGTGCTCGTGGAGCTCGGCGCCGACACGCTGAACCTCCCCACCGATCTGTCGCTTGCGCAGATCGCCGCCATCCGGGCGGTCGTCGACGTGCCGATCGACTTCTACCTCGAAGCTCCCGACAACCTCGGCGGGTTCGTCCGCCTCTACGAGGTGCCGGAGCTCGTGCGTGTGGCAGCGCCGGTGTACGTCAAATTCGGCCTGCGCAACGCACCCGACGTCTACCCCTCGGGCGCGCACCTCGAAGCGACGGTCGAGGCGCTTTCTCGCGCTCGAGTTCGTCGCGCGCGCCTCGGGATGGAACTGCTCGAGCGCGAGCTTCCCGAGGCGGTGACGTCGGAGCTCGGCGCCACCGGCCTTGCCGTGCCCACCGTCCACTCCCGCGCGCGGTAGCTATGGAAGACAGACCAGCGGCTGGCGTCGTCGGCACGGGCTTCATCGCTGCGGTTCACATTGAGGCTCTGCGGCGGCTCGACGTCGATGTGCTCGGTGTCGTCGGCTCGACGCCGGATCGAGCGGCCGAGGCACGGCTCGGCAACGTCTACCGGAGCTTGGACGTACTGCTCGAGGACGACCGCGTCGACGTGGTGCACGTGACCACGCCGAACCACCTGCACTACCCACAGGTAAGGCAGGTGCTCGCGGCTGGCAAACACGTCGTCTGCGAGAAACCGCTTGCACTGACGGCGGCCGAGTCGGGCGAGCTCGTAGATCTGGCGGAAGCCGCGGGCGTCGTCCATTGCACCAACTTCATGGCGCGCTTCTACCCGCTTGCCCAGCACGCGCGCTCGCTCGTGCGAGCAGGCGCGCTCGGTGAGATCTGGAACGTCCACGGCTCGTATCTGCAGGACTGGCTGCTCCGTCCAACAGACTGGAACTGGCGGCTCGAGCCAGAACGCGGCGGCGAGCTGCGCGCGATCGGTGACATCGGCTCGCACTGGCTCGATCTCGTCCAGTTCGTCACGGGCCGGCGCATCGTCGAGGTCTTCGCCGACCTGCAGACAGTCCTTCCGCTGCGGCGTCGGCCGGCGGGCCCGGTTCAGACCTTCGCGGAAAGCGAGGCCGAGGGCGAAGACATTGCGATTGCAACGGAGGACGTCGCCCATGTCCTCCTCCGCTTCGACGGCGGCGCCCGCGGTGCGCTCGTCGTCTCACAGGTCAGCGCCGGTCGAAAGAACATGCTCGCGTTCGAGCTCGACGGCGCCGAGGCCGCCCTTGCGTGGAACTCGGAGCGCGCGGAGGAACTGTGGCTGGGCCGTCGCGACGGGCCGAACGAGGTCCTCCTGCGCGATCCGAGCCTGATGCAGCCGGCGGCCCGGGAGGCAACGACGCTACCCGGAGGCCACGCGGAGGGATTCGCGGAGACGTTTCGCGAGCTGTACAGGTGTGTGTACCGCGCCGTCGAGAACAGCGCGCCGCCGGCGGAACCCGACTACCCGACCTTCGCCGACGGTCACTGGGAGAACGTGCTCGGAGAGGCGATCGGGCTGAGCTCCCGAGAGAGACGGTGGATCGACGTGGAGGTGACCCGATGAAGCTCGGATTCCTGACTGCTGCCTTTCCCGACCTGACGCTCGAGCAGGTGGCGAGCTGGGCGGCGTCGGAAGGCTTCGAGACGCTCGAGATCGCCTGCTGGCCGGCGGCCGGCGGGGAGCGCAGGCGCTATGCAGGCGTAACGCACATTGACGTGGATTCGTTCGAGCCCACCGCCGTGCACGAGCTGCTCGGCGAGCACGGCCTGGGCATCTCGGCGCTCGCCTACTACCCGAACAACCTTCATCCCGACGCCCCGCACCGCGAAGAGGTGAACGCGCACCTACTCAAGGTCGTCGACGCCGCGAAGGCCCTCGGGGTCGGCGTGGTCGGGACGTTCGTCGGCAACGACCAGACGAAGTCACCGCCCGACAATCTTCGCGCCTTCCGCGACGTCTGGCCGCCGCTCGTCGCGCACGCGGAGGAGCGCGGCGTGAAGATCGCGATCGAGAACTGCCCGATGATCTTCTCGTACGACGAATGGCCGGGCGGGACGAACTTCGCCCGCTCGCCCGCGCTATGGGACGAGATGTTCGAGGTCATCCCGTCCGCGAGCTTCGGGCTCAACCTCGATCCGTCGCATCTGGTCTGGCAGATGATCGACTACGAACGGGTTGTCTACGACTACGCGGACCGGATCTTTCACGTCCACGCAAAGGACCTGGAGATCAACCGGGATGGCCTCTACCGCAATGGCGTCCTCTCGCTGGGGATCGGCTGGCAGATCCCTCGGCTGCCGGGCCTGGGAGAGGTGCGGTGGGACCGCTTCCTTGCGGCGCTGTATGCGATCGGGTACGACCACGTTGTCTCGATCGAGCACGAGGACCGCGCCTTCGAGGGCGAGGACGAGCTCGTGAAGCGGGGGTTCCTGATCGCACGCAACGCGCTGCGCCCCTACATCGCGTGAGCTCCGTCGCCGTCCTCGGCCTGGGGGCGATGGGGAGCCGGGTGGCACACCGGCTCGTCGACACGGGACACGACGTAGTCGTCTGGAATCGCTCGCCTGAGAAGGCGCACGACCTCGTCGCCGCCGGAGCTAGAGGCGCGGAGACTCCCGCGGAGGCCACCCGCCGTTCCCAGACGGTGATCACGATGGTGGCCGACCCTTTGGCGCTGGCGGCCGTCACCGAGGGGCAGAAAGGCGTCGCGGCCGGGGCGGACGACTCGACGACGGTCGTCAACATGTCGACGGTCGGGCCCGCGGCCGTCGATCGGCTCGCCAAGGTGCTGCCCGCCGGGACGGCGCTCCTCGATGCGCCGCTGCTCGGCAGTCTTCCCGAAGCCGAGTCGGGGACGCTGACGATCTTCGTCGGGGGCGCCGAGGCCGACCTCGAGCAAACGGCGCCGATTCTGCGCGCGCTCGGGTCGCCGATCCACGTCGGCGAGGTCGGCGCGGGATCTGCCGCGAAGCTTGTCGCGAACTTCACACTCTTCGGCATCCTCGGCATCCTCGGCGAGGCCCTCGCGGCGGCCGATGCACTCGGTCTCTCCCGTGAGAGCGCGTTCGACGTGCTCGCGACGACGCCGGTCGCGGCCCAGGCGGAGCGGCGACGGCCCGCAATCGAGGCGGACGAGTACCCGGCCCGCTTCGCTCTCTCCCTGGCGTGGAAGGACGTCGAGCTGCTGACGGCGGCCGTGGCGGGTCTCGACCTGAGAGTCCTCGAGGCGGCACGCAGCTGGCTCGTTGACGCTGAGTCGGCCGGCCGCGGGAGGGAGGACTACGCGGCGATGCTTGCGCAGATCATGGGCGCTCAGCCGGCATAGGCGACCTTCTTCCCGGGGTTGAGGAGGCCCTTTGGGTCGAAGACTCGCTTGATCTCGGCGTGAAGCTCTAGCGCGCGGGGCGCCCATTGCCGCTCCAGCTGGCCCCGCTTCAGCCAGCCGAGGCCGTGCTCCCCGGAGACGGATCCACCGAGGCGGGTCGCGAGGACGAACAGCTCTCCGGCCGCGACGCCGGCTCGAGAGAGCTCGTCCTCGTCCCCTGGTGAGACCAGGAACGTCGAGTGCAGGTTGCCGTCTCCCGCGTGCCCCCAGCTGCAAGCGACGAGGTCGTGGCGCTGTCCGATCGCGATCGTCTCCTCGATCGCCTCGGCGAGCCGATCGAAGGGGACAACGATGTCCTCGCTCACCTTCCCGCCGCGGGCGGCCCCGACCGCGATCGAGACGCCGCCGCGCCACCGCCACAGCTCGGCGACGGCCGGCCCCTCCGGGCTCACGACTGCGAGCGCGCCTTCGCCGAGCGCGTCGACGAGCTCGTCGCGCAACCGAGCCGCCTCCTCAGCCATCCCGTCGGCCTCCCCCAGCACGAGGAACCCCGAGCCGGGCGGGACGCCCCCGGGAAAGGCTCGGCCGGCGTGCTCAAGCGTTCCGCCGTCCAGAAACTCGAGCGCCGCGACGGTCAGGCCGTTCCCGAGCACCCGCCCGAGCGCGTCGCACCCAGGCCCTGTGCCTGCATAGAACGCGGCAACGGGCAGGGTAGCTTCGGGCGCGGGGAGGAGCCTCAGCCAGGCCGCCGTGACGACGCCGAGCGTCCCTTCGGAGCCGACGAGCAAGCTCTTCAGGTCGTAACCGGCGACGTCTTTGCGGATCGACCCCCCAACCGAGACCACGTCCCCGGGCGGGATGACAGCCTCCAGGCCCGTCACCCAGGCCCCGGTGACGCCGTACTTGAACGCGTGCGGTCCGCCGGCGTTCGTCGCGATGTTGCCGCCGATCTGCGACTGCTCGGCCGCGCCCGGATCCGGCGGGAAGAAGAGTCCGCTTTCCCGGGCAATGCGCCGGACCTCGGATGTGCGAACGCCCGCCTCGACGTTCAGGCGCCAGAGAAGAGGTTCGAAGCTGCGGACGGCGGTCAGCCGCTCGAGGGAGAGGACGACCCCGCCCTCAAGCGGCACGGCGCCTGCCGCGAATCCGGTGCCGCCACCTCGTGGGACGATGGGGACATCGTGCCGGTAGCACCAGGCAACCGTGGCGGCCACCTGCTCGGTTGAGCCCGGCAACGCGACCGCGTCTGCGCGTCCCACCACGCCGCGGTGTTCGGTCTCGTCGCTCAGGTACGTCTTCGGCGCCTCAGCAAGGACTGCGTCTGCACCGAGCAGGGATGCCAGCCCCCGTGCCACGGTTCGAGCAGTCGTTTGCAGAGTTAGGCCGCCGCCGGCTCGGGTTGTTCGCGGAGGGGTCGGACGACCTCACGCATCCCGGACGGATCGTAGACCTTCTCAGGCTGGCGACTGTGTCGCCGTTGGTCCTGCACGTCTTAGAACCGGAAGCGTTCGGCAGACGATCAGACGCCGCTCGGGACAAGGACGTCGTGCGGGAGAAAGTCCATGCCGATGATGGCGCCCGTCTGGCTCGGGAGCTTCATCTCCACGGGCTCCTCGGGGCCCGGCACCGCGTCACGCAGGCGCGCCACCACGCGACCCGCCTCGAGACGCGCCGGGTAGTCATGCACCGGCAGGACGAACGCATTCTGGAGCGCCTTCTTCACCGCGGCCTTCTCTTCGCGCTTGGTCGTGGCGTGGTTTCCGGTCGGCTGCGGCTCGAGCTCGAGGATCTGGTACAGGGGCTCCACGATCTGGTTCTGGATGTCGTAGATCACGTCGCCGCAGATGCATGCCCGTCCCTGCTTCGTCTCGACGAGCACGTTCATCGAGCCCTCCGTGTGACCGCCGGCCGCCTCGCACCAGACGCCGGGGATGATCTCTTCGGGCCCGGAGAGCTCCAGGTCGAGCAGGCGCAGCGCGCCCGGCGTGTGCAGCCGGTCGATCAGGTGCTTGATGTACTCGGCCGGATACTGCTCCCCCATGAGGCCCGAGACCGAGAACTCGAGCTCGCGGCGGTTGATGACGACTGTCGTCGAGACCGGGAACGTCTTGTCCTGGCCTGCGTGATCGATGTGGAGGTGCGTGTGCAGGACCCAGCGCACGTCGCTCGGCGCCAGGTCGTACTTCGCCAGCTGGTGCTCGAGCTCCATTTCCTCGGTCACGTAGCCGGTCATGCCAAGCCGCTGCATGATTTCGGCGTGGCTTGCGCCCGTGTCAACGACGATGGGCTCCTCGCCGCCGAGGATCAGGAAGCCAAATGTGGGAATGCGCGTCCGGACCCCCATGTTGCGGCCTAGCACGAGGAAGCTCGACTCGATGTCTATGTCGATGAGGCTCAAAAGCTTGATCTCCAAGGCCATGGTCATCCTTTCGGGACGTGAAGTTCGGCCGGCGACGCTGGTATATGCCTCGCTTCGGGGTCGTGTCAATGCTGGCCGGCTCGGGCTCTTGAAGCCGCCCTCGACCCGATCAAGGTTCGCTTCACGTCGGAGGCAGGTGGTCAGAGGCGCTGATGGGTGAACACCCCGTGCTCGCCTGGCTCTCTCGGCACCTCAGCCATTCCACGCTCAAGGTGACGACGGACATCTACGGGCACTGGGAACCGCGCTGAGCGAAAGCTCCAAGCCGCCAAGATGGAGGGCGCCTTTCCCGTCTGACGAAATCCGTACTCCACCCGTACTCCACCCGGGCAAAGGATGTCCACCCTGCCGCCGCAGAAACATCCGATGAGCAGATACTTCTTGGATGGGCCGGGCAGGGATCGAACCTGCGACCTTGGGATTAAAAGTCCTGCAAATCAGCGAGAACAGAATCTGAAAAACGCCGTTTCGGCGGCCAGCCCAAGCTGTTCTGAGGGAGCACGCGAGTGGGCATCCTGTCCGCTTTCGCCTGCGGGCGAGCTTTGATGTCGCCGCTGCTTGTCGTGTTTGCCCAGTTCCGCTGGATTTCGGAACTCAACGAGTGCTGCGGCCCATAGAGTACCTCGTCCATCGGGATCAACTTGCCGTAATACGCCAGCCCAGCGGCACATGATCGTTCTCCTTTCGAAGGTAGGCTCCGTGCGGGCTCACACTCCTCGCCCGGACGCTGATAACGGCCATCTCGCAGACACCGACGCTACGGACCTGAGCTCCCGTCGTGTGGGTAGATGACAGGATTCACTCGGGTGAACGCGAACGCGCGCGACGGGCTGTCGTCGAGACCGTCGCTCGCCTTCAGCGCGAGCCTGTGGCCCACGGTCGAAGCACCCGTTCTCGCCGAGACCCATTCACTTTCACCCGGATGACATCGAGGAATCGCGCGGCGGCCCTCGGGACGCCATGAGACAGTGGGTCGACCGAACAGGAGGTCGCTATTTGATCGCAACGAGCCTGATCACGCAGAACGAGGGCATGACGCAGCGCAACCTCGAGCGAGCGAGGGGCCAGCAGGCCCAGTTCGACGACTACGTGCGCGAGACCGCCGCCGGCGGCCGTCTCGCGGCCGAGATCGAGGGGGCGAAGCGCCTGCTCGACTCGGGTGCGATCAGCCGGGCCGAGGCCAGTACTTAGAGCCGCGTAATGCGCAAGTGGCTGCCCCTCATAATCCTCGCTGCGGCCCAGTTCATCATGGTGCTCGACTCGAGCGTGATGAACGTCTCGATCTCGCAGATCGCGGAAGACCTGGACACCACGATCACCGGTGTGCAGGGCGCGATCACGCTGTACACGCTCGTGATGGCGGCGTTCATGCTC
>DATAOL010000145.1:0-2991 GCA_036265755.1 Gaiellaceae bacterium | reverse complement strand
CAGCAGGCTGGGTGCATGGGCCTCGCGCCAGAGCTCGCCGCTCGAGAGCCGCGCCGAGCTCGAACGCGCCTACGCCGACGCGGAGGACCGCTTCGGGGAGGACGTCCCTCTACCGGAGTGGTGGGGCGGCTACATCCTCCGACCCGCCACGATCGAGTTCTGGGAGAGCCGCCCGAGCCGGCTCCACGAGCGCGTCCGCTACGAGCGCAAGGACGGCTCGTGGCACGCGACGCTGCTTTCCCCCTGATGTTTCTCCGGATTCCGGGCGGGTAGCCGAAGGAAAACGACGTCAGGAGGAATCATGGCGAACGAACTGCAGGGGAAGAGGATCGCCTTCCTGGCTGCGGACGGGGTCGAGCAGGTCGAACTGACTGAGCCCTGGAAAGCGGTCGAGAAGGCCGGTGCGGAGCCCGTCCTGCTCTCGCTCGAGGCGGGCGAGATCCAGGCTTTCGAGCATCTCGACCACGGAGACACCTTCACGGTCGACGAGGAGGTCGCGAAGGCCGACCCCGCCGATTTCGACGGCCTCGTCCTTCCGGGCGGCGTCGCCAACCCGGACTTCCTGCGCGGCGACGAGAACGCGGTCGCCTTCGTGCGCCGCTTCTTCGAGCAGGGGAAGCCCGTGGGCGTGATCTGCCACGGCCCGTGGACGCTGGTGGAGGCAGGTGTCGTCAAGGGCCGCAAGATCACCTCGTGGCCGACGGTCAAGACCGACATCGTGAACGCGGGCGGAAACTGGGTCGACGAGGAAGTCGTCATCGACGCCGGCCTCGTCTCGAGCCGCAAGCCGGACGACCTGCCGGCGTTCTGCGCCAAGATCGTCGAGGAGTTCGGCGAGGGCGAGCATTCCGGCCAGGCCCAGAAGACCGCGCAAGCCGTTCGCTAGCCGATCAGCTCGCGGAGCCGGAGGGCGAGCCCCATGTCGCCGTCGAGCCGGATCTTCCCGGTCATGAAGGCGCCCATGGGGTTCTGCTCTCCGCTCACGATGCCGAGGAACGTCCGCTCGTCGGTCGCGATCATGCAGTCTGCCGGCGCGTCCGATTCCTCGACGGTCACCGCACCGCCGCGAACGTCGACCCGCCACGTGCCGGCGCCTTCGATCTCGAACCGGTAGGACGCGGTGAGATCGGAGGCGCCGTCGCGATCGGCCTTGGCCGGTAGCTCCTCGAAGAACTGTCGCGCCGACTCGTACATCAGAGCGTCGCCGCCACAGGCTCCGGCTCGAGCGCCCGCAGCCGCGGGGCCGGTGGCAGCATCCAGCTGACCGCAAGGGCCAGCGCCGGCCCGAGCGCGGTCGCGAGCACGGCGGCACGCAGGTCGACGGTGTCGGCGACCGCGCCAAGCGTCAGCGCCGCCACTCCCCCGAGCCCGATCGCGAGCCCGATCGAGAGGCCCGACGCCATGCCGACGCGGCCCGGCATGTATTCCTGGCTCATAACGAGGCTGACTCCGAAGGTGCCGATCACGACCGCGCCCGAGAGCGTAACCGCGAGGACCCCGACCGGCCCGCCCAGGAGGACGTAGACGAGGATCAGCGGCGTCGCGGCCATGAAGCTGAAGCGCAGAACGGGCCGCCGTCCGAACCGGTCGGCGAGCGGCCCTCCGCACAGCGTGCCCACGGCCCCGGCGAAGAGGAAGAGCGCGAGCACGAAGGTCCCGTAGGCCTCCCCGTGCCCCTTGTGGATCTCCCACAGAGGGATGAACGTGAAGAGCCCCATGTGAGCGACGCTCCGGAGGCCCACGACGACGAGGAGGAGCGTCAGGCCGCGCGTCTCGGCATGCGCTGCGGCGCGCTCCTCGCGCGGCACTTGCTCGGGAGCGAAGCCGCTGAGGTAACGCAAGACGAAGACGAGGCCGGCAGCGACGACGAGGCCGGGAACGGCCAGGAGAATCCCCCCGTGCAGCCCGAGCGCCAGGATGAGCGCCGAGGCGTACACCGGGCCGATTGCGAAGCCGACGTTGCCGCCCACGGAGAAAAACGACATCCCGCTGGCGCGGCGCGAGCCGCTCGCGTAGCTCGCGAACTTCGATCCCTCCGGATGGTAGGCGGCAACCCCCACCCCGGCTGCCAGGACGGAGAGCATGATCAGCGGATAGCTCGGCGCGATCGACGCCGCGGCCATCCCGACGCCGGCCAGCGCGACCCCGGCGGGGAGCAGCCAGAGCGCGCCGCGCGCGTCCGACCACAGCCCGAAGGCCGGCTGGATCAGCGACGAGCTTATTGTCGCGGCAAGCACGAGAGCCGACGCCATCGTGTAGGAGAGGTCGAACTCCACCTTCAAGAACGGCAGGAGGGCCGGCAGCGAGCCCTGCGCGAGATCCGTTGCGAGATGGCCGGACGAGAGCGCAGCCATCGCCTTTCTGTCAACCCCGCGCACGACGGCGAGAATACCCGCGCCGCTCTAGGCGGATGCGAAGCGCTCGATCAGCGCGTGGGAGAGCTCCCACTGCGCGCGCACGATCTCGCGACGGTTCCGCTCGAGGGCGAGCCCCGAGCGCGCAGCGTGCAGCCGTTCCCGCTCACGCAGAAGCCCTCCGAGATGATTCTGGAGGGCTTCTACCGGGAGAGGGTTTCGCCCGCGAGGGGAGGGTGCGGGCGGAGAGGGTAGAGCTGCGCTCATAGCGCATCCCTCTCATCGACCTGAGGGCGTCGCTCTACATCCCTCATTCGAGGAACAAGGTACGAACCGGTTCGGATAGCATCCCCGCGCGCCCATGGAGATCGACGTCGTCGAAGGCTCGCCGGCGGAGGTTGCCGCGGACGTCCTGGCTTTTGCCGTGCCGGAGCCGGTCGAGCTCCCAGCGGCGGGCCGAGAGCTCGACCGGCTGGTCGACGGGGGGATCGGACACCTGATCGAGGACGGCGAGCTCAAGGGCGAGCGTGGCAAGGTCACCCTCCTCCACACGCGAGACGAGCTCAAAGCCCATCGCCTGGCAGTTGCCGGCGTCGGGGCCGACGGCGACCCCGACAGCTTGCGCACGGCCGCCGCC
>DATAOL010000144.1:0-9872 GCA_036265755.1 Gaiellaceae bacterium | reverse complement strand
GCATGCCGCTCCTCGTGTGGGCGAACTTCGCGACGTCGACCCTGGTCGTCCTCGCGACGCCGTTCATCGCCGGGTCGCAGTTCTTCATCCTGCTCGACCGCGTGCTGCACACGAACTTCTTCGAGCCGGGGGGTGACGGATACGCGCTCGGGTATCAGCACATCTTCTGGTTCTACTCGCACCCGGCCGTGTACATCATGATGCTGCCCGGATTCGGGATCGCCTCGGAGGTGATCGCCGTCTTCGCGCGGAAACCGGTGTTCGGCTACCGCCTGATGGCGCTCTCGCTGATGGCGATCCTCGTGCTCGGCTTCTCCGTCTGGGCGCACCACATGTTCGTCTCCGGGATGTCGCCCTGGCTCCGTATCCCGATGATGGCGACGACGATGCTCATCGCCATCCCAACCGGCATCAAGGTCTTCAGCTGGCTCGCGACGCTGTGGGAGGGGCGCATCCACTTCAAAACACCGATGCTGTTCGCACTTGGCTTCGTGTCGATGTTCGTGATCGGCGGCCTCTCGGGCATCTATCTCGGCTCGATCCCGATCGACATCCATGCGAGCGACACGTACTTCGTCGTCGCCCACATCCACTACGTGCTCTTCGGCGGCTCCCTGTTCACGATCTTCGCGGGGATCTACTACTGGTTCCCGAAGATGACCGGACGGATGTACAACGAGCGGCTCGGGAAAATCCATTTCTGGCTGACGTTCATCGGCTTCAACGTCACGTTCTTCCCGATGCACTGGCTCGGGCTTCAGGGAATGCCGCGCCGTGTGTCCGATTACGCCGACCGCTTCGGCAACCTCAACTTCATCATCAGCATCGCGTCGTTCGCGCTCGGTGCCTCGACGATCGTCTTCCTCTACAACATGATCGTCTCGTGGCGGCGTGGCCCGATCGCGCCAGCGAATCCGTGGCGTGCGCTCACGCTCGAGTGGCAGGTGTCCTCGCCCCCGCCCATCTTCAACTTCGACGAGATCCCGCAGGTCGTCGGGAGCCCGTATGAGTACGGAGTCCGGGGGGCGCGCCACGCAGTTTTGAACGGCGACCGCGCCGAGGTGCCCGAACGCGAGGAGGTGGTCTCTCGCTGATGGCCGAGCCCCGGCACATCCTCGTGGTCGCGAACGAGACCGTGGCGGGGAAGTCGCTCATCGATGCCTTGCGGACCCGCGCCGCGGACGGGCCGATCCGCGTCACGGTCATCTGCCCGCAGAACGAGCCGCGGGCGGGCTTCGTCGTCTACGCGGACAGCCGCCGCTCGAGCGCCGACCGGCGCCTGCGGCGCACGCTCGACCTCCTGCACGAGGCCGGGATCGCGGCGCGCGGCGCGGTCGTCGACCCGGATCCGCTGCAGGCGATCAAAGACGCCATCTACGAGTACGACCCCGACGAGATCATCATCTCCACTCACCCCGGCGAGCTGAAGTCGAGCTGGCTTCGCGCGAACCTCATCGAGCGCGCGCGCAAGGTGACGGACAAGCCGGTGGACCACGTCGTCGTCGATCTCGAATCGGCCCGCGAGCGTGCGCATGTTCTCGTTCTGGCCAACCAGACAGTCCTCGGCCAGCCCCTCATTGACGCGATTCACGACCGGAGCGTCGCCAGCCCCGCCGAGTTCACGCTGCTCATCCCCGCCGACGCGATCGGGGCCGAGCGGCGTCTGAAGAGCATCTGCCGGCTCATGGCCGACGCCGGCATCGAGGCGACCGGCCGCCTCGGCGACCCGGACCCGGTCGTTTCCGTGGAGAACGCCATCCACGATGAGCGGTTCGACGAGGTGATCGTCTCCACGTTTCCGGAGGCGACGTCGGGTTGGCTGCGCCGCGACGTCCTCGGGCGGATCAGGTCGTTCGGCCTTCCGGTCACGCACGTGGTCGTGACGCAGGAGGAAGCTGAGGCGGCGGAGGAGTCCGCGGTAGCGTGAACGCTCACGCCGAAGCTCACGGCGCGCACCCGCCAGTCGCCAACCGCAGCTCGCGGGTCGACTCACGGCTCCTCGGCATCTACCTCTTCATCGCGTCGGAGGTGATGCTTTTCGGGTCGTTCTTCTCCGCCTACTTCTTTGCGCGGGTCGCAGTACCGCACGATGAGTGGCCGCCGCACCCGTACGAGCTCCCGGTCTACCTCGCCCTAGTGAACACGATCATCCTCGTGTCCTCGAGCTTCACGATGCACTGGGCACTGCAGTCGATCAAGCGCAACAACCGCTCGGGACTGATCGCGGGGCTTGCGATCACCTTCGGCCTCGGGCTCACGTTCCTCCTGATCCAGGCGACCGAGTACACGCGCATCGGCTTCAGCCCCCACGACCTCGCGTTCGGGACGACGTTCTTCGGGCTCACCGGGCTGCACGGGTGCCACGTCTTCGTCGGGCTTACGCTGCTCGCCGTCGCGCTCGTCCGCTCGCTCCGCGGCCACTACGGCCCCTCGGCGCACGACCACCTCGGCGTTGAGATCCCGGGGATCTACTGGCACTTCGTGGACGTAATGTGGATCGTGGTGTACACCACGGTCTACGTCCTCTAGCCAGAGGAGATCGCCATGCGAAACCCGGTGCGAACGGAGGCGGAGGCCTTCAGCTTCGTCATCGCCGTGCTCGCCCTCTTCGCCGCGGTTGCCGTAGCAGGAATCCTCGCCAACGGCTGGGTCGCGCTCATCATCTTCTTCGTTCTCGCGCCGGTGGTCTTCTACCGCTACTTCAGGAGCGATCCGAAGACCGTCGAGCCCGCCGTGTGGGACCGAGACCGCGGCACCGGCCGGCACCGGATTCTCGTCGTCGCCAACGAAACCGTCGTCGGGCGCGCGCTCCGCGACGAAGTGATCGGGCGGGCGCGCGAGAACGACGCCGAGGTGCTCGTCGTCTCGCCCGCGCTGAACACGCGTCTCCGGCACTGGACCTCGGACGAGGACACCGCCCGCGCGGCCGCGCATGAACGGCTCGAAGAATCGCTCGCGGCGCTGGCCGCCGACGACGTCGAGGCTCGCGGCCGCGTCGGCGACGACGATCCGATCCAAGCCATCGAAGATTCGTTGCGCGTTTTCGGGGCGGACGAGATCGTCATCTCCACCCATCCGCCGGGCCGGTCGAACTGGCTCGAGCGCGGCGTCGTCGAGCGGGCCGGCGAGAAGTTCGACCTGCCGATCACGCACGTGGTCGTCGACCTCGAGCGGGAGCGCGCTCTGCCGCGGGACGCGGCTGGCTAGCGCAACTCGTCGGTGAGGAGGTCCATGAGGAGCCCGTCGTGGAAGGTGCCGTCGGGTCCGCGCTCATAGGCGCGCATGATTCCGACCGGCCGGAAGCCGATGCCCTCGTAGGCCTTGATCGCCCGCGCGTTCGAGGCGGCGGGGTCGATCACGAGCCGATGATGTCCGCGCTCATCGAGGAGATAGCGCCCGAGTAGGCGCAGCGCTTCCGGGCCGAGGCCCTGGCCTTGGCTCTCCGTCGTCAGGAAGATGTCCATGCCGGCGTGGCGGTAGTCGCGCTCGTTCTCCTCGTAGAACTCGATGCCGCCGACGATCTCGCCGCCGAGCTCGATGGAGAAGGCCGTGATGGTCGGATCGGCGAGGAACTCCTCGGCGGTCTCTTCGGGCGTGTACGTGCCGAACCAGCGCGCCACCTCGGGCTCGCGCAGGATCTCGGTCAGGCGCTCGACGTCTGCGGCCGCGACCGGCCGGAGCGTGACCCGCTCGCCGCGGAGAATGGGCGCCGTATCCCGCCCCACCTAGGGCGTCGTCGAGGTGCTCGTCGCGAGAGTGCCCTGGGCAGCAGCGGGAGGAAGCCCGGCCACCGAGGCGACGTAGGCCGCGACGTTGTGCAGCTCGGCGGTCGTGAGGGCCTGCGGACCGGTGTCGAAGCGGGGCATGGGCGGGGCCGCGAGGCGCATCTGGTCGAGCGTGACGTCGAAGATCGTGCTCTCCTCGAAGCTGCCGCCGGTGGCGGTCCGGGAGGCCCTGAAGGCGTCGTCGAGATTCGGCCCGATCGTGCCCGCGGTTCCCGCGTCCGCGAGTGTGTGGCACCCGCCGCAGTTCTGCGAGAAGAGCTGCTTGCCGTTGTTCTTGTCCGCGCTCGCGGAGTCGACGGCTCGGCCCGCGCAGCCCGCGGCCAGGAGCGCGGCTCCGGCGAGCGCCAGGGGGAGGAAGCGGCGAGCCCTCAAGCCTACGTCTGCGCCTGAGCCTCCTGGCCGATGCTCTCCACGGCCTCGGCGCGCGACTCGTAGATGGGGAAGACCTTGTTCAGGCCGGTGATCTCGAAGATCTTCGTGATGTTGCGGTCGCTGCACACGAGCGCGAGCCGGCCGCCGTTCGGCCGCAGGCGCTTGACCCCTCCGACCAGCACCCCCAGTGTGGTCGAGTCGATGAAGGTCGTGTCGGAGAAGTCGACGACGACTTCCTTGGCTCCCTGGCCGATCACCTCGAGCAGCTGCTGCTTGAACTCGGGCGCCGTGTAGAGGTCGACCTCACCTGTCAGTGCGATCACATACGCGTCGTTCGCCAGCTCTTCGGTCTTGATGTCGAAGTTCATTTGTCCCCTCGGGTCGTTCGGGCAGGTGGGAGCTTAACCGCTTGGCAGCAACGAGGAACCTGCCTTCTGCTGCGCTTCAAGAATCTCGAGCTCCTGCTTCACGAGCGGCGCGCTCGCGTCGTCCGGGGCGAGCGCGAGGAACTGCTTGTAGGCCGCGATCGCGGACGGATAGTCGGCGGCGCTCTGCGAGGCGACGCCGAGCTGAAGGAAGACGCTCGGATCGTCCGGCGTGAGGAGTGTCAGCTCTTGGTAGACGCTCGCGGCCTCGCGGTACGCGTTCTGGGCTCGGAGGTTCGCCGAGTTGGCGCGGTTGTTGGCGTCCGTGGAGAGGACGTCGGCGATCTTGTTTCCCTGCACCTGCTGGAGGAAGGGTGAGTCGTCCGGCGCGGGGGCTTCCAACGCCGTCGCCTGGGCGGCGTCGACAGATGCGGCCTGGGCCTCGGTCCTCGCCTTCGTCGCGAGCGCGCCCCACATCGCTGCGAGCTGCCGCAATGCGTTCACGTCCTTGGGGTTGGCGGTCGTGTACGTCTTGAGGACGGCGACTGCCTCCGTGGTCCGGCCGGCGGTCTGCAGCGCGTTCGCGTAGGCGAGCTGGGCCTGAGCGTCCTTCGGGTTCTCGTCGGCCTTCTTCTTCGCGGACTCGAGATCCTGGCTGCCACTGTTGCTCGTGAAGAAGTCGCGTAGGACGTCGCCGATGCTCGTCCCGCTGACGCCGGTGCCGACGCCGAACGCGACGAAGCCGAGCGCGAACGCGATTGCAAGGAGGAGGAACACCCACTTCGCCCGCCGGCGAAGCTTGGGGAAGAACATCAGGTCTTCGGCGCTCGACGAGCTCCTGCGCGCACGCGAGCGCGAAGTCTTGCGGCGCTGTGCCTGGGCCCGTGCCATGCGCGAAAGTTCCTCCTTGAAAGCCTCTGAGAGCGGGCGATCGATACGCTCCGCGATTGTGCAGGATACCGAGAAAGCAGACGCCCTCCCCTTTCCGAAGATCGAGCTGCACGTCCACCTCGAGGCGACGGTGCGGCCCGAGACGCTGCTCGAGATCGCCGCGCGGAACGGCTTCGAGCTTCCCGCCGACTCCCCGGAGGGCATTCGCGACCTCTACCGGTACCGGGATTTCGACCACTTCATCCAGGTCTGGATCCTGACGACGAACGCTCTCCAGACCGCGGACGACTTCCGGCGGGTCGTCGTCGACTACGCCGCTGAGGCCGCGAGGCACGGGGCGGTCTACGTGGAGGGGATCTTCTCGCCGATCGAACGGACGTGGCGAGGCGTTTCGTGGGACGACCTCTTCAGTGGCTACTGCGACGGAGCCCAGGAGGCGAAGGAGCTACACGGGGTCGAGGTCCTGCTGACCCCGGACGTGACGCGCGGCGCTCCGGTCGAGGACGGCTTCGAGCTTGTGCGGCAGGCGACGAAGTACCGGGAGCGGGGGATCGTCGGCATCGGGCTCGGCGGCGAGGAAGCGCGCTATCCGCCGGAGAAGTTCGTGAACGTCTTCCGCCTCGTGCGGGATGAGGGCTTCGGGTCAGTCCCCCACGCCGGCGAAGTGGTGGGGCCGGCTTCGGTCCGGGGCGCCCTCGACTCCTTGAATGCTGACCGCATCCGCCACGGCATCAGGGCCATCGAGGATCCGGACCTTCTGCAGGAGCTCGCGGAGAGGCGCGTCGTGCTCGACGTCACGCCGGTCTCGAACCTCCGCACGGGCGTTGTGAAGGCGCTCGAGGACCATCCGCTTCCCGAGCTCATGGCGGCGGGAATCCCATGCACCGTCTCGACCGACGATCCCGAGATGTTCGACACGGACCTGACCCGGGAGTACGACGCTGCGCTGTCGCTCGGAGTCGATCCGCGGCCGCTCTACGACGCTGGAGTCGAGGGGGCGCTGTGCAGCGACGCAAGCCGCGAGCGCCTCCGGGCGATCGGCGAGGCTGCCGCCTGGCCGCAGGTCGGCGGAGCTGCCCGCGCCTAGGTCGAGTCGGTGCCGACGAGCGGGGCCCCGATCACGCCCTGGCGCTGCCAGCGGCGCTCGAAGAGGACGCTGATCCAGATCGAGGCCTCGAAGAGCGCGAGGATCGGGAGCGCTTGCAGGGCCATCGAGACGAAATCGACCCCGGGCAGGAGGACGACGCCGATGAGGGCGATCCCGACGCCGATGCGCCGGTTCTTGCGCAGCGTCGCGGACGAGAGGATGCCGAGGCGGACGAGCCCGAGGATGAAGATGGGCAGCTCGAAGATGACGCCGACCGCGACGATCATCGTGATCGCGAACGAGTAGTAGTCCTTGGCGCGGAGCTGCACGTTGTAGAGGTCGGAGTCGAAGTTGAGCAGGAAGTGGATGCCGTTTGGCAGGACGACCCAGTACGCGAAGGCCATCCCGAGCGCGAGCAGAACGGTTGCCGCTGCGACGAGGCGCATGACGACACGCTGGCTGCGATCCTCCAGGGCAGGCGCCATGAACGCCCAGAGCTGCCAGACGATGATCGGGATGACGAGCCCGATCGCTGCGTAGAAGGCGACCGTGAAAGACGTCGTGAACGGCTCGGCCGGGCTGAACGTCGTCACCTGAAAGGTCTGCTTGCCCGGGATGTTGGGCCTCGCATCCGGGAGCGGCGCGTTCAGCCACCCGATGATCGTGTGCCGGAAGACGTAGGTGACCGTGAACGCGGCCACGACCGCCACGAGGCAGACGATCAGGCGCGTCCTGAACTCGTCCAGGTGCTCGACGAGGGTGACGCTCTCGTCGTGGCGCAGGCGACGCGGGAGCCGCGCCATGTCCTAGCTCAGCTGGAGACCCGTTCGCTCTCGGCCCGCGGAGGCGCGTCCGAGGCGACCGGCGCCGTCGACGCGGGCGGAGTGAGCTCGACCTTCTCGACCTCCGGCTCGTCGTCGTTGCCGGTGATCGAGTCCTTGAACTCCCGCATCCCGCGGCCGAGCGAACGGCCCATCTCGGGGAGGCGCTTCGGCCCGAACACGAGCAGGAGGACGAGGACGATCACCAGGGCCCCTTGCCAACCGATGTTTCCAGGCATGCGATCGATGGTAGCACGGTGACCATCCCGGGGAGACCGAGGTGAGTCGCTACACTGGGTCTGTCACAAACGCTGGGCGAATCGCCCGGTGCGCCCTAGCGAAAGGCTGTTACGAACTTGGCTCTGCTCCAGATCGAAGACCTGCACGTCGCCACTGAGGACGGCACCGAGATCGTCCGCGGCGTCGACCTCTCCGTGGACACGAACCAGGTGCACGCGATCATGGGGCCGAACGGCTCAGGGAAGTCCACGCTCGCCTATGCACTCGCCGGCCACCCTGCGTACGAGATCACGGGCGGCGACATTCTCATGGACGGCGAGAGCGTCGTCGACATGGGAGCGGACGAGCGCGCGCAGCGCGGTCTCTTTCTCGCCTTTCAGTATCCGCACGCGGTCCCGGGCGTCACGGTGGCGAGCTTTCTGCGCTCCGCCGTCAACGCCGTTCGCAAGGCCAGGGCAGGCGGTGAGGACGACCCGGTCAAGATTCCCGAGTTCCGCAAGGACCTGACCGCGGCGATGGAGATGCTCAAGGTGCCGAAGGAGATGTCGGGCCGCTACCTGAACGACGGCTTCTCGGGCGGCGAGAAGAAGCGCGTCGAGATTCTGCAGATGGCGATGCTGAAGCCTCGGATCGCGGTTCTCGACGAGACCGACTCGGGCCTCGACATCGACGCCCTGCGCATCGTCGCCGGCGGCGTCAAGCAGCTCGTCGGCACCGACATGGGCGCGCTCGTGATCACGCACTACCAGCGCATCCTCGAATACATCAAGCCGGACTTCGTGCACGTCTTCGTGGACGGGCGTATCGTAGAGGAAGGCGGACCGGAGCTCGCGCAGAAGCTCGAGGCCGAGGGGTACGAGGCCTTCACGCCGGCCGCCGCGGGAGGTGTTGAGTAGTGGCAACGTCCGAAACCCAGGTCGTCAGGGAGCTCGGCAATGAGTACGCCTACGGCTTCCACGATCCTGAGGAGTACTTCTTCAAGTCCGGCCGCGGGCTGAACCCCGAGGTCGTGGCGATGATCTCGGAGCACAAGAACGAGCCCGAGTGGATGCGCCAGCGCCGCCTGAAGGCGCTCGAGTACTTCCGCGCCCGTCCGCTCCCGGAGTGGGGCGGCAAGCTCGACGAAATCGATTTCGAGAACATGTACTACTACATCCGGCCGACCGAGAAGCAGGCGAATTCCTGGGAAGACCTGCCGGCCGACATCAAGAACACGTGGGACCGCCTTGGGATCCCCGAGGCCGAGAAGAAGTACCTCGCCGGCGTGGGCGCGCAGTACGAGTCCGAGGTCGTCTACCACAAGCTCAAGGAGGATCTCGAGAGCCAGGGTGTCCTCTTCCTCGACATGGACTCCGGCCTGCGGGAGCACGAGGAGCTCGTCAAGGAGTACTTCGGCACCGTCATCCCGGCGAACGACAACAAGTTTGCGGCGCTGAACTCGGCCGTCTGGTCCGGTGGCTCCTTCATCTACGTGCCGCCCGGCGTCAAGATCGAGATGCCGCTCCAGGCCTATTTCCGCATCAATGCCGAGAACATGGGCCAGTTCGAGCGGACGCTGATCATCGTCGACGAGGACGCCTATGTGCACTACGTCGAGGGCTGCACCGCTCCGATCTACACGACCGACTCGCTCCACTCGGCGGTCGTCGAGATCATCGTCAAGCCGGGCGGCCGCTGCCGCTACACGACGATCCAGAACTGGTCGCAGAACGTCTACAACCTCGTCACGAAGCGCGCCGTCGCGTACGAGAACGCGACCATGGAGTGGGTCGACGGGAACCTCGGCTCCAAGCTGACGATGAAGTACCCGGCGATCTGGCTGCTCGGCGAGGGCGCGCACGGCGAGGTGCTTTCGATCGCCTTCGCGGGCGACGGCCAGCACCAGGACGCGGGCGGCAAGGCCGTCCACGTCGCGCCGCACACGTCGTCGATCATCACCTCGAAGTCGATCTCGAAAAACGGCGGCCGCGCCGGCTACCGCGGCCTGCTTCAGGTCGCGAAGGGCGCGCACGGGGCGAAGTCGAAGGTCGTCTGCGACGCGCTGATCCTCGACGAGCAGTCGCGCTCCGACACCTACCCGTACATCCAGATCGACGAGAACGACGTCGACATCGGCCACGAGGCGACCGTGTCGAAGATCGGCGACGAGCAGCTCTTCTACTTGATGTCGCGCGGTCTCTCGGAACCGGAGGCGAGCGCGATGATCGTGTCCGGCTTCGTTGAGCCGATCACGAAGGAGCTGCCGCTCGAGTACGCGGTCGAGATGAACCGGCTGATCCTGCTCCAGATGGAAGGCTCGGTTGGCTAGCAG
>DATAOL010000143.1:0-7537 GCA_036265755.1 Gaiellaceae bacterium | reverse complement strand
GGGATCGCGGGTGCCCTCGCACTCACCGCGGCGCTCACGCACTACGGGCTCGGCGCCTGGTGGCTGCTACCGCTCGCGGTCGCCGTGTTGCTCGGACGGTCGCTGCAGCGCGCCGCCCGCCAAAGCGCCTGACGCGCCCGGTTGCGGTGGGCTTCAGCGGCGAGGCGCTTCTGCCGGAAGCACGTGGGCGAGCACCGCGGTAAGCGGCCGAGGGACGCGGGCGAGGTCGAGCGTGCCGACGATCAGCAGTCCGTATCGGTGCTTCCGGTTCCAGAGAAAGCCCCTGAGCTGCTCCTCGATCGACTCGTCTCGGTGCGCCGGTTGCTTCTGGTACGTACGGAATGCGCGCAGGTCGCCCTGCGCCTCGAGCAGCTCCTCCATCGCCGCGGGCCCCATCGCGCGCGTGAGCTCGTCCTCCAGGTTGGCCTCGCACGCGTAGAAGCCGAGCTCTTCGAGGTCCGCGGGTGTGAGGCTCGGGCCGAAGCCCGCTCGAGCAAGTCCGCGCACAAAGTGGCGCTCCTCCGGCGCGTCGTACAGGCCGGCGAGACGGACATCGAGCCCCCCCGGCCCGTAGCGCTCGAGGAAGTCGCCGAAGTTCCCGTAGCCGCCCATCGGAACGATGGACACACCTTCTGCACCGAGATCGAGGCCCAGCCGCTCGGCGAGAAGGCGAAGGGCTGCGCCGTCGCTGGGCCCTTCCACGAGCAGGGCGGAGTTGAGCGGTACCTCGGCCATCACGCGGTCAGCTTACGGATGGAGGCGATAGCCTCTCGCCACAGTGGAGCTGCCGTCGGGCACCGTCACGCTGCTCTTCACGGACATCGAAGGCTCGACGGTCCTCGCCGAGCGGCTCGGCGATCGGTGGCCGACCCTGCTCGGCGAGCACAACCGCATCCTTCGCGAGGCGTTCTCGGCGCGCGGTGGCGTCGAGCTCGGCGCCGAGGGGGACGCCCTGTTCGTCGCTTTCACAAGCGCCGGCGACGCGGCGGCGGCGGCGGCCGACGCGCAGCGGGCACTCGCTGCGCACGGCTGGCCCCCCGACGGGAGCATCCGGGTCCGCATGGGCCTGCACACCGGGGAGCCGACGGCGACAGCCGACGGCTACGTCGGGCTGGACATGCACCGCGCCGCACGGGTTGCGGCGGCGGCGCACGGCGCACAGGTTCTGCTCTCGCAGACTACGCGCGACCTCCTCCCGGAAACGCTGGACGGCCTCACGTTCCGCGACCTCGGCGATCACCGGCTGAAGGATCTGACCGGGCCTCAGCGCCTCCATCAGCTCTGCATCGAGGGCCTGGGCGCCGATTTCCCACCCCCGCGGAGCCTCGAAGGGCGGGTGACCAACCTCCCCGCGCAGCCCACTCCCCTGGTTGGACGCGACCAGGAGCTCGAAGCGGTGCAGACGCTGCTCCTCGCCGAGGACACCCGTATGGTCACGCTCACCGGGCCGGGCGGAACAGGAAAGACACGCGTCGCTCTCCAGGTCGCGGCCGACGCCGTCGACGAGTTCCGAGACGGCGTCTACGGCGTCCTTCTCGCCCCGGTCCTGGATCCGGAGGTCGTCCCGTCCGAGCTGGCGCGCGCGCTCGGCATCGAGGAGGTGCCCACGCAGCCGATCGTGGAGGCCCTGAAAGCGGGGCTGGTAGGCCGGCGCGCGCTCATCCTGTTCGACAACTTCGAGCACGTGGGGGCTGCGGCCCCCCTGCTCGCCGACCTCCTCTCGGCCTGCCCGCGTCTCAAGCTGCTCGTGACGAGCCGCGAGCCGCTGCGCCTGGCGGCCGAGCGCCAGTATCCGGTTCCGCCCCTCCCCGAATCCGAGGCGGTGATGCTGTTCGTGGAGCGGGCTCGCGCAGTCCGGCCGGACTTCGAGCTCACGGACGAGACCGCGCCGATCGTCGCCGAGATCTGCGAGCGGGTCGACGGGCTCCCCCTCGCCGTGGAGCTCGCCGCGGCCTGGAGCAAGGTGCTGCCGCCGCCGGCCCTCCTCCGCCGCCTCGAGCGCCGGCTCGAGCTCCCGGCCAGCCGAGGCGCGGACGTGCCCGCGAGGCAGAGCACGCTGCGCGAGGCAATCGCGTGGAGCTACGACCTCCTCCCCGACGAGGAGCGCCGGCTCCACGCGCGGCTCTCCGTCTTCATGGGCGGTTGCACGGTCGAGGCCACCGAGCGGGTCGCCGACCCTGACGGCGAGCTCGGGCTCGAGGTCCTCGAGGGGATCGCATCGCTCGTCGACCGCAGCCTCCTGCGCGAGAGCGAGGACGACGAGGGCGAGCCACGGTTCGGGATGCTCGCGACGATCCGCGAATTTGCCCGGGAGCACCTCCGGGAGACCGGCGAAGAGGACGATCTCCTCCGCCGCCACGCGCAGCACTTTGCGCATTTCGCGGAGGAGGCGAGTGCTGGATTGCGCCACGGCGATCAGCTCCTCTGGTTCGGCCGGCTCGAGCGCGAGCACGACAACCTCCGTGCCGCCCTCGACTCGTCCGCGGCGAGCGGAGACGAGGAGACGGCGTTGCGCCTCGGCGGAGCGCTCGGTTGGTTCTGGTACGCGCACGGCCACGCTCTGGAGGGTTGCGCTCGCCTCACAGACCTCCTCGCACGAACCGAGAAGGCGCCGGAGGAGCTGCGCGCACCGGCCATGTACGCGCTGGGGGTGCTGCTCGACCAGCGCGGCGAGCACGGGGAAGCGGCTGACCTCGTCGAGCGGAGTCTCGCTGTCTTCCGCGAGCACAGGGAGCAGGAAAGTGTCGCGAGGGCTCTCAACAGCCTCGGCGGCATCAAGCGCGCGCTCGGCGAGCTCGATTCTGCTCGATCGCTGCTCGCGGACAGCATCACCGCGCGGCGTGAGCTCGGCGACGAGCCGGGGACCGCCGCCGGGCTGACGAACCTTGGTTCTGTCGCCTTCGAGCAGGGCTACCTGGACGAGGCCGAGTCTCTCTTCAACGAGGCGATCACGCTCGACCGCGCGCATGCAAACGACTGGGGTGCCGCGGTGGCCCTGGACGGCCTCGCCGCCGTCGTGCTGGAACGCGGCGACTACGACCGAGCGAATGAGGTCGTGCGCGAGACGCTCATGTGGGCCCAGCGCCTCGCAGACAAGGAGCTCATCGCCTTCGCCCTCGAGAAGGCGGCAGTTCTGGCCGCCGCGGAGGGCAATGCTGCGCGAGCCGGCCGGCTCGCGGGAGCCGCCGATGCCTTGCGCGAATCAGCCGGCTTCGAGCGCAGCCGCTTCGACCGCGAGTGGCTCGATAGCCACCTGGGCGCCGCGAGCGGTGAAGAGTTCGAAGGCGCGCGGGTCACGGGGCGAGCGCTCGAGCCCGAGGAGGCGCTGCGCGAGGCTCTGGAGGCCGAGTAGGGCCGACCGCGACGGCGCTGCGCTCGCGCCGCCTCGAAACCCACCGCCATGCTCAGAGCGGTGGGATACTCGGCGCGTGGACGACACGCTTCCCGACGTTCGCTATGCGCGCTCCGGCGACGTCCAAATCGCCTACCAGGTGCTCGGCGAGGGCGACGTCGACCTCGTCTTCGTCATGGGCTGGATCACGAACCTCGAGACGTACTGGGAGCTGCCCGCCTATCGGCGCTTCATGCAGCGGCTTGCCGGCTTCACCCGGCTGATCCTCTTCGACAAGCGCGGCATGGGTCTCTCCGACCGCACCTTGGTGGGGACTCTCGAAGAGCGCATGGACGACGTGCGCGCGGTGATGGACGCGGCCGGCAGCGAGCGCGCCGTCCTTCTGGGCGTCAGCGAAGGCGCCCCACTCTCGATGGTCTTCGCGGCGACGCACCCGGACCGCACGGCCGGGCTCGTCTTCGTCGGCGGCGAGGTCAAGGAGATCATCGAAGACGATTGGCCCTGGGGACAGTCCACGCGTGAGGACTACGAGGCGATGCTCCAAAAGACGCTCGACGGCTTCTGGGGCAAGCCGACCCGCGTCTGGTTCGCTCCCAGCGTCGAGAACGACCCGGTCGCAATCAACTGGCTCTCGCGACTCGAACGGTCTGCCGCCTCCCCCGCGGCAGCGGTCGCCTTCATGCGCCTCGGAAGCGAGATCGACGTGCGCCACGTCGCGCCCTCGATTCACGTGCCGACGCTCGTGCTCCACACGCCTGACGACCCCGTCGTCCCCTACGAACAGGCCCACTGGCTCGCCGAGCAGATTCCGGGGGCGCGCCTAGTCGACCTCAAGGGAACGGATCACGTGCCCTGGTTCGACGTCGGCGACCAGGTGGTGACCGAGATCCGGGACTTTCTGACGGGTTTCCGTGAGGCGCCCGAGCCGGAAAACGTGCTCGCGACCGTCCTCTTCACCGACATCGTCGGGTCGACGGACCGGGCCCGCGAGCTCGGCGATGCCAGATGGACGGCGCTTCTCGAGCAGCATCACTCGACGGTTCGCGCTGTCCTCGCCCAATACCGCGGTCGAGAGATCGACACGACGGGCGACGGCTTCCTCGCTGCCTTCGACGGGCCCGCCCGCGGGATCCGCTGCGCCCAGGCGATCCTCGAAGCCCTCGAGCGGATCGGGATCGGGGCGCGGAGCGGCCTGCACACGGGGGAGGTCGAGGTCGTCGGCGACAACATCGCCGGAATCGCGGTGCACATCGGTGCGCGAGTTGCGGCCGAGGCCGACCTGGGCGAGGTGCTCGTCTCGTCCACCGTGCGCGACCTCGTCGCCGGCTCCGGGATCGAGTTCGAGGACCGCGGCCTACGCGAGCTCAAGGGGCTGGACGAGCCGCGCCGACTCTACGCGGTGGTCGCCTGACGCCTAGGCCCGCGGTCGGAGGCTTGGGCTTAGACCTTCTTCGGAATGTTGCCGGCGATGTTGGCGGCCCAGCGCATCATCACGTGGCCACAGTCGGCGGTCGGACCGAACATGCAGGGGCAGCCGCCGTCGATGACGGTGATGCCGTGCTCGCGGCCGTAGCGCGTGGCGGTGTCCGAGACGCTGCCGCCACCGAACGAGCGGTGCATCCAGACGTGCTTGATGCCGAGCCTGTCGCATTCGCGCATCGTGCCCTCGGCCCGCTCGGGCCTCGTCCCGATGACGACGGCCTCGACGCCGCCAGGGATCGCGGTGAGGCTGTCGTAGGCCTTGTCGCCCTCGACCTCGTCGGCGTTGGGATTGACGGCGAAGACCTCGTAGCCGCGGTCGCGCAGCCGCCGGTAGACGAAGTTCGCCCCGTGATCCTTGGGGCTCCGCGAGACGCCGGTGACCGCCACCCGCTTGTGCGCGAGGAACTCGTCTGCGGCTTCCTTGATCGTGATCATTCCTTCCACCTCCTTGGGTCTACTCGAAGAGTCCCGGAGGAGGGCTAGGTCGCCGTCGGGGACGGCCCCGAATCGAGGTTCCCGAAACTACTGAGCGCCTTTGCGCTGCTAGACCTCGACGAGCAGGGTGTGCCCGTTTAGCCAGATCGCCGCGCTGCCCTTGGCGACCCGCGACGCTTCTCCCGTGTCTACGTCGAGGACGAAGACCTGCATGCCCGAGAAGTTCGTGCAGACGATTCTGTGCCCGCGGGGCGACCACGTGCCCGCGGGATTCGAGCCGCCGAGCGACATGGACCGCTTGTCCGTGCCGTCCACCTTGGTTACGAACCGAATCGCTCCCGGGCCGCCGACCTCGTTGCCCATCATGGTCACGAGCGACCCATCCGAGGAGAGCGCGCCGTTTCCCACCTCCAGGCCCTGGCGAGGGCCGATCAAGACCGTGCTTCTGCCACCGTCGAGCGGGACGGTGCGCACGGCCAGTTGACTGCCGCTGTAGAGGACTGCCGCGCCATCAGGCGTGAACTGCGGCTGTGTCCATTGCGGGATGCGGCCGACACCCGCGATCGGACTCGACTCGCCCGTGCCGACATCGAGCACGAACAGGGTGTGACCGCCATCGCTGCGGCGTCCGACGTAGGCAATTTTCGCTGCGTCCGGCGACCAGGCCGGCGACATGACATCCGAGTCGCCCCGCGTCACCTGGCGGATCCCCCTGCCGTCGGTTCCGGCAACGAAGATCTGGCGCGTTCCGTTCTGGGCGTTCCCGACGAAGGCGAGCGAGGACCCGTCGCGCGAAGCCGCGTACCGCGGAAGTCCCCTCTTGCTTTGGCGACAGTCTCGAGGATGGCGCGCGGCAGCGGGGTCATCTCTCCCGTGTCCAGGTCGATGACGTAGTCGACCGTCGGTGCGCTGGTGCTCGGGAGCTCATTGGTGCGTGAGAGACGTAGCGGCTGTGCGGATGTCCAGGCAGGAAACGGCTCGGGTTCGGTTTGCGCCTCCCTGCGTGGTTCCTGTCCGTCAAGCGCGTCGCGAATCGATGACGCTACGGCTGCCGCGCCGATGACCGCCACGACGGCGACGACCCGGACCGTCTTTCCTCCGCTCCAGCGGCTGGCAGGCAGCGTTGCCCCCCGAGTACGTGATAGACGCCACGAACATACAACATGGCCCTACCGGGTTTCGCGCGCGTTACGCGCGCTAGCAGTACGACCGGGGAGTCGCGACCTCCACGAGCAGGCGGGAGAGCACGCCTGGGTCGCTCGGGAGCTCGAAGTGATTGACGCCGGGGCTGTCGGTGAGGCTGAAGTGGAAGCACGGCATGGTCGTCCAGACACCGACCGCGTCGTTGGTGATGTCCTCCTGGTTGATGTCCCCGTCCCTCGTGAAGAACGTATTCGAGTCGTCGACGACCTGGCCGACCGAGAGGTCGTCGAGCCCGAGCCCGACGAGGGTCTCGATCCCCGAGCCCTTCTCGGCGTAGACGTCCACGTTCGGGAACGACGCCGGGTCGGCGAACTTGACGAAGCCGATGTAGTGGTCCGCAATCGGGTTCACCCAGGACAAGCCGGCGTCGTCGAAGAGCTCGCGGTAGTCCTCGGGCGTGTACGTCTTGCCCGTCGAGAGGTTCTCGACGACGGTTTCCTGGTCGCCGAAGATGCTCGGATCGGACGCACTCATGTAGCTGGACGGGTTCCGGAGCATCATCTCGGCGCCGGCGAGCGCCGTCTCGGGCGTCGTCGGGAGCGTGAAGTCGGTCACGTCGAGGCCGGTGAAAAGGAGCGCATAGAGGAGTCCCTGTCCAGGGAAATTGCCCGCGAACGGCGTGAAGCCGTGGATGTACTTGTCCTTCCACCGCTGTGACGTGTGCGTGAGCAGATACTGGATGTAGAGCGGGCCGTTCGAGTGTCCGACGAGGTGCACGGGCGTGTTCCCGTTGTCCCGGTACGTGTCCTCGATGAGCCCCTTCGTCCGGTTGAGGAAGTGGCGCATGTCGGGGGTGAGACGCGAGTCGTAGCCCGCCACCCGGATGTCGCGGTCGCGGACGTACCCTGCGCTCTCGAGCGCCTCGAACATGGGCTCGTAGAAGGGCGCGCTCTCAGTCGTCCCGTAGTTCTCGATCTGGACGTCGACACCGCGTTGATCCCTGAACCGCAGGCGCATCGGCTTTGCCGGGTTGTTCTCGTAGCGAAGCGTGAGGAGCTTCTGCAGGCAGACCTTCGAGAACGCGCTCGGCTCGTCGTTCAGGAAGAAGACGCGGAACGAGCCGGA
>DATAOL010000142.1:0-11291 GCA_036265755.1 Gaiellaceae bacterium | reverse complement strand
GGCTGGCCGATCAACGGCGGCTCCTGGACGACCTATCGGAACCGGCCGGCCGACCTCGTCGAGGAGCTCGAGGGGCTGACACGCAAGCGCGCCGAGGCGATGCGGACGCTGCTCGACGGAGAGGACTGGGATGCAGCCTGCATCGTCTTCGTGTCGCCGGACCGGGCGCAGCACTGCCTGCTCGAGTACGTGCACCCCGGTCATCCCGCCTATGCTCAGGAGTCGAGGTCGCCGGTCGCCGACCAGGTGCGAGGTCTCTACCGGCTGCTCGACGCCGAGCTCGCGTCTCTCCTCGAGCGCGCCGACGACGACGACCTCGTGATCCTCATGTCGGATCATGGCCATCAGCCATGCACCCGCGCCGTCTCGATGAACAAGGTGCTCGAGCGGCTCGGCTTCCTGCGCTTCGGTCGCGGCTCAGCTCTCGTCAACCTGCTTTCCTGGGGCCGCGTGCGTGCAGTCGCCCGGGTCGCCTACGACAAGCTCGGGCTGCACGGGCGGGTCGCGGTGCCCACCGCCCCGATCGACTGGGAGCACACGACCGCCTACACGAGCGTCGTCTCGACGGGAGAAGGGGTCTCGGTCAACCTGGCCGGCCGGGAGCCCGCGGGCGCGGTCTCGGCGGGCGACTACGAGCGCGTCCGTTCGGAGATCGCGGAGGCCCTCCTCTCCTTCGAGGACGAAGAGACGGGGAATCGGCCGATCGGCGAGGTGCTGCCCAAGGAGGACGCCCTTACCGGCGCCTACCTCGACCGCGCTCCCGACCTCCTCCTTCGCCCCGCGCCGCTCTACAGCCTCACCCACGCTCGCCAGATCGTCGAGCCGGCGGACTGGCTCTCCGGCGATCACAGGCCGGAAGGGATCTATGCGATGGCCGGTCCCGGGATCGAAGGCGGCGTGGGCGCCGACATCTCGCTGGCCGACTTCGCGGGGCTCATCGCGGGCGGTGTCGGGCTCGAGGCCGACCCCGAATGGAGCAAGACGGAGACGGCGGCCGAGCCGGTCGGCGCCTACAGCCACGAGGAAGAGCGCCTGGTGGAGGAACGGTTGCGCGGCCTCGGCTACCTCGAGTAGCCGGCCGGACCCAGGCATCGTGAGCGAGGAACGCACGCTCCTTGCGGGGACGGCAGCCAACGTCGCCGGGCTCGTCGTCGGCGTCGCCGCGGCTCTCGGCGTGCAGATCCTCCTCGGGCGGACGCTCGCGCCAGGCGGGTTCGGCCTCGTCACCGTGGCGGTGCAGGTCGCCTTCGTCGCCTCGGCGGGCAGCCGCTTCGGGATGGACATGGCCTCGGTGCGCCTCGTCGCCATCGGAAGAGGCGCTCACGCGACGGGGCACCTCCGCAGCCTGGTCGACCGCTGCGCGCTGGTCGCGCTCGTGGCGAGCATCCTCGTCGCGGCGGTGCTCGCTGCCGGCTCACCGCTCTACGGGGACTACGGGCGGCTGATCGCTCTCGCGGCCCTCGGCGTCCCGTTCATCGCCCTAACAAACGTCTACCTCGGCGCCACGCGGGGCCTCGCACAGATGCGCCAGACGCTCTACGTCTTCTGGATCGGCCAGCCGCTTCTCTGGATCTTCCTCGCCGGCGCTGCGATCGCTGCGGGCGGCGAGACCGACGCCGTCATCCTCGCCTACGACGCCTCCTGGCTCGTGGCGGCGCTCGCCGCCTGGCGACTCTGGCGCCGCGAGGCGGCCGGATACGCGGACCGTCCGGCCACGCGGGAGGAGGTCGGGTCGGCGCTTCGCTATGGCTTGCCCCGCGCGCCGGCGGCGCTCCTCGCACAGGCCGTCTTCTGGATCGATCTGTGGGTGCTCGCCGCCTTCGAGCAGGGGAACCAGCTCGACGCCTATGCAGCCGCAGCTCGCATCTCGCAGGTGCTCCTCCTTTTCCTGACCTCGCTCAACCTCGTCTTTTCGCCCTTTGCCGCCGACCTGCACGCGCGCGGCGAGCGGGCGCGGCTCGACGAGCTCTTCAAGCGCTCGACTCGATGGGCGCTCGCGGCGACGCTCCCCCTTCTGATCGTCCTCTTCGTGGCAGCGGACGACGTTCTGCGAGCTTTCTCCGAGCGCTTCGAGGTCGGCGAGAGCGCGCTCCGCATCCTCTTGCTCGGGCAGGTGGCCAACGTCGCCACGGGCAGCGTCGGCTTCATCCTGATCATGACCGGATTCACCGGGCTCGACCTCGTGGACAACATGATCGGCGTCGCGCTCCTGGCCGGGCTGGCGGCGGCTCTGACGGCGGCGTACGGGATCGAGGGGACGGCCACGGCGGCCGCCGTCAGCATTGCCGCGCTCAACGTCGTCAGGCTCGTCCAGGTCCGGCGGAGGATCGGGATCCAGCCCTACGAGCGGGCGTTCGCCGGTCTCCTTCTCCCGGCAGGGGCTTCGGCTCTCGCTGCAGCCGGTGTCCACGCCGCGCTCGCGGGGGCCGAGTGGTGGGCTTCGCTCGCCGCCACGGCGGCCTGCGGAGTCCTTGCCTACTTCGCCCTTCTGCCGGTCGTCCTGCCGCGGGGCGAGCGCGCTGCCGTCTACGCTCTGCTCGGTAAGCGGGGCGCTCCCGCTCGGCTCTCCGACTGACGGCTGCTATTGTCGCGCGCTGCGTGCCTCGGCCTGAATGCAATCTGTGAATGAGGGTGGATCGATGCGAGTTCTGATCCTCGGCGGTGACGGCTATCTCGGCTGGCCGACCGCCATGCGGTTCTCGGGGGGCGGGCACGAGGTTGCCGTCGTGGACAACTTCCTCCGGCGCCGCTGGGTTGAAGAAGCAGGCTCGAGCTCGCTCACGCCGATCGCCTCGCTCGACGAGCGCATCAAGGCGTGGAAGGAGGTCTCCGGCAAGGACATCCAGACGTGCGTCGGGGACATCGCGGAGGGCACCTTCGTCGCCGATGTCGTCCAGGAGTTCGAGCCCGAGGCGATCATCCACTACGGCGAGCAGCCGAGCGCGCCGTGGTCGATGAGGAGCGTCGACCACGCGGTCACGACGCAGGCCAACAACGTCATCGGCTCGCTGAAGCTCCTGTGGGCCATGCGCGACCACGTGCCGGAGGCGCATCTGGTCAAGCTCGGGACGATGGGGGAGTACGGCACGCCCAACATCGACATCGAGGAAGGCTTCATCGAGATCGAGCACAACGGGCGCAAGGACACGCTGCCCTTCCCCAAGGTGCCGGGCTCGCTCTACCACCTCTCGAAGGTGCACGACTCGCACAACATCCACTTCGCCTGCCGGGTCTGGGGCCTGCGCGCGACCGACCTGAACCAGGGCGTCGTCTACGGCATCGAGACCCCCGAGACGAAGCTCGACGACCGCCTGCTCACGCGCTTCGACTACGACGAGCTCTTCGGCACGGCGCTCAACCGGTTCGCCGTCCAGGCCGTCATCGGACACCCGCTCACGGTCTACGGCAAGGGCGGCCAGACCCGCGGCTTCCTCAACATCGTCGACACGCTCCAGTGCATCTCCATCACCGCCGAGAACCCGCCGGCCGAAGGCGAGTTCCGGGTCTTCAACCAGTTCACGGAGGTCTTCAACGTCGCCGAGCTGGCGGAGAAGGTCCGCCATGCCGCCGGCGAGGTGGGCATGGACATCCAGGTCGACCACGTCTCCAACCCGCGCCACGAGCTCGAGGAGCACTACTACAACCCGACGCACACGAAGCTGCTCGAGCTGGGCCTGCAGCCGACACTCCTCTCCGAGACGCTGATCGAATCGATGCTCGGCGTCATCAAGAACCATCAGGATCGGGTCATCCAGGACGTCATCGACCCCGTGACGCAGTGGCGCCCCTCGCCGCTGAACGAGCCCGCAGCCTGAGCGCATGGACCTGACCCCTCTCCGCACCGCCGGCCTCATCGCCGCCCTCATCTTCGCCGTGGCGGCGCTGGTGTCGTACCGGCGCGGACGGCTGGGGAACGGCGATCTCCTGCTGCGGCTGCTCGTCTTCGTGGTGCCGCTGCTGATCGTCTCGCTCGAGCCGGCGATCTTCAACTGGGTGCTCGACCAGTTCTCCTTCCGCGCGGGAGGCGGACGGCGAATCCTGGGCGCGGCGGTCGTCGCCGTCGGGATCCTCTACGCCTTCTCGTGGCTCCTGGCCACCCGCGAGGAGAAGACGAGGCGCGACCTCACGCGCCTGATCGAGAACCTCGCGCTGGAGCAGTTCCGCTCCACCGCCGACCTCGAGCAGTTCACGAACGCGGTCGCGATCGTCATCCCGGCCTACAACGAGGCGGAGAACATCAACCGCGTGCTCGGGACCGTCCCGGACGACGTGAGCGGGCTCCACTCGGCTCCGATCGTCGTCGACGACGGCTCAGCCGACGACACCGTCGACCGGGCGCGAAGAGTCGGGGTCGCGGCCGTCCAGCTCCCGCTCAACCGTGGCCAGGGGGCGGCGCTTCGCTGCGGCTATAGGCTCGCGCTCGCGACCGGCGCGCGCGTGGTCGTGACCATGGACGCGGACGGTCAGCATCAGGCGAGCGAGCTCGGACGGCTTGTCGACCCGATTCTCGAGGGGACGGCCGACGTCGTGCACGGCTCGCGCGTCCTCGGCGACGCGGATCCGACCCACCCGACACGGCGGGTCGGCATCGTCGTCTTCTCGTGGCTCCTGTCGGTCCTGACCTCGAGCCGCATCACCGACCCGTCCTGCGGCTACCGCGCGATCCGCACCGAGGCGCTCAAGGAGATGGTCTTCCACCAGGACCAGTTCCACACGGCAGAGTTCCTGATCGAGGCGTCGAAGCGGAAGCTGAAGATCGTCGAGGTGCCGATCACCGTCACCAGCCGGCTCTCGGGTACGTCGAAGAAGCCGCCGCACTTCCGCTACGGGCTCGGTTTCGCCAACGCGCTGCTGCGGGTCTGGCTCCGCTAGGAGGCGGTTGTCCTGACGATGGCCGACCGGCAGAGCACAGAGTTGTCGGAGTTTGCCGCGCTGCCCGACCGGCCGGTGATGATCGGCGGCTGCCCGCGCTCGGGGACGACGCTCCTGCGCACGATGCTCCACGCTCATCCCGAGCTCGCCATCCCGCGCGAGACTCGTTTCGTCCTCGAGGCCTGGGGCCGCCGGCGCAAGTTCGGCGACCTGAGCAACCCCGCCAATCGGCAGCGGCTCGCGCGCTGGATCTTCATGCGCAAGAAGACGGACGCCGACCGGCTCGGTCTCGATCCGGAGCAGGCGGTCGAGCGGCTCGTAGCCGCGCCGCCGACTCTCGGATCGCTCCTCGCGGAGTGTTTCGTCATGTTCTCCGAGAAGCAGGGCAAGCGCCGCTGGGGCGACAAGCGGCCGATGTACGCATCGCGTGTCGCCGCCATCTTCGACCTCTTTCCCAGCGCGCATTTCATCAACGTCGTTCGCGACCCGCGGGCCTGTATCGCCTCGCTCCGCAAGCTCAACTGGTACGACGGGAGCATCGTTCCCTCCGTGGAGCTGTGGGAGCGCTCCGTGCGTTCTGTCGACGTGATGCGGGACTCGCTCGCGCCGGACCAGCTCCTCGACGTGCAGTACGAGGAACTCGTGCTCGACGCGGAGAAGACCCTCCTGCGCGTGACCGACTTCATCGAGGCCGCTGCGGACGAGGAGGCGATGGCGCAGATGCTTCGCTACTACGAGGTCAAGGAGACGCGGAGCGCCCGTTACCACTCGAACCTGGAGCGGCCGCTCGACACCTCGCGCGTGTCGAGCTGGCGCGAGTCGCTGTCGCAGGAGGAGATCGCTTTCATCGAGACCGCAACGGCGCCGCTGATGGAGCGATGGGGCTACTCGCCTGTCGCCGACGGTGTGAAGCCGCCGGCCGACCTCCAGGAAGCGCTGGCCGAGAAGCGCAAGACCCAGGCCGCCGCGCGCCGGCGGCTCACCTGGCGGGACCGCCTGCAGAAGCACGTCACGCACCGGTATCCGCTCGCCGCCCGCATGAACGGCGCGACCGATGCTGCCCGGCAGCCGGCGCACCGCTAGCCCGGTGGCCGGAGACGAGGAGCGCCGGCGGCTCGATGCGTCGGTCAAGAAGGAAGACTCGCCCGTCGCCGTCTTTCTCGTCAGCCCGTGGTCGAAGTACGTCGCGCGCTTCGCCGCGCGGCGCGGCTGGGCGCCGAACGCCGTCACTCTCGTCTCGTTCGCCCTCGGGCTGGCCGCCGCTGCCGCCTTCGCGGGCGGCAGCCGGGCGAGCCTCGTCGCAGGCGCCCTTCTCCTGTTTTCCTCCTTCGTCCTCGACTGCGTGGACGGCCAGCTCGCGCGCTACGCGCAGCGTTTCTCGACCATCGGCGCCTGGTTGGACACCGCCTGTGACCGCAGCAAGGAGTACCTGGTCTACGCAGGGCTCGCGATCGGCTCGACGCGGGGTTTCGACGAGGACGTGTGGCTTCTCGCGGCATGCGCCCTCGCCCTGCAGACGGTGCGCCACCTGTCGGACTTCGCCTGGGTGGCGGTTCGGCCTCCGGGAGCTGCCGAGGGGTATGGCGCCTCGTCATGGATCCGGCGGGCGAACCAACTCGTCCGGCTGCCGATCGCGGAGCGGCTCGCGCTCATCTCCGTGACGGCCGCGGTGGCCTCGCCGCGTGTGACGTTCATCGTGCTCCTCGCTTGGGGCGGCGTCGGAGCACTCTTCGCGCTCGTCGTTCGCATCGGGATCTCGTACTCCGTTCGGCCGGTGGGAGCCCGGTGAGCGAGCTCCAGCTCTACCGTGACGACGGCCTCCTCGCTCCGCTCCTGCGTGACCGCATGACCGAGCATGCCCTCCGCTGGCTCGTTCCGCCGCTCGCACGCGTCGTCGAGTACGGCTCCCTGATCGCGCTCACCCTGCTATCAGAGCCCGAGCGGATGCCGTACTGCTTCGCCTTCCTCGCCGTGCTCGCGTTCCATCACTACGACGCCGCCTACCGGCTCCGGTTGCAGGGCAGCCCCCCACCGGACTGGGTCGGCCTCGTCGGTGGAGGCTGGGAGGTGCGAGTCGCACTGGCTTGCGTCCTCGCACTCGTCGGAGCGCTCGGGCCGGCACTCCTCGTTGCGGCGCTCGCTCTCGGGTGCATCTGGCTGGCCGAGAGCGCGGCGAGCTGGGCGCGCTTCGCCCGCGCGGGCGGCGCGCCGCGGCCTCTCGGAGAGGGCCTGGAGTGAGAGGTCTCGTCCTTGCGGCCGGTCCGGGCCGGCGCCTGCTTCCCCTGACGGAGTCACGGCCGAAGACCCTCCTCGAGCTCGGCAACGGGCGCACCATCCTCGAGCTGGCCGTCGCCAATCTCGCGGCGGCCCGTCTCCCGCGCGTGACCGTCGTCACCGGGTTCGCGTCCGAGCGGATCGAGGAGCTCGTCCCCGAGCTCGAATCTCGCTACGGCGTCGGCGTCGACCTCGTGCACAACGATCGTGCCGAGGAGTGGAACAACGCCTATTCGCTCTGGCTCGCACGCGACCACTTCGCGGACGGCGCCCTGCTCGTGAACGGCGACACGGTGCATCCCGCGAGCGTCGAGGAGACTCTCCTCGCCGGTCGCGGCTCCGGTGTCCTCCTGGCCGTCGACCGGGAGAAGCGCCTCGGCAACGAGGAGATGAAAGTCCTCCTCGACGGTGACGGGCGGCTCGAGCGCATCTCCAAGGAGGTCGACCCGGCGGCTGCGGACGGCGAGTACATCGGGCTCGCGCTCATCGAGCCGGAGGCGGCCCAAGACCTCGCCGACGCGCTCGAAGTGACCTGGCAGAGGGATCCGTCCCTCTACTACGAGGACGGCTTTCAGGAGCTCCGCGACCGTGGTGGAGACGTGCGGGCCGCGCCGATCGGCGAGGTCGACTGGGTCGAGGTCGACAACCACGACGACCTCGCCCGCGCCAAGGAGATCGAATGCCGGTACTAGCCCGCCTGATCGCGTCGCCGCTTGCCGTGGACGTGGGGAGCGGCGCCATCGGCGCACTCGGTGAGCTCCTGCGCGACCGCCGCATCTCCTCGGGTGGGCACGTCGCCGTGGTGGTCGGACCGGGAAAGGGAGAGGAGGTCGCGGAGGACGTCCGCCCCGCCCTCGAGCACGCGGAGATGTTCCCGGTCGAGGGTGGGACGGTCGCGTCGGCGCTCGAGCTCGCCGAACGGCTCCGCTCGGGCTCCTACGACGCGGTGGTCGGGATCGGAGGCGGCCGCACGCTCGACGTCGCCAAGTACGCGGCGGGCCTGACCGGGTTGCCGATGGTCTCGGTGGCGACGAACCTCGCGCATGACGGGCTCGCGTCTCCGGTCGCCTCGCTCGAGCACGACGGGCGCAAGGGCTCCTACGGCGTGCAGTCCCCGATTGCGGTCGTCGTCGACCTCGACTACGTGCGCTCCTGTCCACCGGAGCAGCTCCGCTCCGGGGTTGGTGACGCGCTCAGCAATCTGAGCGCGCTCGCCGACTGGACACTCGCAGGTCGCGAGCGGGGCGAGCCGGTGGACGGGCTCGCGGCTCTATTCGCCCGCTCCGGCGCCGCGTCGCTCCTCTACCGCGCCGACGATCTACGCTCTGACTCGTTCCTCGGCGCCCTCGCGGAGGCGCTCGTTCTCAGCGGCCTCGCCATGTCGGCCGCCGGCAGCAGCCGTCCCTGCAGCGGCGCCTGCCACGAGATCTCGCACGCGATCGACGAGCTCTATCCGGGACGCGCGACCCACGGCGAGCAGGTCGCCGTCGGCGCGCTCTTCGCCTCGTACCTGCGCGAGGACGACGACGTCGCGCCGCTCGATGCCGCGCTCGAACGGCACGGAGTCGCACGCGTCCCGTCGGACCTCGGAGTGAGCGCCGACGAGTTCGCGGCGGCCGTGGCGCATGCGCCTTCGACCCGGCCCGACCGCTACACGATCCTCGAGCACCTCGATCTCGACGAGGCCGAGATCGCCGAGCGCGTGCGGAGCTTCACCGATGCCTTCGATAGCTGAGCTCCGCGCGGTCACGCAGCCCGAGGAGTTGCTCTCCCGGCCAGCTCAGGAGCACTGGGCCGGCCGGCTGTACATGCGTCGGCTCTCGCCCTACCTGACGCGTGCGCTGCTCGCGACGCCGCTCAGCGCCAACGCCGTCACGGCGCTGATGATCCCCGCCGGACTACTGGGAGCTCTGGCGCTCACCTTCCCGGGCCTCGTGGCGGCGATCGTGGCGGTGCTCTTCATCCAGCTCCAGCTCCTGCTCGACTGCTCGGACGGCGAGGTTGCCCGCTGGCGGCAGACGACGTCTCCGAAGGGCATCTACCTCGACCAGGTCGCGCACTACTCGACGGAGGCCGCGCTGGCGGCTGCGCTGGGCGTTCGCGCGGACGGAGGGTGGGACTCGATCGGTGGCTGGACCGCCCTTGGTCTCCTCGTCGCCGCGCTCATCCTCATGCTGAAGTCGGAGACGCATCTCGTCGGGCTTGCGCTGGCCCGCTCGGGCCGGGCGGTCATGCCGACGCAGCCCGAGGAGGCTGGGCGCCGGTTGTCGCTTCGCCAGGGAGCGCGCCTCCTGCCCTTCCTGCGTCCGTTTCAGGCCGTCGATGCCTCGCTGCTCGTGCTCGGCGCGGCAATCGTCGACCTGTTCGTGGAAGGTATCAGGGCGACGCAGGTGCTCCTCGTGGCACTCGTCGCGGCGGCGATAGTCGCGGTCGTCGGCCACCTGCTCGCCGTCCTCGCGTCCGACCGCCTGCGGTGACGTCGTCCGCGACCAGGGTAATCTGAGTTCGATGGCACGCAAACAGCCTGCATCTGCCGCATGAGCGCCGTCGCCGAGAGAAAGCGTCTCGAGGACAGCCTCGCCGCCGACCGGACGGTCTACGAGCCCCACCGCATCGGCCTTCCGCCGATGGGCGCATACATACGCCAGGTCTGGGACCGGCGCCACTTCGCCTTCGAGTTGGCGCGTACGAGCCTCCGCAGCCAGCACTTCAACACGGCACTTGGGCAGCTCTGGTTGATCGCGAACCCGCTGCTCCTGGGTTTCGTCTACTTCGTCCTCGTCGACATCGTGCGTGCGGGGAGTCGCGGGCCCGAGTTTCTCGCGCACCTGATGCTCGGGCTCTTCGCCTACCGGCTCGTGAGTATGTCGGTGAAGGACGGATCGAAGTCCGTGGTGCGCGGCGGGCGGCTCATTCTCAACACGGCGTTCCCGCGCTCGCTCCTGCCGCTCGCATCTGTGATCACTGCTCTGATCCGCTTCCTGCCGATGCTGGGCGTGTACGCGGTGATGCACGCGGTCGCCGGGCTGCCGGTCGGGCTCCATCTCCTCTGGGCGCTTCCGATCTTCGCCATCCTTCTTGTCTTCGCCTCGGGCGCGGCCATGCTCGCCGCGACGGCGCAGGTGTACTTCCGCGACCTCGGGAATCTCCTGCCGTACTTCCTGCGCATCTGGCTCTACCTCTCGCCGGTCCTGTACTACGCGGAGGAGGTGCCCGAACGCCTCAGGCCGATCCTGGCCCTCAACCCGCTCTACCCGATGCTCGGCGCGCTCAGCGACGTCGTGAACCTCGGAGAGACCCCGCCGCCGGGTTACATGCTCGCGGGCCTCGCCTGGGCGGTCGCAGCGTTCGTGGTCGGAGCGCTGGTCTTCATCTCGCGGGAGCGTGAGTTCGCTGTCCGTCTCTGAGGAACGCGTGGCGGACGCACTGCCCGTGGACGCGCGGGACGACTGGGCGATCAGCGTCGAGGAGCTCTCCGTCACGTACAGGACGACCGTGGAGCGCAAGCCCACCCTCAGGAAGCGGCTCGCCCGGCTGGGCCGCAGGCAGCGCATCGTCCGCGAGATCAGGGCGCTCCGCGAGGTCACGTTCGAGGTCCCCCACGGGATGGTGCTGGGGATCGTCGGCGTGAACGGCGCCGGCAAGTCGACGCTCATGCGCACCGTCGCCGGGATCCTGCCGCCCACCTCGGGGCGCGTTCAGGTGCACGGGCGCGTGAGTACCCTGCTCGCCCTCGGCGTCGGCTTCAACTCCGACCTGAGCGGCCGCGAGAACGTCGTGCTCGGAGGCCTCGCCGCCGGGCTGAGCCGCGAGCAGCTGGAGGCGAAGTACGACGAGATCAAGGACTTCGCCGAGCTCGGCCCGGCGATGGACCTGCCCATGCGGCGCTACTCCTCGGGCATGTACGGACGCCTGGCCTTCTCCGTGGCCGTGAACATGGAGCCCGACATCCTGCTCATCGACGAGGCGCTCTCCGTCGGCGATCCGCGCTTCCGGCGCAAGTCGTTCGACAAGATGCGGGAGCTCTGCGGGCAGGCGGGCACGATCCTCATCGTCAGCCACTCCCTGAAGAACATCCGCAAGCTCTGCGACGAGATCATCTGGCTGCACGACGGGCAGCTGATGATGCGCGGCGAGCCGCCCGA
>DATAOL010000141.1:0-4572 GCA_036265755.1 Gaiellaceae bacterium | reverse complement strand
AACTCCGCCGCCCAGCGGCCGCCGATCATCCTCAGCGTTTGGTCGACCTCTCCGGGAGTCACGACAACGTGAATCGCAGGGGCCTGGAGCTCCAAAGCGATTGCGGGCGAGTTCGTGACGAGCGTCAGCGCACGCGGCGGGTGCCGGTTCAGATGGCGGGCGAACGCCAGGCAGGTTGTCGAAGAGTCGACGAAGATCGTCCCGCCGTCCTCGACGAAGTGGGCGGCCGCCGCGGCGATCGCCTCCTTTTGCGCCTGCGCCTGCCGAAGCCGCTTCGTCCAGTCGGTCGGCACCTGGATGTGTGTCGGGCTCCCGCCGGTGGGTCGCGCTCCGCCGTGGATGCGCTCGATCAGGCCGTCACCGGCGAGCCGTTCCAGATCCCTGTGCACCGTGATCGTGGAGACGCCGTAGTCGCGGGCGAGCTCTCCGATCGAGGCGCCTCCGTCGCGCTGAATTCTCTCGAGGATCTTGGCTCTGCGAATGTCGGCGGGCATCGCGGTCAGGAAGTAGAGAGCGAGGCGGAGACGAGGGTGAGGTAGCGCTCGGCGACGAGGTCGGCGAACGCCGGGTCATTGACGTGCGTGTTCACGAGCTCGAAGGGAATCTCGCTGCGAAGGCCCGACGAGAGCGCGTCGAGGAACGCAGCGTCGGCGTCGGGATCCCAGAGATCTCCCCCCTCGACGTCCGCAAGCGAGAACCCCTGCGAGGGCGCAATGACCCGAACTGGACCACGGGATTCGTTCAGCCGCTCGGCCACGACGCGCCCGAGCTCTGCCATCTCGTCCCGGTCGAGGCGGACCAGCGTCGCAACCGGATTGTGGTAGTAGCTCTTCCTGCCTCGATACTGCTCGGGGAGGGTCTCAGGCGCTCCCTGGTTGAAGAAGTCGACGCACCCGGGAACCACTACCTGGGGCAGACCGTGCTTCCCGGCGACTGTCAGGCGCTCCGGACCCGTGGCGTGTAGCCCTCCCAGCAGGGCGTTTGCGACCTCGGAGAGCGTGTAGTCGATCACACCCGCGAGGGCACCGGCTGCAACAAGCTTCTCCATCGCCGGGCCGCCGACGCCGTTGGCGTGAAAGATGACGGGTTCGTGCCCTGCGCGCTCGAGAGCAACTCTGATCCGCATCACCGCCGGCGTCGTGTGTCCCAGCATGGTGATGCCGACGCTGCGCCCGCCCAGCTCGCTTACCGGCTGGCCCGCGTCGCGCGCCATCCCGGCGACAGCCGCGGCGGCATTGTCGAACACCGAGCGCGCGATTGGATTGAGGCCGAGGATGTCGATGACCGAATGCATGACGAGGACGTCGCTCTCGCCGACGAATGGGCCGAATGCCCGGCGGCCCGAGGCGCTTGGAGAAACGATCAGTTTGGGCACGCCAACGGGTAGGGCGTGCATTGCGGCGGCGCCGAGCAGTGCCCCCTCGGCGCCGCCGAGACACAGCACCCCGTTGATCCGCCCCTCGAGCCAGAGCCGAAGACAGACGGCGCGTACGCCGTCGATCATCAGCTCGACCGCCGCCCCACGACTTCCAGCCGCCTGCACCTGCGCGAGGTCGTAACCGGCCTCGCGGGCGACGTCTTCCCGTGCGATGTCAGCCTTGATGCCAGGCTCGCCCAGGATGCCGGAGTCGATCACGAGCGGCTTCGTGCCCAGCGCAATCAGCCGGTCGCGCACGTACGCGATCTCGTCCCCCTTCGTGTCTAGGGTTCCGATCAGAGCGACGCCCGGCTGCCGAGTCATGGCTCGGTGATCACGCTCGGTCCCGCCATTCCCGCGTGTGCACCTCGACCGGAACCTTCTGGAACTCCTCGAGCGCAGCAGCCAGGTGCTCGGCGTAGAGCTCGTACGTCCTCTCCCCCTTCTCGGCCGTTGCGCGAAAGGGATTTCCGATGACGCCGCTCGGGGTGAAGTCGGCATGATCCGTCGGGAAGAGGAAGTACTGATAGCCCTGGAACTCCACCTCCGGGGCTCCGTCCAGCTTGATGAAGGAGTCCGGGAACCAGTCGGGCTTCTTGACCTGCTGGTTGACCGCTCGGTCCATACGGACCAGTTGTTCGTCGTGAGCCAGAACCTGGGCAGTTTCGAGCTCGCTCGAGTGCCAGCCCGGCGTTTCCTCGGGCGGGTTTTCCATCACGTCCGAGACGAGGCCCAGGTAGCGCTCGGCGTACAGCTTGGAGAAGGCGACGAACGCACCGGTCTCGTAGCGGATACGGCGCAGGAGCGGGTCGATGATCTTGACGTTCGACCCGTGGTTGTTGACGAACACGAGTCGATCGAAGCCGTGATGGACGAGCGAACGAGCGACGTCGTGGTAAACCTCGAGCAGGATCTGCGATCTGACGGTGATGGTCCCCGTGCCGCCACCCGGGTCGTACATGTGCTGGGGGGAGTAGCCGAACCACAAGCAGGGCGTGTAGAGAACCTTGGCCCGTGCGGCCGCCCGTCTCGTGATCTCGTCCGCCTGGATCGTGTCCGTCGCGAGCGGGAGGTGCGGGCCGTGCTGCTCCATGCTCGCGATCGGGACCATGATGATGTCCTTCTCCTCCAGGTAGCCCTGGATGTCCGGCGGAGCGAGATCCGCGATGTTGTACGAACGTAGGTCCACGGCCGTCCCTCCTTAGGCCCGTGCGGCCTGCTGAGCCCCGATGTGCTGGCGCAAGGTGTCGATGGACTCCTGGACGTACTGGTCGTAGAGCTGCTCTGGAACGGCGCCGGTTCCGTGATCTCGCAGGAACTGTTCGAGACCGACGCTCGCGTCCGCCTCCGACGCATCCCCGATCTCGCGTCGCTGGGAGATGCGGCTGCGGTCAACCGTGGCAACGAACTCGACCGTGAGATAGCCGTCATAGCCGACGTCCTCGAGGGTGCGCACGAGCAGCTCCCAGTCGATCGCTCCTTGGCCGGGCGGCATGCGGTTGTTGTCCGCGATGTGGAAATCGACCAGCTTGTCGCCGGCGTTGCGGATCGCCGTAGCCCAGTCCGCTTCCTCGATGTTCATGTGGAAGATGTCCAGGCAAATGCCACAGTCGCCGCCAACGTCCTCAGCGAGCGCGAGCGCCTGGTCTCCACGATTGAGGAAGTACGTCTCGAAGCGGTTGAGCGGCTCGAGGCCGAGCCGGACACCCTGCTTCTCGGCGTGATCCTGACACTCCTTGAGGCTCTCGACCGCCCATCGCCACTCTTCCTCGGGCGACCCCATCGGCGTCACCTTGCCCACCGTCGAGGGGACGACGGTGAGGATCTTCCCGCCCAGCGCCTTGATCATGTCGATCGTGTCCTTGACGTACTCGACGCTGCCGATGCGGACGTACTTGTCCTCGTGGAGGAGGTCGCGCCCTCCGACCATCAGCGTGACAGCTCCCCAGCATTCGAGCCCGTTCTCCTCGAGTAGGGAGCGGACCTGCTTCGTGTCGTACGTCGCCGGCTCGCCCGAGATTTCGATTCCGTCGTAGCCACTCCGGCCGAGCCGCTTGATCGTGACGTCGATCGGTTCGGGCCGCATCCAGTTGTGCATCGCCATCTTGAGTGCCATGTGTCTCCTTTGCTCGTCAGAGATCCAGCTTGCCCGGGTTCATGATCCGATTCGGGTCGAGCACCTCCTTGATCCGTCGCAGCGTGTCGAGCGCCGGGCCGTGCTGCGCCCGCATATAGGGCGCCAGCTTGAGGCCGACCCCGTGGTGATCGTTGATGACCCCTCCTGCCCCGAGAATGGCCTTGACACCGTCCTCCCAGATTCGGTCGTGGAGCTCGATCCCATTCGCTCCCGCCTCGGGGATCACAAAGCGGCCATAGATCATCGTCCCCCAGGGGTACCAGTGGCTAAGGTGGATCCTGAGTGTGAGGCCGTCCCGCCGGTAGGGCTCGATTGCGCTGCGCACAGCCTGGTAGACGCCGCAGATCCGCGCATACGTGGCGACGGCTTCGATCGTGCCCCACATGGACGGAAGCTCCGGGTGGTGCGGCGGGCGGTAGAACTCGTAGCGTCTCCTCCACCAAGTCTCGCCCAGGCTGCCGTCGAGAATCCTGGCGCCTCGCTCCGTGGCGAGCGCGAGCACTCCTTCGGCCTCGGCGTCGACTACGGGTGCGTCGCCCTCGAAGCAGAGGATCGTGCAGACGCCATCGAGCTCCTCGCCCACTACCGGGCTGAGCGTCAGGCGCGTCGCCGTCTCGTCGTAGAGGCGGACAACCGACGGGCGGTACCCTCGGGCGATAGCGTCGCGAATCGCGGCGATCCCTTTCGGCACGGACGGAAACGAGACCGCCTCGAAGCGGCGGACGGCGGGTAGAGGCCGGAGCCCTAGCGTCGCGCGGGTGATGACTCCGAGCGTCCCTTCCGAACCGATGAACAGCTGCGTGAGCTCCGGCCCCACTGCGTGCCGCGGCACGGGCAGCGTGTCGATGACCTCACCGGTCGGGGTCACGACGCGGAGCGCGATGACGAGGTCCTCGATCTTTCCGTAGCGCGTCGAGAGGACGCCGGAACCCCGCGCGGCGACATAGCCGCCAACCGTCGCGAGCTCGGCCGACGCGGGATAGTGGGGGAGCATGAACCCGAGCTCGTTCAGCTCGGC
>DATAOL010000140.1:0-14476 GCA_036265755.1 Gaiellaceae bacterium | reverse complement strand
CGGACGTTCCTTCCCGTGCGCAGAGCTTACGCCGTCAGGATGTTCGCCTTGACGCCTGGATGCTCGGCACACCACTCGCGCAGGTGCCCGAAGATCTTCAACCGGTCCGCAGAGTCCGAACGTTCGCCTTCCGACCAGAGGACGCGTACCTCGCAGATTTCGGCCGACCGGGACTCGCTCGGGCAGCCGTTCTTCAGCAGGTACCCCCTTAGGTCTTCGAGCAGGGTGGGATCACTAACTTCAACGCGCACGGATCAGTTATCGGCAGGTTCGGCCAGGAAGAAATAGGAAATCCCCCGTGACAACTGGCGACGCTACGAGGCGACGCTCTCGAGCACCCGCTCGGGGATGTCGAAGTTGGCGTACACGTCCTGGACGTCGTCGTTTTCCTCGAGCGCGTCCATGAGGCGGAGGAGCTTCTTCGCAGCCGATTCATCCTCCACCGGCACCGTGGTTTTCGGGAGCATCGTCAGGTCGGCCGACTCGTACGAAATCCCGGCCGCGTCGAGCGCGTCGCGCACCGGCTGAAGGTCGTCCGGCGCCGCGATCACCTCGTAGCTCGAGCCCTCGCGGACGACGTCCTCGGCACCGCCGTCCGCGGCTGCAAGCGTGAGCTCGTCCTCGTCCACCGAGCCGGATACGAGCACGACTCCCTTTCGCTCGAAGAGCCAGGCGACGGAGCCCGATTCGCCGAGATTGCCGTCGTTCTTGGCGAAGATGTGGCGCACTTCCGAAGCAGTTCTGTTGCGGTTGTCGGTCACCGCGTCGACGAAAAGGGCCACGCCGCTCGGCCCGTAGCCCTCGTACGTGATGTGCTCGTAGGCCTCGCCGTCGGAGGACGTACCCGCCCCGCGGGCGATCGCGCGCTCGATGTTGTCCTTCGGCATGGAGTTGTCGCGCGCCTTCTGAATCGCTGTCGCGAGGTTCGCGTTGCCGTCGGGATCGGCCCCTCCTTCCCGCGCCGCGACGATGATCGCGCGCGAGAGCTTGGAGAAAAGCTTGCCGCGCTTCGCGTCCGCAGCGCCCTTCTTGTGCTTGATGCTCGACCACTTGCTATGCCCCGACATGCAGCTCCTCCCTGACGAGATCGAGGAAGCGCTCGTGCACCCGGGTGTCGCCGGTCAGTTCGGGGTGGAACGACGCGACGAGGAACCTCCCCTGGCGGAGCAGGACGGGATCGCCGTCGAGCTCGGCCACCACCTCGACTCCTTCGCCCACGTCGGTCACGCGCGGCGCGCGGATGAAGACGCCGCGCAGGGGCCGCGCGTCGCCGGCGAGGTCGAGGTCGGCCTCGAAGCTCGCGATCTGGCGCCCGTAGGCGTTCCGCTCGACGCTGATGTCCACCTGGCCCATGAGCCCGTCCCGCGCCATGAGGATCATCCCCGCACAGGTTCCGAAGATCCCCCCGCGGAACTCGCGCAGAGGCCGCTCGAGGTCGTAGAGCCCGATGAGTCGGCCGATCGCCGTCGACTCGCCGCCGGGGACGACGAGCCCGTCGAGGCCGTCGAGCTGCCCGGGCTTTCGCACCTCGATCGCCTCCACCCCGAGTCCCGCAAGCGTCGAGATGTGCTCACGGAAGTTCCCCTGGAGGGCGAGGACGCCGATCTGTAACGGCCTGCTCATGCTGAAAATCTAGCTAGCTGTCGAAGCCGAGACCGAGGCGGTCGAGGGTCTTGAGCCAGAGCCCGCGCTCGCCCACGCGGTCGGCGCGCGCCAGCTCCTTCCGCGTCAGGGTGATTCCCGCCCAGCGCAGCGGCTCGGGCGGGAAGGGCAGAGGACGTGTACGGACGAGCTGCAGGCGCGTGAGCTCCGATTCGCGGCCGGCGGCCAGGTCGAGCGCGACGCGAGCCCCGAAGCGGCTCGCCCCCACGCCGAGCCCGGTGAAGCCGACCACGTAGACCGCGCGTCCGCCGAGCGCCCGCCCGAAGGTCATGCAGAAGCGGCTGCACGTATCGATCGCCCCACCCCACCGATGCGTGAAGCGGATGCCCTCGAGCTGCGGAAATGTCGCGAAGAAGTTCTCCGCGAGCATCCTGAACGTTTCCTGACGCTGGTCGAGGTGCGGGCCGAGGCCGTTGCGGAAGTTGTAAATCGCGTCATAGCCGCCCCAGAGGATGCGGTCGTCGCTCGTCAGCCGGTAGTAATGGAACTGGTTGCCGGAGTCGGCCGCGCCCTGGCGATTCTTCCAGCCGACGGCGGCGCGCTGCCCGGCCGAGAGCGGCTCGGTGACGAGCACGTAGTCGTACACCGGGACGACATAGCGGCGAATCGCACGCACGAGCGGAGGAAACGCGGAGGTGGCGAGGACGACGCGCCGAGCCCGGATCCGGCCGGCCAGGGTGTCGAGGCGGACGCCGTCGCCGTCCGCGGAGATGTCGAGGACAGGCGTTGCTTCGTGGACGACGGCACCGAGGGATTCGGCGGCCGCTGCAAGTCCCCAGGCGAGCCGGGCCGGGTCGAGAACCGCAACGCCCGTCTTCTGCCACACGCCGCCGAGATAGGTGGGCGAGGCGATCTCGGCCTGCACCGCTTCCCGGTCGAGCCACTCCGCGTCCTGGCCGAACCGGCGAAGCTCCTCGGCGTGCTCCTCGAGCTCCGCGACCTCGTGCTCGCGCGTGGCCACATCGAGGACGCCGACGGCCTCGTAGCGGGCGTCGATGCCGTGATGATCGATCGCGGCCACGATTCGATCCAGGTTCTCGCGGCCGAGCTCTTCGAGCCTCACGATCTCTCCGGGAAAGCGGCTGAGCCCGTTCGACAGGCCGTGCGTCAGCGACGAGTCGCAGAAGCCGCCGTTTCGGCCGCTCGCCCCGAACGCGATCCGCTCGCCTTCGAGGAGAACGACGGATCGGCCTGGGTGTGACCCGAGCGCCTCGAGCGCTGCCCAGAGCCCGGTCAGTCCTCCGCCGACGATGGCGAGGTCGTAGCGGCTCTCGCCCTCGAGCGGGCTCCGCGGCGCAGGCCGGTCCGCCGAGTCGAGCCAAAATGGCTTCGGCTCCGCCTCCGCGAGCGCCGTGTCGAGCCGCTCTACCAGCCGCGGGTTTCGAGCAGCTCTTCGGGTGCGAGCGCGGCCGTCGAAAGACCGCGCATGGGCTCCCCGAGCCCGGCCGAGACGCGTGCGAGCACCTCGGGATCCCGGAAGTGGGTCGTCGCCTCGACGATCGCCTTGGCCCTCGCGGAGGGCGACGAGCTCTTGAAGATGCCGCTGCCGACGAAGACGCCGTCGGCGCCGAGCTGCATGCAGAGCGCCGCGTCCGCGGGAGTGGCGATGCCGCCCGCTGTGAACATGACGACCGGCAACCGGCCGCGCTCGGCGACGTCCTTCACGAGCAAGAACGGGGCCTGGATGTCCTTCGCAATGGTGAAGAGCTCCTCTTCGGGCGTGCACTGGAGCCGGCGAATGTCGCCCATGACCGCCCGCATGTGGCGCACCGCGTTGACGATGTCGCCTGTCCCGGCCTCGCCCTTCGTGCGGATCATGGCCGCGCCTTCGTTGATGCGCCGGAGCGCCTCGCCGAGGTTGCGGCAGCCGCAGACGAAGGGGACGCTGAACTTCCACTTGTCGATGTGGTTCTGCTCGTCCGCCGGCGTGAGCACCTCGCTCTCGTCCACGTAGTCGATCTCGAGCGCTTCGAGGATCTGCGCCTCGACGAAGTGGCCGATCCGCGCCTTCGCCATGACCGGGATCGTCACGGCCTCCTGAATCTCCTTGATCTTCGACGGGTCGGCCATCCGCGCGACGCCGCCTTCCTTGCGGATGTCGGCGGGCACGCGCTCGAGCGCCATGACGGCGACGGCACCGGCCTCTTCGGCGATCCTGGCCTCCTCCGCCGTGGTGACGTCCATGATGACGCCGCCCTTCAGCATCTCGGCTAGGCCGCTCTTGACGCGCATGGTCGCGAGCTCGGACATGGGTCTGATTCTAGCCGTCGAGCAAGGCGAGGGCCGCTCCGGGCTCCTTGAAAGGAGGGATGACGTAGATGCCCGCCGCCCGGCTGCGAGCCTTTTCGATGAGCCCCGCGGCGAGCTCGAAGCCGACCGCCTTGGCATCTGGTCCCGCCGCCGCGAGCTGTTCCTGGATTCCGTCTGGGATCGTGATCCCGGGCACCTCGTTGTGAAGGCGGAAGGCGAGCTGAAAGCTCGTCAGCGGCCAGATGCCGACCAGCAGCGGCACCGGCGACTCGCCGCCGAGGGCTTCGAGGAAGCGGTCGAGATAGGAGAGATCGAAGAGCGCTTGGGTCATCGCGAAGCGCGCGCCCGCTTCGAGCTTGCGGTGAAATCGCTCGACCTCCGGACCGAGGTCGGCCGCGGACGGGTTCACGGCCACACCCACGAAGAACGACGTCGGAGCGTCGATCGCCTTGCCCGAATAGTCCTCTCCGCGGTTCAGCTGCGCCAGGAGCGACGTCAGGCCGATCGCGTCGACCTCGTAGACACCGCTCGAGCCTGGATAGTCGCCGACGTGCGGCGGGTCGCCTGTGATGGCGAGGACGTTGCGGACTCCGGCAGCGTGCGCGCCGAGGAGCTGAGACTGTAGTCCCATCACCGAGGCGTCGCGCGGCGTGACGTGCGGGATCGTTTCGAGCCCGACCGAGCTCTCGATCGCCACCGCCGCCATGAGCGCCGACAGGCGGGCCCGCGCCATCGGGTTGTCGTTCAGGTCGGTCACGTCGACCTTGCCGGAGGCCTGCAGCTGCTCGGCGACCGCCAGCATCGACTCCATGTTCGTCCCCTTGGGCGGGTCGAGCTCGACGGAGACGACCCACTCGCCGGCCTCGAGCTTCCGCTGCAGATGTGTCTTGGCGGCCGTTCTCGCCGCGGACGCGGGAAGCTCGCGCTCGACGGCGGCAAACGGGACGCGCGGCTCGCGCTCCTCCTCGACCGCCGCGCTAATGGCGGCGATTTGGGCGGGAGTCGTCCCGCAGCAGCCGCCGATGATCCGCGCGCCCAGGCTTCGCGCCTGCGCAGCGAACTCCGCGAAGTAGTCGGCGGTCGCGTTCGGGTAGACGAGAGCGCCGCCGCGCCTGCTCGGAAGCCCGACGTTCGGCTGTGCAGAGAGCGGAATCCCATCCCCCGCCCCGGCCATCTCCGAGAGCGCGGCCAGGGCTGCCTGGGGCCCGAGCCCGCAGTTCGCGCCGAGCGCGGCCACGCCGAGCTCGCGCAGGCGCGTCACGGCGTTGCGAGCCGTCACGCCTGCCAGCGTCTCCGCATCCTCGTCGAAGGTGAGCTGGGCGACGACCGGGAGCGACGAGACGGAGCGCACCGCCTCGATCGCCGTTACGAGCTCGTCCAGCTCGAAGAAGGTCTCCACCATGTACAGGTCGACGCCCCTGCCTTCGAGCAGCTCTGCCTGCTCGGCGAAGATCTCGAAGGCGTCTTTCGCCCCCTCCCCGCCGAGGTCGCCGAGCGGCCCGATCGAACCGGCGACGAGCACGGGCCGCCCCGAGACCTCGCGCGCCTCGCGCGCGAGCTTCACACCGGTCTGGACGATCTCCTCCAGGCGGTCGTCGAGAAACTGGGCGGAGAGCTTGTGCCGGTTGGCGCCGAACGTGTTCGCCTCGATGAGCTCGGCGCCCGCCCGGATGAAGCCGAGGTGCACGCCGACGACCGCCTCCGGAGCCTTCAGGTTCGCCTCCTCCGGACAACGGATCCTCGGCACGGCCGCGCTGACCAGAGCGCCCGTGCCGCCGTCGGCGACGATGACCTTCCCCTCTTCCAGCCGCTCCAGCGCTCGGGTCATTTCCTGAGCGTATCCCCGACGACCCTGCGCCCCGTTTCGGAGCGCGGTACGGTCGCCCCTCCGGGATCCTGGTCGACAGAGACCGGACGGGCAGGCTCACGCTGGCGAAGCAGCACGACCACGGCGTCGTCGTCCTCGACGCGCCCCGCCTCGTCGAAGCGAGCGATCACGCCGGCGCCACTCCCCCGGTCGGGTTGGACAAAAGCCAGGGGCGCGCTCAAGAACCAGACGTTCACGCTCGTGGGCTACGGCGTCGAGATCGGCGACAAGAAGGCCCAGCTGGTCATCCGCGAGCGCTGCTCGACGACCTCGTCCCTCAAGAACTTCCAGTCGAGGTCGTGGTCTTTCAGGTTTCTCAACCCGTAGGACCGTCATCGATTCGCAGAAAGCCCCCGGAAACGGGGGCTTTCTGCTGCTAGGCCTGAGCAGCGGACGGCTGGGTTCGCGGGATTCGCTGGGCCATGAATAGCGCTACGAGCGTCAACAGCGCCAGGATCGAGAGGGCGCTGCGTAAGCCCTTCAGGCGGGCGTCGCGATACGCGTCGAGCGCCGCCTCCGCGGTCGTCGAGCTCGCCCCTGCCTTCTCGAGAGCCGCTTCCAAATCCGCGTCGGAGACGAATGGGACTCCGCCCGCGAGCTCGACGGAGGCCCTGGATTTCGCCTCGGCCGGGATCGCCGAGCTGTGCTGGATATTCGTGATGAAGGCTGCCGAGACGGCGGCGATCATGATCGAGCCCGAAATCGCGGTCCCGAGCGACGCGCCGAGATTCGTCGCCGTGTTCTGGATCCCGCCGACCTCCGTGCTCTGGTCGTCCGGCACGGCGCCGACGGTCACGGCTCCGAGCTGTGAGGCGAGCGCGCCGATCCCGAGCCCGATGAGGAGCATGGGGACGAAGACGACCTCGGGCCCGGAGTCGGGAGCAAGCCCCGCCATGAAGACGACGGTTCCCGCGGTGAGCGCGAGCAGCCCCGCGCGCACGACGAGACGAGGCGAGGCCCGGGGGAAAAGGCGCGGGATCCCGAGGGCGGCCACGAGCAGGGTCAGCGACAGCGGGAGCAGGCGCGCGCCGGTCCCGATCGCGGACAGGCCGAGGCAGACCGAGAGGTAGAGCGGGACGACGAAGAAGAGCCCGGCCTGCGCGAGGAACTGGAAGAAGAACATGCTGAGGCCGCCGCTCAGCTGACGGTTCCGGCGCATGTCCGAGCGGATGAGCGGCTCTCCGCCCTTCGACTCGAGTCGCTCTCCCCAGCGGAAGAAGAGCCAGATGACCACGATGCCCGCGAGGACGAGCCAGACCGACGGCGAGAGGCCCGCCCACGAGGGGCCGTTCGCCTTCGGCTGGATCCAGCCCCACTCGCCGGTGCGGAGAACTCCGAAGACCAGAAGGCCAAGTCCCGCCGCCGACAGCACGACGCCGACGTAGTCGAGCGTGGGCCGGCGTTCGGGCGGCGCGTCGGCGATGCGCCGCGTGAGCAGGAGAATCGCGATCACCACGAGCACTTCGCCCGCGAAGACCCAGCGCCAGGAGAAGTAGGTGGTGCAGAAGCCGCCGATGAGCGGGCCGACAGCGACCGCGATCGCTCCGGCGGCGGCGACCGCTCCGTACGCGGCCGGCCGGCGGGGAGCGGCGAAGTTCCCCGCCACGAGCGCGACGATCGCAGGCATGATCAGCGCCGCTCCGACCCCCTCGAGGAACGACCAGCCGAGCAGGAGCACCGGCAGGCTCGGCGCGATCGCCGTCGTGAACGACCCGCAGCCGTAGATCACGCAGCCGATTGCGAAGGCCCGCTTACGGCCGATGATCGCGCCCACTTTCGCGCCGGTGATCATGAGCGCCGCCATGACTAGGGTGTAGGCGGTGATCGCGCCCTGGATCCCCGTCACCGTGGTGCCCACGTCCTTTGCCACGGTGGCGATGGACACGTTCATGACCGAGCTGTCGAGCGTCATCAGGAACTGACCCGCGGCGAGCGTGAGGAGGACGACCGTCGCACCCTGCGCGGGCGCCGCGGCCTTGGCGGCGACAGAGGTCAGCGCTGCTCCTCCGCCCACGTCGAGGCCACATCCGAGCCGCCCTCTTCCGCGATTCTGGGCCCGAAACGGACGAGGGCCGGATGCGAAGAGATCTTCCCGGCGACGAGCGACTCGCCGAGACGGAAGGACATCGCGCGCTCGAGCAGGGGTGTCGGTGCATAGGAGAGCGTGCGCGCCACATACGCCAGGTCGCTGGCAGAGGCCATGCGCATGAGGACGAGGTTGTCACACTGTGAGACGACGAGCTCGTCCACGCGCTGCGGCCGCTGCGTCGAAACGAGCAGGTAGAGCCCGAACTTCCGCCCCTCCGCCGCAAAGCGAGCAGCGTGCTCCGTGGCGAGCGCCGTCACATCGTCCGCCGGCTCGCGAGGGCACACGTTGTGCGCCTCGTCAATGACGACGAGTGTCGGCTCGCGCTCGGCACGGCGACGCCACAGCGCGGCCAGGACGCTTTCGGCGGCGATCGCCTTCTCGCCCCAGGTGTCGAGCGAGCCGAGGTCGACGACGAGTGCGCGAGGGCCCCCGCTTCCCACGAGGTCCTGGACGGAGCCCTGGTCCCCGGTCGACCAGATTTTCCAGCGGTGGATGCCGAGGTTGCGGAGTCGGTCACCGAGCGCCCGGAGCTGGGGAGTATCGGAGGCGCGAAGCTGCTTGGCCAGAGCTTCAGTGGTCGTCGCGGAGCCTTCGAGCCCGCTTTCGAGGAGATCGACGACAGCTCCGTACTCCTCACGGTCCTGAATGGGATCGAGCTGCAGGATCGCGGCCTGCTCTTCGGCGTCGCAGTCGGTGAAGCGAACGTGGAGCCGGTCGCCCCCTCCCACGTTCCGGCGTACGACGAGCTGCTCCACGGCGTTCCTGTAGCGCTCGGCGAGGTCGGGGTCCACGTCGCGACGCACCTCGGTAAGTCGCACGAAGTCGGAATTCGGGTCGAGGACGACGATGCGGACACTCGTACGGAGCAGGAGCTGCTCGAGCACCGTCCCGAGCGCAAAGGTCTTCCCCGAACCGGACTGGCCGCAGAAGAATGTGTGCCGGTCGAAGCCGCCCGCATCCAGCAGGTAACGCAGCGAGGGCTCAACTACAAGCTCACCGACGTCGAGCGAGGCTCGCCGGGGCCGCACCGAGTCGAGCCAGCGCTCGATGGCGTCGCGACCCGCCCGCTCCACGCGGGCCCGGTCGAATGCCCCGCTTCCCTCCTGGAGCAGGATCCCGTCCCCGCACGCAACTGAACCACCCGCGTGCTCGAGCGAGTGCACTTGTCCCAGGCGGTCGCCGATCGATGCGTACCCCCCGACCTCGAGCTCGAGCCCGTCGATCGGCGCGTCGAATGAGAAACGCCGCCCGTCGAGGGACGCTGCCCGGGCCTCGCCCGCGTCGAGTGGTCGGTTTTCGGGGCTCAGATGCCGAGGAGCTGCGCCTTCTTTGCTGCGAACTCCTCCTCGCTGAGGATGCCCTGCGACTTCAGCTCCGCGAGCTTCTCCAGCTCTGCGACATAGTCGGATTCGGCCGGCGCGGCCGCCTGCTGCGGCATGGGCGCCTGCTGCTCGTAGGTCGCCTGCTCGTAGGCGGCCTGATCCTGCGCCGCATAGCGCTGCTCCTGTCGATGCCTAACCGCCCCTGCCGTGCCCGCCACCACCGCCGTCGTCGCTGCGGCTCGGACGAGCCCAGGGCCTCTGCGCATGAACATGTTCGTCTCCTCCCTACGCGTTGGCCTGCTCGAGCGCCCACTCGCGGGCAGCCTGGACGACCTCGTGCGGCAGCCGCTCGAAGGTGACCAGGATCCCACCGGCGTCGCGCATGGCTTGTGTGACCTTCCGGGCCCAGACGTTCTCCCAGACGATGACCGCGGCCGAGGAGTCCGGCTCGAGCTCCTCCGCAATGCTGACGAGGTCCTCGTCGTTCAATAGCCCCTGGACTTCGATGCCCGCCTTCTCGAGGCTCGCCTGGACGTCGTCGTCCAGGTCGGTCAGCTCGAAGGCGACCGCATTACCGTCGCCGTCCTTGCCGGCAAACGCGATGTCGATGATCCGGATGGTGCCCGCGTCGACGAGGTCGGCCAGGGCCGGCCCGATCTCGCCGCGAAAGCGGTTGCCCGGAAACGCTACGACCGCGAAGTCGACGGGTCCGATCTCTTCCATGTTCTCTCTCCTCCCGGCTCGGCCGCCGCTAGGCCAAGGCCTTTGCCTTGATTGCGTCGTATTCGGCCTGCGAAATGGCGCCGCTGTCGAGCAGGCTCTTCGCCTTCTCGATCTCGGCCGCCGAGCCTCCGCCGGCGGTCTGGCGCACGTAGTCGTCGAACTGCTCCTGTTGGGCTCGCGCCTGGTCGACGTTCCGCTTCGCCATCCCCTGACCCTGGGAGATCAAATAGATGAAGACGCCGAGATATGGCAGCAGGATCGCGAAGATGATCCATCCGGCCTTTCCGACCCCCGAGAGGTCGTGCCGGCGGAAGATGTCCGCGAAGACGGTGAACAGGAGCCAGAACCACAGCACCCAGAGGAAGAACACCAGCATCGTCCACATGACATCGAGGAACGGGTAGTCCGCTGCGAGCGTCACACTTTCTCCAGTCGGTCGGGGCTCAGGTTGCCTGCAAGAAGCTACCTGAAAGCGTTGGCGACGCAAAGCCTTGATTCTGGGCGCCTTCGAGAATCGGCCGCCTCGAGACTTCGACCGAGGTTCTCGAACCGGCGTGCATCTCTGAATGTGCAAGGAACGATCACGCCACGCTCGAATGAAGCGCGCACCATGAACCCAACGGAAGAGCAGGGGGGCACTCCGCTACTCGGCGCACTCCTCGCGGCGGCGATGTTCGTCTTCGTGATCGACACGTCGTTCATGAACGTCTCGATTTCCGCCGTGGTTCGCGATCTCGACACCACGGTGAGCGGCGTTCAGTCGGCGGTGGCGATCGAGGCGCTTGTGTCCGCGGCATTCATCCTCATCAGCAGCAAGCTCGGCGACCTCTTCGGCCGCAAGCGCGCCTACGTCGTCGGGCTGCTCTTCTACCTCGTCGGGGCGCTTTCGATGGTGTTCGCCCAGGGCCTGACAGCGATCATCGTTTTCTGGGCCGTCATCGGGGGGCTCGGGTGCCTCCCTCTATCTCCCCGCGATGCAGGCGCTCATCCACGGTAACTTCGAGGGCAAGGCGCGGGCCAGGGTGTTCGCGCTCATCGGTGCCTCCGGCGCCATCGCGGCCGCCATCGGACCTCTCATCGGCGGCTTCGTGACGACGCTGATCTCCTGGCGGGCCGGGTTCTTGCTCGAGGGAGTCATCATCACGATCGTCCTCCTCGGGAGCAGGCGCATCCGGGATGCCGAGTACACAGGGGATCGCTCCGTCGACATCGTCGGCGCCGTCTTGTCTGTGCTGGGCATGGGCGGGCTCGTCGTCGGCGTCCTCGTCTGGCAGGAGGGAGGCGAGTCCGTGGCCGCTCTCCTCGCGATCGGCGCCGCGGCGATGGCGGCGCTCGTGTACTGGCTCGTCCGGCGCAAGCGCCAGGGAAAGCCCACGCTTCTCGATCCGACGCTGTTTCGGTCCAAGCTCTTCAGGGTCGGAGTTACCGGCATCTTCCTCCAGCAGGTCGCGCTCGGCGGAATGTTGATCGCGCTCCCGATCTACTTGCAGCTCGTCTGGGGATACAACGCGCTCCAGGCAGGTGTGACCCTCGCGCCGCTCTCACTGACGATGTTCGGGGTCGCTCTGCTGGCCGGGAAACGGGCGGGTAGGCGGCGAGCGAGCAGCGTGATCATGGCCGGGTTCGTCCTGCTTGCGGCCGCGATCGCGATCCTGATCCCGCTCGTTCCGCGTGCGGATTCCGGCTGGCATCTGGCCATCCCCCTCGTGCTCGCGGGAGCGGGCCTCGGCCTCATGGCGTCCCAGCTGAACAACTATGCGCTTTCCCCTATGTCGGAGAAAGAGGTGGGCCAGGCCGCGGGCGTCACGTCGGCGACGTCTTCGTTCGGCCTGTCGTTCGGCCTCGCCTTCGCAGGAGCGATCATGCTCGCCACGCTGTCGATCGCCTTCACGAACATGGCTGAGTCCAGCACCCTGCTCCCGCCCGAGGATCAGGAGCACATCGCGACTGTCCTCGAGGACGACGCACAGGTCATGAGCGACGCGCAGCTCGAGGAGCTCCTGGCCGACGAGCCGCAACCCGTTCAGGAGGAGATCGTCGGCATCAACGAGGACGCGCGGCACCTCGCGCTCCAGGTCGCCTTGGGCCTCACTCTCCTCGCGGCGCTCGCGGGCGCGGGCAACGCGTTGCGAATGACACGCCTCCCCGACCCGGAACCGTCTGCGTCGGCCGAGGAACCGGTTCTCGGCTGAGCCGACGCGACCAGTGGGCCCGCCGCTGCGGCCAACCGCAACCGGGTGACTCAGTCAGGCACGACTTGATGCCCTGGCGCAAGCAGTGCATGGCTGTCGCGCGCGGCGTATTCGATCACCAGGAGTCCAATCCGCTCGCTGCAGCCTTCGCTCCCACATTCGCAGGCAAAGTCGCCTCCCTCAGCCCCGGTCCTGCGCAGTGACCGATAGGTCCGGTCGTTCATTTCCTGTGGAGATGCTCGGTTTTCCATGCCTTCTCCCTTGAACTTCCCGGCCGAGACGGCTACGAGACTTTCGGTCCGATCGTCTCTTGAGGGCCCACGTGGGGCATCGACGCCCCCGTAGGTCCTCAGCCATGTCACCCGAAACCGGGCGATCGTGGATTAGCGCTTATGGGCGCTTGACGATGTTGTGGATCTCGAGCAGCTCGGGCTTGCTTGCGAACTCGATCCCGACGTCGTCGAGTACTGGCCTCAGGCGCTTCTCGAACGCGTCGAGCTGCTCCCGCGAATCCCAGATCTCGCTGACGCGGAACTTGCCGTCGGAACGGAAAGCGACGTGGTATTCAAGTCCCTTCGGCAACCAGTCGCCGGACTTTTCCAAACGGCGGATCGTCTCGTCGTACTGTTCGGCTGTGACCTCGGGCGCGGCCGTGAAGCGGACAAGGATCCTCGTTCCGGGATCCTTCACGCTTTGGGTCGCGGACTCAGGACTGGTGGTGGCCATCAAGTGGCCTCCTTCATGTGGATGCTCCTGACCGAGCCGACCTACAACCGAACACCCGATGCGGCGCTCGCCTGGCGGGCGAGGAAACTGAGTCAGAAGACTCACTGAGGGTACCACGATCGCTCCTGACCAGACTCAACACGCGAAGAATCTGAAGACAGCTACTGGTCGCTACTCTGCCTGAGCAGTAGCGGGCTCTGCCATTGCGTGCCCGGGCGCCGAGACCGGGCGGAGCAGCGTGGCCGCGAGCACGCCTGCGACTGCGGCGAAGAGGGCGCCGACCATGAACGCCGCGTGGTAGCCGCCGGTGAGTGCCTCGGCCTGAGAGCCACCCGAGGCGAGCAGGTTGTCCGTGCGTGACGTCGCGATCGCCGCGAGCACGGCGAGGCCGAGCGCGCCGCCCATCATGAACGCGGTGTTCACAACACCCGAGGCCAAACCGGAGTCCTGTGGTTCGACGTCGCCCATGGCCGCGAGCAGAAGCGGATTGAACGTGATTCCGCCACCGAGGCCGAAGAGCAGCATCGGCAGGAGAACATCCGTGGTGAAGCTCCCGTCCACGGGCGCGCGGGCGAAGAGGAGCAGGCCTACGATGAAGAAACCGAGGCCGCCGACGAGCGGCGGCTTGAGGCCGAATTTCATCACGAGGCGATCGGAGAGGAACAGCGACGAGAGCCCCCAGACCAACGTCGAGGGCAAGAAGGCGAGGCCGACCTCGAGCGGGCTGTAGTCGAGCACGAGCTGCAGATAGAGCGCCGAGAAGAAGAACATCGCGAACATCGCGGCCGCCATCAGGATCCCGACGATGTTGGCGACGGAGAGGTTCCGGTGCCGAAACAGGCTGAGCGGCATGAGCGGCGCAGGATGGCGCGCCTCGATCACAACGAAGACGACGAACAGGGCGAGGGACGCGCCCAGAAAGCCGAGGGTTCGCCCGGAGGTCCAGCCGACCTCGTTGCCCTTCACGATCGCATAGACGGCGAGCATCAGCGCCGCAGTCACGGTGATGGCGCCGCCTATGTCGAGCCGCCGCTCCCCGGCCGGCGCCTGCACGGTCGGGCAGAGGTAGACGGAGAGCACGAAGACCGCGATGCCGACCGGGATGTTGACGAGAAAGATCCAGTGCCAGCTGAGAAGGTCCGTGAGTATCCCGCCGAGAAGCACACCGGCAGTCCCGCCTCCCGACAGCACGAAGCCGACGACGCCCATGGCTTTCGCCCGTTCGGCCGGCTCGGTGAACATGATCATGATCAGCGAGAGGACGACGACCGAAACGATCGCGCCGCCGAAACCCTGTATTGCGCGGGCGGTGATGAGGAACGTCTGGGAGTTGGCAAGTCCGCACGCGAGCGAGGCCGTCGTGAAGATCGAGATCCCGATGAGGAAGAGGCGCCGGTGCCCGTAGAGGTCACCGAGGCGGCCGCCCAGAAGCAAGAAGCCGCCGAACGTGAGCAAGTACGCGTTCACGACCCATGCCAAGGAAGTCTGAGAGAAGCCGAGATCGTCCCGAATCGACGGCAACGCGACGTTCACGATCGTGCTGTCGAGGACGATCATGATGTCGCCGAGACAAAGCACGTAAAGCGCGAGCCAGCGGCTGCGGCCGTTCACGGGCACGCTTTCACCGTACCCGCCTGCGCCGCCG
>DATAOL010000139.1:0-4328 GCA_036265755.1 Gaiellaceae bacterium | reverse complement strand
CGGAGTACGTGATTCTACTCCGAACCCCTCGTTCTGCCTGCAAATTCCAGGAGCGCGGAGATAGTGCCGCTTCCCTGCGGAGTACACTCAAACGGTGAAGATCTGCGCCAATTGTGGCGAGGAGAACCCCGATCGATTTCGGCTCTGCGGGTTCTGCGGGACCCCCTTTGCAGCAGCTGAAGCGCCGCAAGAGGTGCGCAAGACCGTCACGGTCGTCTTCAGCGATCTCGTCGGCTCCACGAGCCTCGGCGAGTCGATGGACTCGGAGACGCTGCGGGAGATCCTGCAGCGGTATTTCGAGGCCATGCAGGCGGTCCTCCAGCTCCACGGCGGGGCCGTGGAGAAGTTCATCGGCGACGCGATCATGGCGGTCTTCGGCCTGCCGAAGCTCCGCGAGGACGATGCCCTTCGCGCGGTGACCGCGGCGGTCGAGATGCAGACCGCCCTCGAAAATCTCAACGAGGAGCTCGAGCGCGGCTGGGGGGTGCGGCTTGCGAACCGGACGGGCGTGAACACCGGGGAGGTCGTCGCCGGTGACGTGACCGCCGGCCAGCGGCTCGTCACGGGCGACACCGTCAACGTCGCCGCGCGCCTCGAGCAGGCCGCCAAGGCCGGTGAAGTTCTTCTCGGGGACTTGACGTATCGGCTCGTCCGGGATGCCGTCGAGGTCGAGGCAGTCGAGCCACTCGACCTCAAAGGCAAGGCGGAGCCGGTTCCCGCCTACCGTCTCCTGGGCCTGGCCGAGGCCGGGTCACAGGTTGCGAGGGAGCAGGGACCGCTCGTCGGAAGAGAGCGCGAGCTCGGCCTCCTGCTCGGCGCGTTCTCCGACGCGGTTTCGGCCGGCCGCTGCAGGCTCGCGACGGTTTTCGGCAGCCCGGGCATGGGGAAGTCTCGTCTGGCCGACGAGCTCGTCGCGCAGCTCACCCGGGCGGCCGCGGTCGCGCGAGGGCGCTGTCTCTCGCACGGACGAGGCATCACGTTCTGGCCCGTCGTCGAGATGGTCAGAAAGGCAGCGGGAATCCTCGAGGAGGACCCGCCCGATGTGGCGCGGGGGAAGATCGCCGAGCTCGCGCGAGACGATGCTGTCGCCCGGCGCGTCGCCGCCGCCGTCGGGCTCTCGGCAGAAGAGTTCCCCGTCGAGGAGACTTTCTGGGGCGTCCGTAAGCTGCTCGAGACAATGGCGGCGGCGAGGCCGCTCGTCGTCGTCGTCGAAGACATTCACTGGGCGGAGACGACGCTGCTCGACCTCATCGAGCACGTGCTCAGCTCAGCCGAGCGCCCGATTGTGCTCGTCTGCCTTGCGCGCCACGAACTGCTCGACATCCGGCCGGGCTGGGAAAGCCTGCCCGGGTCGCAGGTGGTGTCTCTCGAGCCGCTCTCCGCGGACGATGCCGCGCGCGTGGCGGAGAACCTCCTCGGCAATGCCGAGCTGGATCCCGAGGTCCATGCCCGGATCGTGGAGGCCGCCGAGGGCAACCCGCTCTTCGTCGAGCAGATGCTCTCGATGATGGTGGACGAGGGCGCGCTACGACTCGAGGACGATCGTTGGGTGCCGGGCGGGAGCGCCGACGAGATCGCGGTACCGCCGACGATCCAGGCGCTCCTCGCGGCACGCCTCGACCTGCTCGGGCCCGAGGAACGCCTGGTGATCGAAGCCGCCTCCGTGTCCGGCCTGGTCTTCCCGGAGGATGCCCTGCGCGAGCTGGTGTCGGACAACGTGGCCGCCCAGCTCGACAGGATCATCCCGTCTCTCTGCCGCAAGCACCTCGTCCAGACCGGGGTCGAGGCGATCGGTGCCGGTGCCCACTATCGCTTCGCGCACGTCCTCGTCCGCGAGGCCGCCTATCAGGGGATGCTGAAGCGCACACGGGCGACGCTGCACGAGCGCTTCGTGGACTGGGCCGACCGGGTGAACAGCGACCGCGACCGTGCAGTCGAGTTCGAGGAGATCCTCGGCTACCACCTGGAGCAAGCTCACAGCAACCTGAAAGAACTCGGCCCTCTGGACGATCACGGGATGGAGCTGGGACGCCGTGCGGCCGAGCGGCTGTCCTCCGCCGGTCGCCGGGCGTTCGCCCGCGGCGACATGCCGGCAGCGGCCAACCTCCTCCGCCGAGCCGCCATGATCCTGCCCGAGCGCGATCCGTCACGCCTGGAGCTCGTTCCCGAGCTCGGCGAAGCGCTCTTGGAAGTGGGCGAGTTTCCGTGGGCCGAGCTCTTCCTCGAAGAGGCGATCGAAGCGCGACGCGAGGGAGACGGACTCGCGCCCGCGCTCGCGGAGCTTTTCCTCCTTCGCCTGAAGGCCCAGGCCGGCTCGGCCGAGAGGTGGAGCGAACGCCTCGTCGAGGAGGCGTCCCGGATGCTCGAGCAACCGGGCGACGAAGGTGACGACGCCATGCTCGCCACCATCTGGCGCCTGCTCGCGTGGGCTCACGGGACCTCGGGGCGCTACGGCCTTGCGACCGGCGCTGCGGAGCGGGCGATGGAGCATGCACGGAACGCCCAGGAAGGACGACAGATCCGGCTAGCCGCAGTTCACTACGCGATCGCCGCCCTGCACGGGCCGACCCCGGTCTCGGAGGCGATCGAACGTTGCGAGACGATCGCGTCCGAGGCCCAGGGGGACCGGCGCACGCAAGGCCTCGTGACGAGCATCCTGGCGGCGCTCGTGGGGATGCGCGGTGACTTCGACCGCGCGCGCCGGCTCTCCGCCGAGGCCCGCGCTTTGCTCGCGGAGCTGGGGCCGACGGTCGCAGGGGCGTCCACCTCCCTCGAGGCAAGCCGAGTCGAGTTTCTCGCCGGCGATCTTCCCGCCGCCGAGCTTGCACTCCGTCGCGATTACGAGGCGCTCATGGAGCTCGGCGAGAGGTATCTCCTCTCAACCGTGGCCGGCGAGCTGGCGCGGGTCTTGTATGCGCAGGGCCGTCTCGACGAGGCGGAAAAATGCAGCCGTCAAGCGCAGGAGCTCGCGGACCCGGACGACGTTGCCTCGACAACGCTCTGGCGGACGGTGCAGGCCAAGATCCTCGCGCACAAGGGGAATCGCGACGCCGCGCTCATCCTCATCGGGGAGGCGGTCGATCTCCTCAGGCGTACCGACTCGGTCGTGGCACAAGCGGAGACCCTCGTCGACCTGGCGGAAATCCTTCGACTTTCGGGTCGGCGCAAAGACGCCGACGACGTGTTGGAGGGCGCCGTCGAGCTCTTCGAGGCCAAGGGGAACGTTGCCGCCGTCGAGGCGCTTCGCGTTCCAGCAGCCTCGACCTAGCGCATGTGCCCGTTGTGGTTGCTGATGAGTGTCGCGACGTAGTCGCCGTCGCTCAGCTTCGCAACGCCGGTCAGGCAGGGCAGCTCCGAGGCGTTCGGATTCGATGAGCTGCAGCGGGCCGAGATGATCTGCAGCTTGCAGCCGTTCAGACATTCGGTGTAGATCAGCGCAAATTTCCTGACGGTGAGCGAGGTCGGGATCAACGTCTTGTCCCAGCGCAGCGGGAAGGCGAGCGGCGGGTTGAACGTTCCCGGAATGTCTGCGTGGAACCAGTCGCCGCCGCGGCAGACGACCTTCTTCGGACAAGTGAACGGGGCGGAGACCTCGTCGATCGACGCCGTCGTGGCAACCGACGACGTCGTGATGACCGCCTGGCCGATCAGGGGATCGGTCGCTGTCGTGACGCCCGTATCGGTGGGATCGGTCGTCAACGTGAGAGATGCGCCCTTCGGGACGAAGGACGCGGCGCTTCCGTCGGGCACCTTCACCGTGGTGTGCTCCTGGACGAGCACTGAATCCTGCTTCGGGTCGGGGGTCGGGCTGTCGTTGTTGGTTTCATCGAAGCGCGCCTCGAGAGACGCCGAAGCTGTGCCCTCGGTCTCCGGCGCGCGTGCGACGAACTGGACGGTCGCCGTGGATCCGCTGGCAAGTCTGCCGATGGTGCAGGTCGGCTCCGCGCTGATCGAGCAGGTGCCGGTGCTCGATGTCGCCGAGACGAGCACGAGGCCTCCCGTCAGGTCGACGTCGGCCGTGACGTGCGTCGCGGACCGGTTTCCCTGGTTGGAGACGTGCGAGACGTAGTTGACGTAGTGAGCCGTTTCCCCCGACGGCGCAACGGTCGCCGGCGTGCCGACCAGGTCGACGCAGACGCGAGGTCCGCTCGTCGAGCACACGGGGGTGCTTGCCCCGGAGCTCGATCCTCCTCCGATGAGTGCAGCCCCTGCGAAAGCGAGCACGACCAACCAACGCAGCCTCATAGTCTCTCCCTATCCCCGAGTCCCCTGGTGTGCCTCGATGGTGTCACGTTGCGGCACCGGGTTCAACACCTATCTCCGCGGGG
>DATAOL010000138.1:0-11573 GCA_036265755.1 Gaiellaceae bacterium | reverse complement strand
TCGAGCGCCCGCTGGCCGACGCTGGGGGTTCTGTCTCGACACCCCGCGGGCTGCGCGAGTGCCTGCGCGTGATCGAGGCCTCGTACGAGTACCACGGAGGCTTCCGGCTGCGGACGCTGGCCCAGAACCGCGCGTGAGCGGCGGGACCTACCAGGACATGATCGCGGGCCTGGAGCGCTACTGGGCCGACTACGGCTGCGTGATCATGCAGCCGTACCACACCGAGCTCGGCGCGGGAACGTTCAATCCGGCAACCTTCCTCCGCTGCCTCGGGCCGCAGCCCTGGAAGACGGCCTACGTGGAGCCGTGCATCCGGCCGACGGACGGGCGCTACGGCGAGAACCCCTTCCGCTTCCAGCACTACTTCCAGTACCAGGTGCTTCTAAAGCCCGCTCCCGAGGATGTGCTCGATCTGTATTTCGCCTCCCTCGAGGCCGTGGGCATCGACACGAAGAAGCACGACGTCCGGCTTGTCGAGGACGACTGGGAGGGGCCGACGCTCGGCGCCTGGGGCCTCGGGTGGGAGGTCTGGTGCGACGGGATGGAGGTCACCCAGTTCACGTACTTCCAGCAGCTCGGAGGCCTCGAGGTCGAGCTCGTCCCCGCGGAGATCACCTACGGCCTCGAGCGCCTGGCGATGTTCCTGCAGGGGAAGCGCTCGGCGCTCGAGCTGGAGTGGGCGCCGGGAGTGGTCTGGGGCGACGTCTACCGGGAGAGCGAGCGCGAATGGTCGGTCTACAACTTCGAGGCCGCGCCCGTGGACGTGCTCACGCGGCGCTTCGACGAGCACGAGGCCGAATGCCGCGCCCTCCTCGATCGCGAACTGCCGCTCCCCGCCTACGACCAGGTGCTCAAGTGCTCGCACACCTTCAACCTGCTCGATGCGCGCGGGGCGATCTCAGTGACGGAGCGAGCTGCGTACATAGGCCGTGTGCGCAGCCTCGCGCGAAAGGTGGCCCAGCTCTACGTGGAGAAGATTGCCGAGCCTGCTGTTTGAGATCGGCTGCGAGGAGCTTCCGGCCTCTGCGTGCCGGGAGGCCGAGGCTCAGCTTCACGACGAGCTCGGGAAGCTCGGCGAGGGGCGGGTGTACGTCGGCCCTCGCCGGCTCGTCCTCCTCGTCGACGACCTTCCGGAGAAGCAGGCGGACGAATGGGTCAAGGGGCCGCCCGAGCACCTGCGCGACCAGGCTGCCGCGGGCTTCGCCAAGAAGCAAGGCGTGGAGGTCGACGCGCTCGAAGTCCGCGACGGGTTCCTCGGCGTGCTCGTCCCCGGCAAGCCGCTCCTCGAGGCGCTCCCCGATCGGCTGAACGAGATCGTCGGGAGCCTCAGCTTCTCGAAGTCGATGCGCTGGGACGACACCGGTCGACGTTTCGCGCGGCCCGTGCGCTGGCTCTGCGCCAAGCTCGACGACCAGACCGTGCAAGGGTTCGGCGAGTCCTCGTCGGGCCATCGCCAGACGCACGGAGAAGTGTTGATCCCGAAGGCTCGTGACTACCTCGCATGCCTCCGTGCGGCCGACGTCGAGCCCGATCAGGCGGCGCGCCTGGACGCGATCCGCGAGGGCCTCGCCGGCCTCGGGCTCGAGGAGCCAAACGAGGAGGTCCTCCAGGAGGTCGTGCACCTGGCCGAGTGGCCCACCGTGCTCGCCGGAAGCTTCGACGAGCGCTTCCTCTCGCTCCCGCGGCGAGTGGTCGAAACCGCGATGCAGTCGCACCAGCGGTATTTCCCGCTCGAGCGAAACCGCTTCGCGTTCGTCTCCAACGGCGGCGATGCGGAGACCGTCGTCACGGGAAACGAGCGCGTGCTCGAAGGCCGGCTCGAGGACGCGTCCTTCACCTTCGAGCGCGACGTCGCCAAGGGGGTCGAGGCCCTCGTCGAGGAGTCCGCCCGCATCACCTTCTTCGCCGGCGCGGGAACGTACGGCGACAAGGTTGCGCGGCTCGAAGCGCTCGTCGAGGACCTCGGCGGAGGCGATGCCTCTCGCGAGGCGGCCCGTCTCTCGAAGGCGGATCAGGCGGCGGAGCTCGTTCGCGAGTTCCCGGACCTCGAAGGTCACATCGGTGCGGAGTACGCGAGCCTCGCCGGGTTCCCGGAGGCGGTCTGCGCGGCCATCGACGAGCAGTACCTTCCGGACTCGGCCGGCGGTCCTCTCCCCGAGACCGAGACCGGCCGAGTCCTCGCGGCGGCGGACAAGATCGACAATCTCACTGTCGGCTTCGCGCTCGGCCAGCGGCCCACCGGGTCCCGCGACCCCTACGGGCTGCGCCGCGCCGCGATCGGCCTCTGCCGGCTCGCGCTCGAGGGGAACGTCCGCATCCAGCTCCACCAGCTCGTCGACCTCGACCAGCGGCTCTTGATCCAGCAGGGCGTCGAGGCGGAGCAGGATCCCGGCCCCGTCTTCGACTTCGTCGTGGAGCGCTTCGAGTCGCTCCTCTCCATCCCCGTGGAGTACGTCCGCGCGGCGCGACTCGCCCGGCTCGAAGATCTCGGCGCGTATGCGAGGCTCGCGGAGTGGCTCGCCGGGCTTGCGGATGGGCGGCTCGACCAGCTCCACACCGCGTACACGCGTGCGTCGCGGATCGTGGGCGGTGCGGAGCTCGACACACCGGCACAGGACTCGCTCCTCACGGAGGCCGCCGAGATCGAGCTGCACGACGTCGTCGGGCGTTCCTGGCCCGAGATCAAACGGCTCACCGACCTCGAGGAGTTCGACAAGGCGTTCGCTACCGCGGCGGCCATCTTCCCCGTGCTCGACCGCTTCTTCGACGAGGTGCTCGTGATGGCGGAGGACGCGCAGCTGCGCGAGAACCGGTTGAAGCTCCTGCTCGACGTGAAGCACACGCTCGGCCTCCTCGGAGACATCGGCCAGATCCCGTGATGAGCGACGCGGTCGAGATCCACGTCGTCTCAGACTCGACCGGAGAGACGGCCGCGCGGCTCGCCGAGGCGGTCGAGCGCCAGTTCCCCGAGGAGGAGTTCGAGATCGTGAGGCACCCGCGGATCACGAGCGTGGACGACGTCCAGCTCGCCGCGGCGCGGGCCAGAGGCCGCCGCGCCGTCCTCATGTACACCCTGGTCGACCGTGAGTTTCGCGAGGCGATGCGGACGCTCTGCCGGCGCTACCGCCTGCACTACTGCGATCTGCTCGGGCATCCCATCGACGCTGTTGCCCGGGTGTCGGGCCAGCCGGCCACGATGACGCCGGCCGCAAGGCCGGTCCTCGACTCGAGCTACTTCAAGCGCATAGCCGCGATCGAGTTCGCCGTTCGCTTCGACGACGGCGTGGGCGTGGCCGGGCTCCAGGACGCGGACATCGTCCTCGTGGGTGTCTCGCGCAGCTCGAAGACACCGCTCTCGATCTACCTCGGGTACCTCGGCTACAAGACCGCAAACGTCCCGATCGTGCCCGGCGTCGACCCGCCGAGGGAGCTCGAGGACATCGATCCGGCCAAGATCGTGGGCGTGACGATCGACGCCGAGACCCTGGCGGAGATCCGCAGCGAGCGGGCCCGCGGCATGAGGGGCGCAAAGAGGCGTTACGCCGACCTGGCGGAAATCTACGAGGAGCTCGAGCGCGCCGAGGAGGTGCACCGGGGACTCGGGTGCCCCGTGATCGAGGTGTCGAATCTCGCCATCGAGGAGACCGCCAGGCGCATCATCCGGATCGTGGAGCAGCGGCGGCTGGAAGCGGGAGCGCCGGCATGAGCACGAAGCCCAAGATCCCCCTCTACTACTGGCCGTTCTGGATGGTGCTCCTCGCCCTCGGGCTCTTCGTCTTCTACGTGCTCCTGACGCCCGTCTGGATGGGCATCCGACTCGTCTCCTGGCTCGCCGAGTGGCGCACCAGGCACGAATCGAGCTCCGCCTAGGCTTAAAAAACAGAGGCGGCCGTGGTGCCGAGCCGCCTCTTCTCGGGCCGAGACGTAGGCTGCGGCGCCCCGCGTCTAATCGTGCCCGTTGCGTGGACCATGGTGCACATCCGGGTGAGGCGCCATGACCGAATGGGGTAATCGGCCTCGATTCCCTCGTTAGAGGAGAGCGCCGTGCCCGTCGAAGAAGCCGCCTCCCGCGAGGGAACAAGCGACGAGGATGGCGAGGACGCCCAGCGTGACGGCCGTGCGGGGCATTGCGGCAGTGTCTTGGCTGCCTCTTGATCCGTCAAGACGGCGAAAAGAGACGTGATAATCCCGCCCACGATGAGTGAGCGCTACGTCTACGACTTCACCGAGAGCGCCGATCTCGGGCGGGAGCTCCTGGGCGGCAAGGGAGTCGGCCTAGCCGAGATGACCGCGATCGGGATTCCGGTCCCCGCCGGCTTCACCGTCACCACGGCGGCCTGTGTCGCCTATATGAACGACGGAGGGCAGATCCCGGACGGGCTCGAGGACGAGATCACCGAGCACATGCGCCGGCTCGAAGAGGCGGCGGGCAAGCGCTTCGGCGACCCCGACGACCCATTGCTCGTCTCGGTGCGCTCGGGCGCCGCGATCTCGATGCCCGGAATGATGGACACGATCCTCAACCTCGGCCTGAACGACGAATCCGTCGAGGGCCTGGCCAGTGCGACCGGGAACGAGCGCTTCGCCTACGACGCCTACCGCCGACTCATCCAGATGTACGGAGACGTCGTCGCCGGCGTGGACGCGCACCGCTTCGAGGAGGCCTTCTCGGAGCTGAAGCGCGAGAAGGGCGTCGTGCAGGACGTGGAGCTCGACGCGGACGGCCTGCGCGACCTCATCGAGCGCTTCAAGCAGATCTACGAGGGGGGCGCCGGCCACGACTTCCCCCAAGGCGCGGAGGAGCAGCTCGCCGCCGCGGTCCGGGCCGTCTTCGACTCCTGGGACACCCCTCGCGCCCAGGTCTACCGGCGCGCGAACGACATCCCGGACGATCTCGGCACCGCGGTCAACGTCGTCCAAATGGTCTTCGGCAACAAGGGCGACGACTCCGGGACCGGCGTCGCCTTCACACGCGACCCAGGGACGGGCGAGCCGGGCGCCTGGGGTGAGTTCCTCGCCAACGCGCAGGGTGAGGACGTCGTCGCCGGAATCCGTACGCCGCAGCCCCTCGCCGAGATGAAGGAGCGGTTTTCGGAGGCTCATGACGAGCTCGTCGAGACGATGCGCAGGCTCGAGGAGCACTACCGCGAGATGCAGGACATCGAGTTCACGATCGAGGAGGGCCGCCTCTACCTCCTGCAGACGAGAAGCGGCAAGCGCACGGCGCAGGCGGCGCTGAAGATCGCCGTCGACATGGTCGACGAAGGCCTGATCTCGAAGGAGGAGGCGATCGGGAGGATCGACCCGAAGCAGCTCGACCAGCTTCTCCACCCCATGATCGACCCGAAGGCGGACTACGAGGTCGCCGCGAAGGGCCTCAACGCCTCTCCGGGAGCGGCCATGGGGAAGGTCGTGCTCGACGCCGACGCGGCGGAGGACGCCGGCAAGCGCGGAGAGGACGTCATCCTCGTCCGCTGGGAGACGACGCCGGACGACATCCACGGCATCCTCGAGGCACGCGGCGTTCTCACCGCGCAGGGCGGCATGACTTCGCACGCGGCCGTCGTCGCGCGGGGGATGGGCAAGCCGTGCGTGGCCGGCTGCGAGGGGCTGAGCATCGATCTCGACGCGCGGAAGCTGAAGATCGGCGGCCAGGAGCTCGCAGAAGGCGACGTGCTCACGATCGACGGGGGCACCGGCGAGGTGATCGTCGGCGAGGTCAACCTCGTCGCGCCTCGGATAAACGACGATTTCGAGTTCCTCCTCGCTTGGGCCGACGACATCCGCCGCCTGCGGGTGCGGGCCAACGCAGACACGCCCGGCGACGCGGCCAAGGCGCGCGAGTTCGGCGCGCAGGGCATCGGTCTCTGTCGCACGGAACACATGTTCATGGCCGACGACCGCCTGCCGCTCGTGCGCGCCATGATCATGGCCTCCGGCGAGGACGAGCGGCGGGACGCGCTCGCGAAGCTGCTCCCGCACCAGCAGGAGGACTTCGAGGGCATCTTCGAGGCAATGGCCGGCCTCCCGGTCACGATCCGGCTCCTCGACCCTCCGCTGCACGAGTTCCTCCCCTCGCTCGAAGAGGCGGAGTCCGCCGAGATGGCCCGCCGCATCCGCGCTCTGCGCGAGAACAACCCGATGCTCGGGACGCGTGGTTGCCGCCTGGGCCTGCTCTTCCCGGAGATCTACGAGATGCAGGTGCGCGCGATCGTCCGCGCTGCTGATGCGGTCGAGGAGAAGACCGGGGACGCGCCGCTCGTCGAGATCATGCATCCCCTCGTGGGCTTCGCCGAAGAGCTCAGGCGCCTGCGCGAGCTGACGGTGCGCACCGCCGCCGAGGAGGGCGACGTGGCCTACACCTGCGGGACGATGGTCGAGCTACCGCGCGCGTGCGTCCGCGCGGACGAGATCGCCGAGCACGCGGACTTCCTCAGCTTCGGCACGAACGACCTCACGCAAACCACCCTCGGCTTCTCGCGCGACGACGCCGAGGGGAAGTTCCTCACGCACTATCTGGACGAGGGCATCCTGCGCCAGAATCCGTTCGAGACCCTGGACCAGAGCGGAGTGGGCGAGCTCATGGAGCTCGCCGTCGAGCGCGCGCGGTCGGTCAAGCCCGACATGAAGATGGGCATCTGCGGGGAGCACGGCGGCGATCCGACATCCGTCGCGTTCTGCCACCGGCTCGGGCTCGACTACGTCTCGTGCTCGCCGTACCGCGTGCCGCTCGCGCGCCTCGCCGCCGCCCAGGCGACGCTCGCCGAGTCAGGCATCGGCGCCGTCCAGGTGGGCGGCTGAAGGCCACCGGAAGGCAGGCGAGGAGCCCCGCGACCGGACCGGCTAGCCCAGCGGAGAGAGGTACCGCTTGTAGGCGGCGCGGCTGGCGCCCTTGTTCCCCAGGTCGAACTGGGAACCGGACTCCGATTCGTAGTAAATGGCGAGCTCGGTGCGCCTGTAGTTCCGGATGAAGTACGCCATCCTGCGGATGAACGCGGGGTCGTCGACGCCCCAGAGACCGAACTCGCCGAGGGCGAACGGCTTCTTGGGGTGCGCCTTGTAGAGGTCGACCATCGCGTCGTACTCGTAGCGGCCGCCCTGGTCGTAGATGTCGTCCCCGACGACGTCCACGTACGGGTTGCCCGGGTAATACGCCTGGGCGCTGTTCGCAGGGATGTCGGGGCTGCCGAAGCCCTGGGGGTTCCAGAGAACCTTGAGCGTGGGCTTCCGGTTGACCGGCAGCGCAGTGTTCCTGCTCTGCAGCCGGCGCACGCCCCACTTGTGGAAACGCGCGTTCATCGTGGCCACGTCGCCGCCGTGCAGGATGAGGTAGAGGCGCCGGAAGGCGAGGCGGAAATTACGGGTCGAATGCGCGGCTCCCCGGTAGCTGCCGTTCTGGTTGAACGCACACATCCCGTTCCAGTAGCCGTTCATCTCGGGGAAGGGCCGGACATAGATGGGCTTTCCCCAGGCGGAGATCGCCCTGCCCATCGCCATCAGGTAGCCGTCGCCGGCGCCGTTGGCAACTTGGCGCGGGGTCAGGGCGGCAGCGCTCGTGCCCTTAGCGTGGATGCCGACGGCGAAGACCGGAACGCGCCCCGGACCCACATCGAAGAGATCAGGGAAGTCGCCGCCCCAGCGCCAGCCGCCGCCCCAGCCCGTGAAGCGCATGACAGCGTTCGAGTCCTGGGCCGTCTGGTTGTGCATCCGGTAGGGGCTCCCGACGACGCCGAGCAGGCGAGCGGCCTGGGCGGAGGACGGAAGAGCGAACAGCGCTGCAGCCGTGAGAAGGAGAAGCAGACGGCGCATCTAGGCCTTCTATCGACCGAATGAAAAGAATTCTGCTCCCTCATTTGAGCCAGGTGTAAAGGGTTTGTTAGGGAATTGGGGCGGCGTCGTACCGGCCACGCACGTCGTCCACGAACGACGCGAGCTGGCCTGCGACCCCGTGGTCCTCGATCTCCAGCACGTTTTCCGCGTTCTCCTCGCCGGAGTGGGAAAGGTTGTAGCTGCCCGTGAACACGAAGTCGTCGGCCACGACGACCTTCGCATGCATGAAGTCGTGCACGTCGCCCTGACCGTACGGCATGGAGTTCTTGCCGGTGAAGGGCGCCCCGGTGAAAACGCGCGTGATGGCGGGCATCTTCCACTCCGAGTTCCCGTTCAGGCGCCACTGGTGGTAGACGCCCTTCATCTGCGTGGCGTCCACGACGCCGGCGATGTCGACCTTGCCGTCCGAGACCGCCTCGGCGAGCGCGCCGAGAATCGGGCCGGATGTGAGGACGGGGGAGCAGAGGCGAATGCGCTTCTTCGCCCTGGCGACCCGGTGGGCGATCCGCGTGGCGAGAGCCTCGCCGTGCCCGGGCGTGAACCACGCCCGCACGCGGGCCTCCCCGACGCGCACGGGGTCGGGCTCGACGAAGCCCGTCTCGGCAACGACCTCCGTGTTCCAGAGCTGCTCGAAATCCTCGGTGTACCGCTTTGCGACTCCCTCCGAGCGCACGGTGACGATCACGTTCTCCTCCCGCGCCCACGAGTCGTCGGTCCAGTTCGTGGAGCCCGTCCACACATTTGCGCCGTCCCTGACGACGTACTTGTGGTGCATGAGGTCCGGGACCCCGAGGATGCGCTTCGTCGGAACGTCGAGGTTGTCCAGGAGGTCGGGGTCTGATCGCGGGGGCGGCGGCTCCGGGATCGGCTTGTCGTGGTCGACGTTGAACGCGAGGCGCACGGCGACGCCGCGCTTCTGCGCTTCGAGCAGCGCGTCGGCGACGAGCCTCGCCGTGTCCTCCTTCAGATCGAAGTCGTAGAGCGCGAGATCGAGGCTCTTCTGCGCGCCGGCCAGGAAGTCCGCCGCGAGCTCGGCGATCTCGAGCGCGGTCTGACCCCCGTCCGTCAGCGTTCGGACGTCGATGTCAGGCGTAGCCGCGAACCTTGAAGTAGGCGATGAGGACGCTCCCGGCTGCGATGGCGACGAGGCTGAGCGCCGTGAGGACGTTGAAGCGCCCGTACACCGCGTGTCCGCGCCCGAAGCTCGAGAAGGCGAAGACGCAGAGCGCTCCGCCGACGAGGCCGCCGACGTGGCCGCCGATCGAGACGTTGTTCAGCGTGAAGCTGAGCGCCAGGTTGAGGATCACGATGAGGAGCGCCGAGCCGCCGAAGACGTCGATCCGGCTCCGCTCCAGGACGAGGCCGGCCCCGAGGATCCCGAAGACGGCTCCCGAGGCGCCGATCGTCGGCACCTCGGGGCTGACGAGGAGGGCGCCGGCCGAGCCCGCCAGGATGGAGACGAAGTAGACGGCCAGGAAGCGCCCCCGGCCGAGCAGGAGCTCCAGCGGTCTTCCGAACCACCAGAGCATCAGCATGTTGAAGAAAAGGTGCAGCACGCCTCCGTGCAGGAAGGCGCAGCTCACGAGGCGGTACCATTCGCCGTTCGCCACGAAGGGCCCGTACAGGGCTCCCCGCTGGAAGAGCTCGCCGTAGGGATTCGTGATGCTGCCCGACTGCACGATCTGGGCGAGGAAGACGAGCACGTTGGCGGCGAGCAGCGCCTTCGTGACGATGAAGTCGGTGCCGAGATTCGCATACGAGCGCGCCTTCACGGCCGCCTTCTGGGTGCCGCTCGGGAGCCCCGCGCACTCCGGGCACTTGATCCCGACCGGGGCGAAGACCATGCACTCGGGACAAATAGGGCGCCCGCAGGTGGAGCAAGTCACCGCGGTCTCGTTGCGTGGATGGCGGTAGCAGACCATCGTCTGCGTCTGCTCGGGCGTGGCCATCGGGGTCATCGTATCCGCGCGCCTACCCAGTAACGTCCTGCTGGTGCACGTGCACGTCGCCTTTACGCCCGGGGAGGCAGCTCCGGTTCCGACGGGCATTGTCGTGGACGTGCTGCGCGCCACCTCGTCGGTCGTCCAGGCGCTCGACTCCGGGTATCAAGCGGTGTTCTGCTGCTCGGAGATCGAGGACGCGCTCGACTTGAAGGACGAGCTGAAGGACGCCGTTCTCGCCGGCGAGCGCGGCAGTGGTGCCATCCCGGGCTTCGAGCTCGGCAACTCTCCGCGGGAGTTCCTCGTTCCCTCCGCCTCCACGCTGGTGCTCACGACGACGAACGGCACCCGCGCGCTCGTCACCGCCGCTGCGGACTGCGACGTCGTCCTCGCCGGCAGCCTCCTGAATCTCGAGGCCGTCGCGGAGGCGGCCGCAAAGCGCGGGAAGGACGTGGAGGTCGTCTGTGCAGGCGTCGGCGGCGAGTTCACCCCGGACGACGCCTACTGCGCCGGCCGCATCGTCGAGCTGCTGGGCGGGGAGCGAACGGAGGCCGCACAGGAGGCGGTCCGGCTCGCCCACTCCTTCGCGAACGCGGAGGACGCCTTCCGCCAGGCGCGCGCGGTGGGGGAGACGATCTCGGAGGAAGACCTCCGCTGGTGCGCACGCGAGAGCGTGACCGCGGTCGTGCCGCGACTCACGGGCATGCGCGGGCCCGCGGCCGAGCTTCGCCCGTCCTAGCCGGCCACGAAGAGGAGAGCGTTCCCGGAGGGATCCCGCAGCAGCGGACCCTCCGCAGTCTTCTCCACGGGAATGCCCGCCTGGGCGGCCCGGGCCCGAAGCGCCTCGAGCTCGTCCTCGTCTCGGAGCACGACCGTGAAGTGTCTGAGCCCGACGACCCCTTCCGGAGCCGGCGGTACGCCGGGGCCGCGCCACAGGTTGAAGCCGACGTGGTGGTGATAGCCGCCCGCCGCGACGAAGACCGCGCTGGGCAGGTACGTCATGATCTCGAACCCGACGACGTCGCGGTAGAACCGCGTCGCCGCGTCGAGGTCACCCACGTGTAGGTGGATGTGACCCACGGTCGCCGCGGGATCGACGTACGGCTGCGGTTCCTCGTCGGCGACGAGCTCCACCAGCGCGCCGAGGTCGAGCGGGTCGGGGCCTCCGGCCATGGCAGAGAGGTCGGGCCACTGGTCCTTCGGCCGGTCCGAGGCGAGCTCGATGCCGTTCCCGTCGGGGTCGGGGAGATAGATAGCCTCGGAGATCCCGTGGTCGGAGGCGCCCTGAATCGGCGTGCTCGTAGCCGCGAGCCGTGCGGCTGCGCGCGCGAGCTCGACCCGTGAAGGATGGAGGAGCGCAAAGTGATAGAGACCGGCGTGCCGTCCTGCTCGTTGCGCGCCCGGGTTCTCCACGAGGACGAGGAGATCCTCGCCGCCCGCTCCCAGGAACGCCTTTCCGTCAGCGCGGCGGTGGAGCCGCAACCCGAGGGCGTTGTCGTAGAACGACGCGGACCGGTCGAGGTCGGTGACGGTCAGCTCGACGTCGCCGAGGCGCGTCTCGGGGGCAAGTGTCGTGGCTTCTGCTGCCGTCTGCGTCATCGCGAGACCCCCGCCGGTTTGCGCGGATTCGGGATCGGCGTCAGCCGCGGCTCGATCTGCTCGCGCAGGTGCTCGAAGGCGGGCGGGAGGGAAAGACGCTCCCCGAGCGTCTCCTTGGGCTCGTCGGAGTCGAAGCCGGGGCCGATGGTTGCGATCTCGAAGAGCACGCCGCTCGGCTCCCTGAAGTAGATCGAGCGGAAGTAG
>DATAOL010000137.1:0-6384 GCA_036265755.1 Gaiellaceae bacterium | reverse complement strand
ACGATCCTCTGGCTCACCGCGCACTACGGCTACCCGGTCTCGACCACGCACACGATCTCCGGCTCGGTGCTGGGCGCCGGGGCGACGCGCAGGCTTTCCGCGGTTCGCTGGGGAGTCGCGGGGAACATCCTGACCGCGTGGGTCATGACCATCCCGTGCGCGGGCCTCGTCGGCGCGGCGATGGAGCTTCTCACCCGGCTCCCGGGCGGCACCGCTCTCGTATTCGGCCTCACGGGGCTCATCGCGGCGACGGCGTTCCTCGGCCGTAGCTGGCAGGGACGGCGGCTCGCGGCTGCGCAGGCCGCGGCGTAGCCGTCCGGCAGCCGGCAGGTAAAACGGCTGTAAACGCGGGAGGAGATCCGCCTGCGGCCCGCTACCTTCGAAGCATGAGAACGAACGACGACATCTGGATCCCCGAGCAGGACGCCTGGGCGATCGACCGCCTCGCGTGGGAGGACGACCAGGACGAGGCACCACGCGAGCCTGAGCAGCCCGCCGAGCCGGCGCGGGACGATCCACGCTACTAGCGATCCGCCAACGGCCTGGGTGAGGATCGCCGCCTGGCGCGGCGGCCCCTCACCCAGCTCCACGGTGACACGTTCATCACGGACGGCGGTATGGAGACGACGCTGATCTTCCGCGAGCGCATCGATCTCCCTCATTTCGCCTCATTCGTCCTCCTCGACGATCCGGATGGCCTCGAGGCGCTGCGCGCCTACTACGCTGCCTACGCTGCGATAGCGGACGAGCACGGGGTCGGCCTCGTCCTCGACACGCCGACCTGGCGTGCGAATGGAGACTGGGGCGCTCTGCTCGGGTATGCGCCCGCGCGGCTCGACGCCGTCAACCGCCGCGCCGTCGAGCTCCTCGAGGGCGTACGCGCAGACGCGGACAACGGCGACGCCATCCTCATCAGCGGCTGCATCGGCCCGCGGGGCGATGGCTACGTCGCGGACGCGTTGATGAGCACGGAGGAGGCGCAGAGCTACCACGAGCCTCAGGTGCGGGCCTTCGCCGACTCGGCCGCCGACCTCGTCAGCATTCTCACCGTCACCTATCTGGACGAGGCGGTCGGCCTGGTCCGGGCAGCCGAGGAGGCAGCCATTCCGGCCGTCGTCTCTTTCACCGTCGAAACCGACGGCCGGCTGCCGGACGGAACCGCGCTCCGCGAGGCGGTCGGGGCCGTCGACGACGCGACGGACGCTTCGGCCGCCTACTACATGATCAACTGCGCCCACCCGGACCACTTCGAGGACGTGCTCGACGGCGGGGCCTGGCTGGAACGCGTCCGCGGGCTTCGCGCCAACGCCTCTCGCAAGAGTCACGCAGAGCTCGCCGAGTCCGAGGATCTGGACGACGGCGATCCAGCCGAGCTCGCGGCCGACTACGTGCGCCTGCGCTCGCGCTTCCCGAGCCTCAACGTCGTGGGCGGATGCTGCGGCACCGACGAGCGCCACATCGAGGAGATTTGTGGCGCGTGGAGCCGCCCCGGCTAGCTGTGTGACGCGTCCGTGAACTCGCGGAACTGACCGCTGACGAGGAAGGCCGTTTGCTCGCCGATGTCCACGGCATGATCGCCGATCCGCTCGAGGCAGCGTGAGACGAGCAGCATTCGCAGTCCCCATTCCCGCATCGCCGGGTCGGTGGACAGGTTGAGGATCTGGTGGACGACGCGGCGATTTGCTCCGTCGATCAGCTCGTCCATTTCGACAAGTGACTCCGCGCTTTCCACGTCCCGGTTCGCGAATGAATCGAGCGCCGTCTGGATCATCTCCTCTGCGCGTGTGCCCATGTCCTCCAGTGCCTCGGCGAGCGTCCCGTCCTGGGGCGCGTCGTGAACGAGCTTCGTGAGCTTCGCCACGGTCACGCAGTAGTCGGCCATCCGCTCGAGATGAAGGTTGATGTGGAGGACGGCGAGCACGTTCCGGAGGTCGATCGCGACCGGCGTCTGGCGGGCGAGGAGTGACTGAATGCCCTCCTCGATCGCGACATATGTGCCGTCAACCTCATCATCGAAGGCGATCACTTCGTCCGCCAGCTCGGCGTCCTGCCGTGCGAGCGCGTTGAGGCAGCCACGAAGAGCGCGAAGCACGAGCGCGCCCTCTTCCTGCAGCGAGGCTTCCAGCTGGTCGAGCTCCTCCTGGAGTGAGATTCGCATCAGCCGAACCTCCCTGTGACGTAGTCCTCGGTGCGCTTGTCGGCGGGCTTGGTGAAGATGGTGGGCGTGGCGTCGTACTCGACGAGCACGCCGCGCCGGTTTCCGTCCTGAACGTCCACGCTGAAGAACGCCGTCATGTCGGCGATGCGAGCAGCCTGCTGCATGTTGTGCGTCACGATCACGATCGTGTACTCCCGCTTGAGGTCGTGCATGAGATCCTCGATGCGCGTCGTGGAGATCGGGTCGAGCGCAGAGGCCGGCTCGTCCATCAGCAGGACGTCCGGCTCGACGGCGAGGCAGCGAGCGATGCAGAGGCGTTGCTGCTGGCCGCCCGAAAGGCTAAGCGCGCCCTCCTTGAGCCGATCCTTGACCTCGTCCCAGAGGGCTGCCTGCTGAAGGGCGCTTTCGACTCGATCGTCGAGCCCGTCGGTCATCCCGAGTACCCGCGGGCCGAAGGCGACGTTGTCATAGATGGACTTCGGAAACGGGTTTGGCTTCTGGAAGACCATGCCGATCCGCTTGCGAACTTCGACCGCATCGACGGACGGTCCGTAGAGGTCTTCGCCGCGGTAGAGGACCGTGCCCTCGACAGCAGCGGTCGGGATGAGGTCGTTCATGCGGTTGAAGCAGCGGATGAACGTGCTCTTGCCGCATCCCGACGGGCCGATGAACGCCGTGACGAAGTTCCTGTAGACCTCGAGCGATACGTCCATGAGCGCCGGCTTGCCTCCGTAGGACACAGTCAGCCCGGAGACGTCGAAGACGACCTCGCGGCTTTCGCGAGGCGGGAGCTGGCGCCCAGCCTGTTGAGCTACCTGCACGGGGGACTCGATGATAGTCACCACCTCTTCTGATAGCGATTGCGGAGCCAGATGGCGCCGGCATTGAGCAGCAGGACCATGATCAACAGGACGATGATCGCGGCAGCGGCGAGGGCCTTGAACTTCTCGTCCGGCAGCTTCGTCCAGTTGTAGATCTGGACAGGGAGCGCCGTGAACGGCCCCATGACCGTGGGGTTGAACGTGATGTATGTGAGCGCGCCGATGAGGATGAGCGGAGCCGTCTCCCCGATCGCCCTCGCGAGAGCAAGGATCGAACCGGTGGCGATGCCCGGGATCGCCGCCGGAAGCACCTGGCGCGAGATCACCTGCCACTGCGTCGCCCCAAGCGCGTAGGCGCCTTCGCGGATCGTGCTCGGCACCGCTCGAATCGCCTCTCGCGCCGCGATGATCACCGTTGGGAGAACGAGCAGTGTCAGAATCAACGCGCCGGCGAGGAGCACACGCCCGAGGCCGAGGCCGCGAACCAGAAACGCGAGGCCGAGGATCCCGTACACGATCGACGGAACCGCTGCGAGGTTCTGAATGTTCAGCTCCAGCAGCCGGTTGTACCACCGCTTCCGGTCCGCGTATTCCTCCAGGTAGATGGCTGTGCCGACTCCGATCGGGACGGTGAAAAGGATCAGGAGAACGCCGAGGTAGAGCGTGGCGAGGATCGCAGGCCGTGCGCCGGCGATGTCCGGGTTGGCGGAAGGCGGGTTCGTGAGCAGGACCGGGTCGACGTAGGCCACTCCCTTGCGCAGGACGTCGAAGAACAATGTCCCGAGGGCGAGAAAGCCCACCGCGATGGAAAACACCAGGGCGCCCACGAAGATGCGGCCTCGCCAGACACCCCGCCGACGTCCGGACTCGAGCGGCGCCTCGGCCGAGAGCGCGGTCATTCGTACACCTCCCGGTACTTCCGCACGAGCCGGATCGAGAAGATGTTGACGATCAGCGTCATGACGAACAGGGTCGCCCCGACCGCGAAGATCGTCTTGTACTCGACGGAGCCGGTCGGCACGTCGCCGGCGCCTGTGGCGGCGATGAAGGCCGACATCGTTTCGACGGCCTGCCGTGGATCGAAAGAGAGGTTCGGCTGCTGACCGGCGGCGAGCAGGACGATCATCGTCTCGCCGATGGCGCGTGAGATTCCGAGGACGAAGGCGGCGACGATCCCCGATATCGCCGCCGGAACGACGATCCGCGTCGAGACCTGCAGCTTGCTCGACCCGAGCGCGTATGCCCCATAGCGGAGATCGCGCGGGACGGCCGACATCGCGTCCTCGGAGAGCGAAGCCACCGTCGGGATGATCATCACGCCCATGACGAGCCCGGCGCTCAGCGCGTTGAAGACGCCGACGTCGAGACCGGCGTCCTTGAGGTGTGGTGTCACCCACGTGAGCGCGAAGTAGCCGTACACCACAGTCGGGATGCCCGCGAGCAGCTCGAGGGCAGGCTTGAGAGTCGCGCGCACCCGCGGCCGGGCATATTCGCTCAAGAAGATCGCCGCGCCGAGCCCCAGGGGGATCGCGATCAGGGACGCCCAGATCGTGACGGAGACCGTCCCGACGATCAGAGGAATGACCCCGAAGGAAGCCTGTAGGAAGAGCGGTGCCCACTCGGTGCCGGTGATGTAGTCGAGGAAGTCGACCTTCTGGAAAAACTCGAACGCGGGCAGGAAAAGCGCGATCACGATCCCCACGGTCGTCGCGACCGACACCAGCGCACAGCCGGCGAGCGCGACCTTGACCAAGGCCTCGCCCCAGCGCTTACGCGCCGGGGCGAGGGTGAAGGGTGCTGCTGCGGAGGCCAACTAGCTCGTGGCCGCCTCGAAGTCGGATTGGGACTTCTGAGCCTGCTCGTCCGTCATCGGGACGAAGAGCGCCTTTTGTGCGATCTGCGCTTGGTTGTCGAGCAGGTACTTCATGAACGCCGCCACCTCGGGCTTTTGCAGGGAGGTGTTCTTCACGTAAACGAAGAGCGGCCGGGAAAGCGGGGTATAGGAGCCGTCCTGCACCGTCTCGCTCGACGGGGCGACGCAGCCGGCGCCGCCGTCGACCTCGACGTCGGTCAGGTCTCCCTGGTTCTGCTCGAAGTAGGAAAGGCCGAAGTATCCAAGGCCCCCCTTGTCTCCCTCGACGGCCTGCACGGTGACGTTGTCATCCTCTGTCGCCTGGTAGTCCGTACGGCTCGCGTCTTCTTCGCCGTTGATCTGAGCGGTGAAGAAATCGAAGGTGCCGGAGTCGGTTCCCGGTCCTGCGAGTGTCAGTTTCTGGTCCGGGAAGCTCGGGTCGACCTGGTTCCAGTTGCCGACCTTGGAGTCCGGTCCCCAGATCTTGTAGAGCTGCTCGATTGTGAGGCACTTCGCCCAGGTGTTTTCCTTGTTGACGACGACGGCGATGCCGTCGTTCGCCACCTGGAACTCCGTGTACTCGATGCCGTTCTTCTGGCAGACCGGCACCTCTTCGTCGTCCTTGATCGGGCGGGAGGCGTCGGACAGGTCTGTTTCGCCCGCGCAGAAGCGCTCGAAGCCGCCGCCCGTGCCTGAGATCCCGACGGTGACCTGCACGCCGGGGTTCTGCGCCTGGAAGTCTTCGGCCGCGGCGGTGACGAAGGGGCCGACCGTGCTCGAGCCGTCCGCCTCGATCCGGCCTGACAGGCTCTGGCCTGAGCTTGTGTTTGCGTTCGCTGCGGTCGTTCCCGAGGCGGAGTCGCTCCGTCCGCAGGCGGTGGCCGCTGCCGCGAGGAGCCCGGCCGCAAGGACGGACAGGACGATCCTGCCGTGAGGGCGAATACCCACTGTTCTCCTTTCGCGTCGTGTCATCCCCCCGAGTGTCAGGGGAGGGCTCTCGCGCGTGGGAAGAAAGGCTGTGAAGGAGTGGTTACGGGCTGGTGAACGAGACGCGGATCGTCAATCCCTTGCCCAGCTCGCTCTCGGCCTCGACGCTCCCGCCTGCGGAGTTGGCGATGTGCTTGACGATCGCCAGGCCGAGGCCCGTGCCGCGCGAGGCGCGCGCGCGGTCGGCCCGGTAGAACCGCTCGAAGAGGCGCGGGAGGTCGTCCTCGGAGACGCCCACGCCGTCGTCCGCCGCGATGAGCTCGCCGCTGCTCACGCCCAGCGAGAAGGTCGAGCCGGGCCCCGCGTAGCGGATCGCGTTCTCGGCGAGGTTCCCGGCGATCACGCGGATCATTCGCGGCCGGAGCGGAAGCTCGGCGCCCGGTTCTCCCTCGGCCCGCAGGGTCAGTCCCGAGCGGGCGGCCTGTTCGCCGAGGCTCTCCACGACCTCCTGGAGGATGGGGAGGGCGACCGTCGATCCGAGCGCGACGAGCTCGCGGCCCGACTCGAGCTCGCTGAGGAAGAGGACGTCGTCGATCAACTCGCCGATGTTGCGCACCTCCGCCTGC
>DATAOL010000136.1:0-1590 GCA_036265755.1 Gaiellaceae bacterium | reverse complement strand
CGCCTCCTTCGAGAGCGTCTCCATGAACCCCGCGCGCGTGTCCTCGGTGCAGACGAGCACGATCTTCGGCACCCCCGCGCGCCGCTGCTCCTCGAGCTCGTGCGCAACCGTCTTCAGGTGCTCGGCGACGAGCTTGTCGATATGGCGCGCGTAGCGCGCCTGCGACCAACCACCCTGGTCGTGATGCCCGTACGGCTGCTCTTCGGTCCTGTCGGCCACCTCCTCGAGATGGCCGTTCCGGAGCGAGTAGAGCCGCCCCTGCTCGCGACTGACATGTGCCACCAGCGTCCCGTCGGGCCGGGTCGCAAGCGGCACGAGCGGCGCGACCCGGAAGTCGGGCCCCACGTCGATCGCGTCCGGGACCGGCTCGGAGAGCTCGACCGTCGCCCAGAAGTCGTCGAGGCCCGCGACGAATACGGCGAACCCCTGCATCCTCTCGCGGTCGAACTCGGTCTCGAAGAAGCGGCGCACCCGGTCGAAGTCGGACTTGAGAGCGACGCGCTGCTCGTGCGAGAGCCGCTCGCTCTTGGCGGCCTCCTGCCGCTCCCCGTCGAGCAACAGCGAGTTGATTCGCGTCGCGACGTCGCCTGCCGTCGCCGCCAGCGAGGGATCGAGGTTGAGGTACATGCTGATCGCGCAGCCGCGCGTTGCCCGAAACGACGCCAGCGGCCGCAGCGTCTCCCAGCTCACCCGATCTGCCATTCGCCCGTCCTTTGCCCGCGGCCGGCGATTGTAGTCATACGCTGCCGCGATGACCGTCTTCACGATCGGCCACGGCACGCGTTCCGTCGACGAGCTCCTCGCGTGCTTGCGCGAGGCACGCGTCGAGACGCTGGTCGACGTGCGGAGGTTTCCCTCGTCGCGGCGCAACCCGCAGTTCAACCAGGCGGCGCTCGCGGAGTCCCTCGGCGAGGCCGGGATCTCCTACCGCCACGAGATCGAGCTCGGAGGCCGTCGGAGCGGCGAGGCCGGCGAGGATCGATTCGGCTGCATCAGGACGCCCGCGTTCAGGAGCTACGCGGCGCGCATGAGCAACCCGGCGTGGCAGGAGGCGCTCTCAGGGGCGCTCGCCCAGCCGACCCCGTGCTTCATGTGCGCGGAGACGCTCTGGTGGCGCTGCCATCGGAGGCTGATCGCCGACCTTCTCGTCGCCCGCGGCCACTCGCCGATCCACCTCGTCCGGCCCGGCGACCGGCAGCCGCACCGACTGTCGGAAGATGCCGAGATTCGAGGTGAAAAGTTATTCCTTTGCGGGCATTTTGTCGCGTGATCGGACTTTTCGACCGGCCCAGGGCGTTTAATAGGTGTCGAATCGATTTCGGAGGACATCTTGAGCACTAACGACGTGCGCGCGGTGATCATCATCGGCGGGGGCCCTGCCGGTTATACGGCGGCCCTCTACGCTGCCCGCGCGAATCTGAATCCGCTCGTGATCGAAGGTTTCCAGTGGGGCGGCCAGCTCATGATCACGAGCGAGGTGGAGAACTATCCCGGGTATCCCGACGGGATCATGGGCCCGGAGATGATGCAGGAGTTCCGTCGCCAGGCCGAGCGCTTCGGCGCAGAGTTCGTGACCGACGACGTGACGGC
>DATAOL010000135.1:0-19657 GCA_036265755.1 Gaiellaceae bacterium | reverse complement strand
CAGGCATCCGCGGACACCTCTTCCGGCACCGGCTCCGCCTCGGGCTGGGACTCTTCAGCGGGCTCCGCTGGCTCCGGGGCCGCGGGCGCCATCTCCTCGGCGGTCACCTTGCTCTTGCCGGCCTCGATCGCGTTCGCGATCACACGCGTGATCAGGCTGCAAGAGCGAATGGCGTCGTCGTTGCCCGGAATGACGTAGTCGGCGTCGTCCGGGTCGCAGTTCGTGTCCACGAGCGCGACGACCGGCAGGCCGAGGCGCCGGGCCTCGCGGATCGCGAGCTGCTCCTTGCGCAGGTCGAGGACGAAGACCGCGTTGGGCAGCCGCTTCATGTCGGTGACGCCGCCCAGGTTGGTCTCGAGCTTCTCGAGCTCGTTCATCATCGTGATCCGCTCCTTCGGAGGGAGCAGCTCGAGCTGGCCTTCGTCTCGGAGGCGGCTGAGCTCGTGCATGCGCTCGAGGCGCTCGGAGATGGTGCGCCAGTTCGTCAGCAGGCCCCCTAGCCAGCGATGGTTCACGTAGGGCATGCCGACACGCTTCGCCTCGTCGGCGATCGCGTCCTGCCCCTGCTTCTTCGTCCCCACGAACAGGACCGAGCCGCCGCGCTCGGCGACGTTGCGGACGAAGGCGGCGGCCTGCTCGACCAGATCGAGCGTCTGCTGTAGGTCGATGATGTAGATGCCACCCCGCTCCGTGAAGATGTAGCGGCGCATCTTGGGGTTCCAGCGGCGCGTCTGGTGGCCGAAATGGACTCCGGCCTCCAGGAGCTCGCGCATGGTGACGACGGACAAGCTGATCCTCCTCGGTTGTTTTTTCGCTACTGCCGCCGGAATCGAGTGGGACCGGCTAGCCGGCACCGCCACCCGAGCGCTTCCGCCGGGTCGGGGACAAAACCGCTGCATTCTAGCGAAGCTCGCGCGTCGCTCAGGGCCAGACGTTCGATTCCGGATGCAGATCGAGCCTGCCGCCGTCGCGGCATTCCGGAGAGCGGTACTCGGGGTCGTCCTGGGTCAGGTACCAACGGCTCCAGTAACGGCGCGCGAGGATTCGCGCGTTCGTCTCGTCGATCCCGAGCGTGCGGGCGGTAGCGGGAATCCTCTGCACCCCGTAGCACTCCGCGGCCGCCTCCAGGTCGATTCCGCTCACGTGCATGGACTCATGGCTGAGCAGGCTCACCGCCCAGGAGAGCCCGTCCCAGTCGGGATGGGGATCGAGGCCGCGGTAGACCAGCTGCTCGAGCGGCCCGCAAACCGGCGGCGAGAGGTTGATCCGCTCGCGGTCCAGCGACGTGAAGGCCCCGTAGGGGCCCGGATCGTCGGCAAGCGACCACCGGGACGTGATCTCCCGCCGAAGCTCGATCCAGTCGTACTCCGACCAGCAGCGCACCTCCGTGTCGCGGCCGGCGATCGTGCGCGCGATCCGGCTCAGTCGGGGGTCGATGTGACTCGTCGCGGAGGGGGACGCGAACGATGGCAGCGGCCCCCAGTCGTGGGGATAGCGCGCTGCCTGCGAGGCCTTGGCGGCGTCGAAGCTCAGCGAGGCGAACCAGGCCAGTATCCAGAACGCCGCTGCGCAGACCGCGGTCAGCGCCAGCCGCCGGACGCGCCGTTTGCCTGAGTTCGTCCCTGCCACGGCGCTCCATGCATCGGCGGTGCGCAAGGCCCGCTAAAGCCAGCCGATGCCGGGGCTACCCTGGTTCGCCGTGACCGGGGTCGTGAAATCTTCCGCCTGGGATCTCGCGGTCGAGAGCGTCGACGAGGCGCTCGCCGAGGGCGTCGTCCCTTCGCTCGACCGGCTCGGGCGCCTGGGGCAGCTCGGCACGCTGCCGTCGTTCGTCGCTGCGCTCGACGGCAACGAGGATCCGGCCGCGCTCGCGGAGGACCACGCGCGGGAACGCGAGAGCCTCGGGCTGGCTCCTGCGGAGGTCGCAGCCGAGCTTCTCGTTCTCGGCCGCGTGCTCGACCGGCACGGCGAGGCCGAGGCCAGAAAGGCGCTCGATCGTTGCGTCACGGCATACGTCGAGCGCGTCACCGGCGAACTCGCCGAGCGCGCGCGCCGCGACCCGCTGACCGGCGTCCTCAACCACCGCGCTTTCCACGCCCAGCTCCTCTCCGAGGCCGCGCGGGCACGCCGCTACAAGAGCAGGCTCGCGCTTCTCCTCTTCGACCTCGACAGCTTCAAGGAGACGAACGACCGCGACGGGCACCAGGAGGGCGACCGCCTCCTCCGTGCCTTCGCTGCCGCGCTCACGGGCACCGCGCGGGAGACCGACGCGGTCGGCCGCCTGGGCGGCGACGAGTTCGCCGCGCTCCTCATCGAGGCCGGGCCGGAAACGGCGGGCTCGTTCCTCACCCGCCTCCACGAGCGTCTTCCCGCCGAGGTCTCTGCGAGCGCCGGGGCAGCGTTTCTACCCACCGACGCGCTCGAGCCGACCGACCTCATCGCTGCGGCCGATCGCCGCCTCTACGAGGACAAGGGCGAGCGCGCGGCCTGATAACGGCTCTTCGCCTCCGCCGCCTCGGCGGCGAGGTCGACGATGGGCTCGGCGTAGCGATCGGTACCCCACTCCGGGACCCACCGGCGGCAGTAGGTCCCCGCGGGGTCGAATCGCTCCCGCTGCCGCTCCGGATTGAAGATCCGAAACCAGGGCTGGGCGTCGATGCCGGTGCCGGCTACCCATTGCCAGTTGCCCTCGTTCTGCGCTGCGTCGTAGTCGACCAGCAGGTCGGAGAAGTGTCCCTCGCCCAGGCGCCAGTCGACATGCAGGTGCTTGACGAGAAAGCTCGCCGCCACCATGCGGGCCCGGTTGTGCATCCACCCCGTCTGGGCCAGCTCGCGCATCCCCGCGTCGACGAACGGAAAGCCCGTGTCCCCGCGCCGCCAGCGCTCGAACCGCTCGCCCGCCGGGTCCCAGCGCGGCTCGAGGAGAGGCGCGTCGAGGCCTCCGGATTTCACGTGCTCGAACCAGTCGTGCCACGCGAGCTCCGAAAGCCACTTCTCCCTTCCCTTGGTCGGCGGGGCCGCACGAGCCGCAGCCGAGCAGTCGCCGACAGTGATCTCCCCCGACGCGATCAGCGGGGAGAGCCGCGAGGTGCCTGCCCGGGCGGGGAAGTCGCGGTCATCCGCGTAGCGGGCGAGCTTCGTTTCGACGAACTCCTCGATGGCCGGATGCGGCTCGCCCTCAGCTTGGGGCTCCCAGGCCCTCCTGAACGCCGCGTAGGTCCTCACTCGCGGGCCCGCTCGAGGGCAGCTCGCAGGTCGGCGGGCAGCTCGGACTCGCACTCCACGGGTTCGCCTGTGAAGGGATGCGGGAAGGCGAGACGGGAGGCGTGCAGGAACTGCCGCTCGAGGCCGAGGTCTCCCTCCACGCCGTACACCGGGTCGCCGGCGACAGGGAGGTCGATGGCCGCGAGGTGGACGCGTATCTGGTGCGTCCGCCCGGTCTCCAGGCCTACCCCCAGGAGCGTGTGCCGCGGCAGCATCTCCACGAGCTCGAAGTTCGTCACGGCATCGCGCGGCGACTCCGTGTCGAGGGAGATCCGCGTCGGATCCCGTCGATCTCGGCCCACCGGCGCCTCGATGCGTCCGCGGCGCGAGCGCGGGCGCCCCCGCACGAGGGCGGTGTACTCACGGACGAGCTCTCGACGCCGCAGGAGCCGCTGCAGACGCCGGTGCGCCTCGTCCGAGCGCGCCACCACGAGGAGCCCCGAGGTGTCGCGGTCGAGCCGGTGGACGATGCCCGGCCGCTCGGTCTTCTCCCCGCCCGCGACCGAGTGAGCGAGAAGCCCGTGCACGAGCGTTCCGCTCGTATGTCCTGCCGATGGGTGCACGACGATCCCCGCCGGCTTGTCGACGACGAGGAGGTGCTCATCTTCGAAGGCGATGCGCAGGTCGATCTCCTCGGGCACAAGCTCCGAGGGCTTGCCCGGCGGAAGGTCGACCTCGAGCCGGTCACCGGCGACCAGGCGGTGGCTCTTGGGCTTCGCCGCCCCGTTGACGCGGACGCGCTTCTCGGCGAGCAGCCGTTCTGCGCTCGCCCGCGAGCCGACGTCGTCCAGGCTGGACAGGAACCGGTCGAGACGTGCCCCGGCCGCTTCCGCCGGGACGTCCACGAGCAGCTCAGCCAAGCGTCTTCGGGGCGGGCCGCCCCGAAGGAGTGCGCCTGATCCGCGGCTGCCGCTCGGCGGCCACGAGCGCGATGAGGAGCGCTCCGACGCCGACGACGATGAACGTGTCGGCCAAGTTGAACGCCGGCCAGAACCGGAGGTCGAGGAAGTCGGTCACATGGCCGATGCGCAGCCGGTCGACGAGGTTCCCGAGGCTGCCGCCGATGAGGAGCCCGAGCGCGACCGGCAGGATCGGATGCCTCGCGCCCGACTTCGCGAAGTAGAACAGCATCCAGATGACGGCTGCCGCGGTGAGGAAGGTCACCGCCGAGGCCCAGCTGGAGAAGAGCCCGAAGGCGATGCCGGGGTTGTTCACGTGCCGGATCCAGAAGGGCCCGACGACGTGGACGGACTCGCCGAGGCCGAGCTGCGTGACCACGATCTGCTTGGTCAGCTGGTCAGCCGTGAGGGCCGAGAGCGCGACGGCAAGGAGGCCGAGCCAGTGAAACGGTCCAGCCGTGAGCGAGCGCTCCACCATGGAGATGGGAACGCGCCCGTCGGTGGCCGATCCGACGCGGACGTCGATCAGCCGCGGGGACGGATTGACTAACCCCTCTCTTCGAGGCGCTTGCAGTCGATACACCTATTCGCGTACGGGATCGCCTCGAGCCGTTCCTCGGCGATCGGGTTGCCGCAGCGCTTGCAGGTACCGAAGGTTCCGCTTTCGATCCGCTGGAGCGCCTCGTCGATGGCCGTGAGCATGTGCTCGGAGTTCTCCTCGAGCGAGTAGTCGATCTCACGGTTCAGCGTGGCCGTCGCCGAGTCCGCGAGGTGATTGTCGTACGTCTCCTCCTCCGTCTCGTCCTCGATCGAGCCCGCGTTGTCGTCGTGCAGGTGCTGGATCGCGGCCGACACGCGCTCTCGTTCGCCGAGGAGAACGTCCCGATAGCGGTCGGTATTCATGGGTGAGCTACGCCCCGCGCCACTGGGCTGAGTATAGCTTCGTGCCCGACCCCGATCAGGCGGCCTGATGGGCTGCGCGACGCTCTTCCGTGTCGCCCTCGAGCCGGTCGAGCGCGGCGAGGAGGAAGGCTCGATAATCGGCCCGCACACCTGTCTCGACGTCTCGCAGACGCCGGATCTCGGTGTGGATCCGCTCGCGTTCCGACTCGGCGCTGCTGGCGATGTCACGTGCCGCTGCGCGAGCCTCCGCGACGATGACGTCGGCCTCGCGACGTGCATGTGCGCGAACGTCGTCGGCCATCCGCTCGGCGGAGAGCAGCGTGTTCCGGAGCGCCTGCTCGAGCTCCTTCTGGCGCGCGAGCTCGCTCTCCAGCTCCTCGAGCTCGTCGCGGAGATCGGCGCGCTCGCGCCAGACGTGCTCGAAGCTCGCCGCGATGTCGGTGAGGAGCTGCTCCGTTGCGCCTCGGTCGTAGCCGAGCGGGCGCCGGGGCAGGCTCACATGCCGAATCTCGACAGGCGTCATTGACATACCGTCCTCGCCCTTCGCCGCAAAGTTGAGATCTCCTCCGTCTCCGTCGACGGTCGTGGGACACTCGCCGCCCAGAACGGCTAGCCCGCGAGCCCGATCAACCGTTCGACCACCTGGTAGACGATCGAGAGCACCAGGATGGCGACGATCGGCGAGAGGTCGAGCCCGAGGCCCGCGACGGAGAGCTGCGGGAGCAGCCTACGGAAGAGGCGGAGATATGGATCAACCACGTCGTAGAGGAAGCGCTGCACGCGGTTCAGCCAGACGTTGTAGGGCAGCGGGAGCCAGGACGTGAGGATGTAGGCGATGATGCAGAGCAGGTAGACCCAGTAGAGAACGGTGACGAAGCCCTGTGCGCTCGACACGAAGTCTGCCAACAGCATGCACGGAAACCTAGCGCCCCATTCGGCCGAAATCGCGCCGCAGGCGTTGATTTCGGCCGAAATCTAACTCTGGTTGTAGAAGCCGCGGTCGATCAGGCGCGCCCGCTCCTCTGCCGAAACCTCGACGTTGCGAGGCGTGAGCAGGAACACCTTGTCGGCAACGCGCTGCATGCTTCCGTTCAGCGCGTAGGTGAGGCCGCTCGAGAAGTCGATGAGGCGCTTCGAGAGCTCTGCTTCCGTGCCCTGCAGGTTGACGATCACCGGCACGGACTCCTTGAACTTGTCCGCGATCGACTGGGCGTCGTTGAAGCTGCGCGGAACGACGAGGTGCACGCGCACGGAGGCCGAGGCCACCGCCTCGAGCGGCCGGCGGCCCGGGCGGATGACGGCCGTGTTGGCCACGGCGGCGTCCGGCTCCGACCAGTCCTCGAACTCCTCCTTGCGCTGACGGCGAGTCGAGAGACGGCGCACGTTCGCGCTGTCGCGGTCGTACGTCCGCTCGAGCTCCTCCTCGGCGGCGTACGCCTCCTCGTCCCAGTACTCGTCCTCCTCGACGATGCCGAAATAGACGAGGGCGCGGCTCCAGACCTGTCCTACACCCATGACGGGGGGAAATCTTAGCGTCCGAACAGCACGGAACCCACCCGAACCAGCGTGGCCCCTTCTTCCGCGGCCACGCGATAGTCCTGGGAGGTCCCCATGGAGAGCTCCCGAAGAGCGTGCTCCTCGGCCAGCTCGCGGAGCCGGCGGAAATACGGCCGCGAGGCTTCCGCGTCGTCGGCGAGCGGCGGCATGGTCATGAGTCCGTGCACCTCGACCCCGAGGTCCGCGACCTCCGCGAGGAACCCGGGGAGAGCCTCGGGCGCGACCCCGGACTTCGTCTCCTCGCCGGAGAGGTTCACCTCCACGAGCGCCGGCGCCGAGAGCCGCTTCGCCGCCGAGACCGAATCGAGGGAATGCACGAGCTCGCAGAGCGCGGAAACGTCGCGCGCCTTGCGGGACTGGAGGTGCCCGATGAAGTGCCAGCGGAAGCGAGAGCCGAACCGTGCGTGCTTGGCCTCCAGATCCTGCAGGCGGTTCTCGCCGAGGACCTCCACCCCGGCTTCCGCGAGCGCTTCGAGCTCGTCCACGGAGACGTACTTCGTCGCGACGACGACCGTTACGGCCGGGCCGACCTCGTCGCGGATTCGCGCGTAGTTCGCGCGAACCGTCTCAGCGGACATAGGCAATGACTCCCTGGCGGCCCGTGCGGCCGCGGTCGCGCCGGTGCGAGAAGAAGAGGTCCGGCTCGCAGCTCGTGCAATGCCCGGTGCGCTCGACGTCCTCGACTCCCGCCTCGCGAAGTCCCCGCTCGACCGCCTCGGCGAGGTCGAGGTTCCGTCCGTGGAGCACCTCGACTCCGAAACGAGCGCGGAAGGGCTCGGCGACCTCGTCCCCCACCTCGTAGCAGCAGGGGCCGATCCCCGGACCGACGACGGCTCTCGCCGTGCCCTCGACCGCGCGCACCCCTTCCTCCAGGATCCCGTCGACCAGCCCGCGCCAGCCAACGTGGAGCACGACGAGCCGCGGTTGTTCGTTTCGGCGCGCGAGGACGACCGGATAACAGTCGGCGGTCAGGAGCCCGAGGGCCCGACCGGGCGCTTCGGTCCAGATCCCGTCGCCCTGCTCGAAGACGGTTCCGGGCGTCACCACCCCACGCCCGTCGGCCTCGAAGACGCGGGCGCCGTGCACCTGCCACGCCATCGTGGCCGCCTCGGGATCGGCGCCGGCCTCGGCGTGCAGCCTGCGCCGGTTCTCGACGACGCGCTCAGGCTCGTCCTCCGTGAGGATGCCCAGGTTGAGCGACTCGAAGTCGCCGTCGCTCACTCCTCCACGCCGGGTCGAGAACGCGGCGTAGTAGGCAGCGCCCAGGTCGGGCTCGAACAGCCTCACGCCATCACCAGGACGTCCATGACGTCCCGGACGAAGAGCAGAGCGTCGCCCATCACCTGGGAGAACTCGTCGCGGAAGACGAGGAAGAGGCCGAACACGATCAGCATCCCGTACTGGTCGAAGGAGACCCAGCGCACGTAGGTCGCATCGCTCATGAGGACGCCGAGAACGCGCGAGCCGTCGAGCGGCGGCACCGGGATGAGGTTGAAGAGTCCGAGGACGACGTTCACGATCCAGGCCTGCCGCAGCACCTCGAAAGTCTGCTCGGAGACATCCACGTGGCGAAGGACCGCGAAGCAGACGAGGGCGACGAGGAGGTTCATGAGCGGCCCTGCGATCGCGACGATCGCCATCCCCTCCCTCGGACGCTTGAAGTAGCTCGGGTTCACCGGGACCGGCCGAGCCCAGCCGAAGGGCAGGTTCGCCGCGAGTGCGGTGACGATGAACATGAGCGTCCCGAACGGGTCGATGTGGACGAGAGGGTTCAGCGTCAGCCGCCCTTGCCGCTTGGCCGTCGGGTCGCCGAGCCGCCATGCGACGTAGGCGTGCGCGAGCTCGTGCAGCGTCAGGCTCGCGAGCACGATGGGCAGAAGGAAGAGGAAGGTGTTGAGATCCATCAGGCCGCGGAGATGAGCTCTTTCGCCGCCTCGATCTCCGACTCGCGCCCGTCGAGCTCGCCGTTGAGCTTGCGGCGCAGAAGCTCCTCGAGGATCGCGCCCACGCGGGGCGACTCGTGCAGCCCGAGCTTCGCGAGGTCTCCACCCGAGATCTCGAGGCGGACGTCGCGAAGGTCTGCGAAGTACTGCTCCAGCCGCTCCCTGACGAACCCCTCGGACACGGCGAGCGCGAATAGCGCCCCGTCGGGGTCGTGCGGCTGGACGAGGGCGCGCACCTTAGCAGGCTCGGCGGTGTCGGCCAAGAGCTCCGGAAGGCGCGGGCCGACGGCCACGGCATCGGCGATGCGGTCCGCGTCCCGGCGGCGCAGCTTCAGGCGCTCGAACCATTCGTAGAGCTCGTCGGGATGGAGCCTGCGGGCGAGCGCCGCGAGTCGAAGCCTCCAGACAGGCGCCTCGGGGGCGTGCTCGGCGCGGACGTGGTCGAGCTTCTCGATCAGCTGCACCGACTCTGTATCGGCAGCCAGGTGCGGATGAATCGCGCGGTCGATCCCCAGCTCGGCGAGGCGGCGCACCGAGTCGCCGATGGACTCCTCGGAGAGAAGAGCCTGCAGCTCGTCGCGGAGCCGAGCCGAGGAGAGCTCGCCGACGAGGTTCATCTCGACGCACGCTCGTGCGAGGGCGAGCGTGTGGGCGTCCATCGCGAGCCCGTAGCGGTTCTCGTACCGGATCGCGCGGAAGATCCGGGTGGGGTCGTCGATGAAGGACAGGTTGTGGAGGACGCGCACCACTCCACTCTCGAGGTCGCGCAGGCCGCCGAAGTGGTCCACGAGCCGTCCAAAGTCCTCGCCCTTCAGCGACGCGGCCATGGCGTTGATCGTGAAGTCGCGGCGGTAGAGATCCTGCCTGATAGACGCCTGCTCGACGGTGGGCAGTGCGCCGGGGCTGTCGTAGAACTCCGTGCGGGCGGTCGCGACGTCGACTCTGCCCCCTTCGTGGACGACGATCGCCGTCCCGAAGCGGTCGTGCGGGACGACCCGGCCGCCGAGCGCTTCGGCGAGAGCCTGCCCTAGTGCGATCCCGTCGCCCTCCACCGCGATGTCGACGTCGAAGTTCGGCTCGCCCATGAGGACGTCGCGGACCGCACCGCCGACCAGGTAGACGCCTTCGAACGTGCCGCTCACCGCCTGCACGGCCTCGAAGACCGGCCGCAGGTTCTCCAGCGCGTCGAGCTTGTCGGCGATGCTCGTCGCCCTGTCGCGCGGTTCCTCGTCCTGCCGTTGCTCGAGCGCGCGCAGGACGTCGGACCGGGTGACGACGCCCACGACGACGCCGTCGCGAAGGACGGGCACGCGCCCCGAGCTCGAGCCGGATACGAGCCGCATCACTTCGGCGAGCGGAGCGTCCTCGGCGCAGGTGATGACGTCCGAGCTCATGACGCTCTTGACCGGCGCGTGCGACAGCCCGTGGCCGATCGCCTTGTCGAGATCCTCCCGCGTGACCATGCCTGCGAGATGGTGTTCGTCCCCTACCTGAATACCGCTCTGACGATGCCGCTGGCACAGCACCATGGCGTGCGCGACCGTGTCGTCCGGCGAGACGAAGCGCGGCGGCCTGGACATGATCTCGCCCGCGCTGACGCCGCGGCGGAGCGCCTGCGGTAGCGCCGCGAGGACGCGCTCGCGCGCCTCGTCGAGGGATCCGCGGAAGGTGGCCGAGGCCGCCTGGGAGTGTCCACCGCCGCCGAGAGCTCCCGCCATGACCGCGGCGTCGAGCTCGGCGACGCGCGTCCGCACGACGCAGAAAACCCGCCCTTCCATCTCGACGAGGCAGACCAGCGCCCTCGAGTCCGTGAGGTCGACGATCTTGTGCGCGAGGTTGGAGACGCCGTCGACGTACTCCGGCCAGCTCAGCGCCGTGAGGAGCAGTTCGTGGCCCCCGGCGGTATGGGGCTCGAGGCCGGCGACGAGGGCGTCGAGGAGCGCGCGCTCCCGCTCGGCGAGCGGCGTGTGCAGATAGCGCGCGACCATTTCCTGGCTCGCCCCGTGCCGCATGCACCACGCGAGCGCTTCGGCGTCACGGATCGTCGTCCCCGCATAGCCGAGCGAGCCGGTGTCCTCGTGGATGCCGAGCGCGAAGGCCGTCGCCTCGAGCGGGGTGACCTCGAGCTCACGCTCGGCGAGGATGGCGACCATGGTCGTCGTCAGCGCGCCGTCGTCCGAGCGCACCGCGTTCTCGGGGCGGACCCAGTCGAGCTCTTCGGGGCTGTGATGGTCGAAGAGGACGACTTCAACCTCGGGGCTGCGCGCGACCGCCGCGAAGTCGCCCAGACGCTCGGGGTGCGACGTCTCGACGACGATGAGCCGCTCGATCCGACCGAGGTCGATGCGGCCGGCTTCCACGATCCCGAGCTCCTCGGCGTGGAGCCGGTAGAAGTCGCGGACGTTGCGATTCAGCGAGCCGGAGAGCGCGATGAGGGCGTCCGGATAGAGCCGGCGCGCGGCCAGCATGGCCGCGAACGCATCGAAATCGGTGTTCGCGTGGGTGACGATGACCTGCACGCCCAAAGGTTAGACCTCGCCCCTCCAACCCCCTCTTTGGGGGACGTGACGGGTGACAACTCCGACGACGATGAACGCAGGAACCGACGTCCCGTGGCGGCCGGGGGTCGAAGGAATTTTGGGCCGACAGACGTTCTCAAAACTGCGTGTTCTCGTTGCCGCGCTCGCCGTGGCCCTCGTGACGGTCACGCCTGCCCTGAGCGCGCCCTCCGCTCCGAACCCCGTGGGCCCGAACGACGGGGACACGGTCTCGTTTCTCCCCGTCTTCTCCTGGGATCCCGTCAGCGGCGCGGACAAGTACAACTTCGTCCTCGCTGCCGACGCAGCGTTCAACTCGCCCGTCTACCAGCTGAACGGGACGAAGAACACGCGCGCGACGCCCGACAAGACCGTTCCCAACGGGACGTACTACTGGCGCGTCCAGGCAGTGGACGTGAACGGGAACACCTCGGCCTGGTCGGATTCACGGCAGATCGAGAAGCTGTGGGCCGACGCCCCCGTTCTCACCGAACCCGAAGACGCCGCCACGATCTCCTTCCCGGACGAGCCGCTCGTCCTCAGGTGGGATCCCGTGCCGGGAGCCGCCAAGTACCACATCTACATCGCCTCCGACCCGGACCTCGCGTCTCTCGTGACGCCCCAGGGCGATCCCCTCGAGACCCAGGCCACCAACGGTGCCCCGGCGCTCCTCCTCTCCTCGAACACGTACTACTGGGCAGTGACGCCGGTCGACGCTCAGGGGAACGAGGGTGAGCGCTCCGAGGTTCGCTCGTTCGTCTGGGAATGGCCTTCCACGACCACCCCGGACGTCGTCGACGTCGCGCCGCAAAGCGAGCTCTTCGTTCCCGAGTTCACGTGGGATCCGATTCCGGGTGCGGCCAAGTACGAGGTCGAGATCAACTCGGTCTTCGACTTCCCGGCGGGCGCCTCGAAGGTCTGCTGCGACCCCGTCGACTGGCCGATCACGACCACCTTCACGCCGAAGGAGACCCTCCCGAACAACACGTACTACTGGAGGGTCCGCGCGATCAACGCCCACGGAGAGGCCGGCGACTGGAACGAAGGACCGTCGTTCGTCAAGACGTTCGCGAACTACCCGGATCTGAGCGAGCTCGGCATCAAGAACCTCCACATGCGCGACGCGAGCGATCCCGGCACGGACGTCGATTCCGGCACCGCCGGCTATCAGACCAACCTGCCGATCATCACCTGGGATCCCGTCCCCGGAGCCTCGAGCTACCAGGTGAACGTCGGGCCGTACAGCGGCGGCCACTGTGATTTCGGTCCCGAAGGCACTTCGCGCTGGCTCTCCAACACCGCCAGCACGTACTGGACGCCGCTCGGCGCCAGTCCCTCCGCGAAGCCGTTCCCCTCGGGCCCGAACCCCTCGTCCGATGGCCGCAACCTCACCGTAGGAACGTCCTACTGCGTCCAGGTTCGCGCCCGGAGCGGCAGGGTGCAGCTGAGCGACCCGGTCTGGGGCGACTTCACCCAGCTCGACGACGGAACCGGCGCCGCGTTCACCTTCACCGGCTATCCAGCCGGCGGAGCCTGCAGCTCGACGTGCGGCGCCGAGTACATCGGCGCAGACGACTATCTGCTGCCGGAGAGGCTCGATCCGGAGACACCGGTCAACCAGACCGCCAGCCCGTTGTTCGTCTGGAAGCCGATCGCCGGCAAGCAGTCGTACTGGGTGATCGTCGCCAAGGACCCGTCGTTCACGACCATCGTCGACTACGCGTTCACGCGGATCCCCGCCTATGCGGTCAGGACACGCACCTCGCCGCGCACGTATCCGGACGAGACGACCGCGTACTACTGGGTCGTGCTGCCTTCGACGAGCGTCACCGGGAGCCCAGCCGGAAACGTCCCGTCGTCGGGGCACGCCGCCGACTTCGAGAAGCAGACCGTCGCGCCGACGCTCTTCGGCCCGGACGACGACGCGATCTTCGCACTGCCTCCGACCTTCAGCTGGAGCTCGGTGCCGGGCGCGAAGAAGTATCACCTCCAGGTCGCGACCGAGCCGACGTTCGCCTCGATCACGAGGCAGGACGACATCACGACCGCATCGACGGAGTACACCGCGCAGAAGACGTACGTCGCCGCCAAGACGCTGTACTGGCGCGTACAGGCTCAGGACGAGAACGACAACGGGCTCACCTGGTCGGAGACGAGGACGTTCGAGGTCGACCTCGAGGCGCCGAGCCTCGACCCGGCGACCCCGACCGTGGGTGACTCGAGCCTCCCCGTCCTGCGCTGGTTCCCGGTACCCGGCGCGGTTTCCTACACGTTGCGGATCCACGAGCCGAACGACACCTCGCCGAACAGCTACTCCGGCTTCCCCTCGACGGCTGCCTCCTTCGAGAAGATCACCGGGACCGGGCTCTTCACGTGGGAGATCCGCGCGGACTTCCCCAAGCTGACCGGTGGCACGACGCCTGGGCCCTGGTCCGACGACGCCGACTACACGCATACGATCAAGGAGCCCACGAACCCGGTGTCGAGCGCCGCCGCGCACCAACTCGTCCTGAGCTGGGACGCCAAGACCGGCACGAAGCAGTACAAGGTTCAGGTCTCCAAGCGCGAGGACTTCAACCCGTCCTTCGAGACGAAGTCGACTGACAACCCCGATTGGGCGCCGAGCCTGACGAATTCGAACTACACGTCGGGCGGGACCTTCTACTGGCGTGTCGCGGCAATCGACGGCGACGGCAACGTCGGCGCCTACGCGACGAACCCGGAGACCTTCACGCTGCCCGCGACGTCGTCAGGCGGCGGTTCGAGCGTCAAGCAATTCAAGGTGACGTTCACCGGCCGCCTCGTCCGCAACCGCTACCGCTACGTGACGGTCAAGGTTCGCGACTCGGCGACGCTGAACGTCATCAAGGGCGCGTCCGTGAGGGCCTACGGCGCGGGCGTCTCCCTGACCACGAAGGCCACGAACCTCAGCGGCGTCGCGAAGTTCCGCCTTCGGCCGACCCAGCTCGGGAAGGTCACCTTCCGCATCAGCAAGACGGGCTACCTGACGGTCTTCCCGCAGCGCCGCGTGTATCGGCCCTAGCGCAGCCCGGGCCGCGGCCTGACGTCCGCGCTCGAAAGTTAGACCCCGGTCCAGCGGACCCCGGCCTTTTCGGGGATGTGACCGCTGGCAAGGCCTACGACCATGAAATGGACGACCGACGCCCCGTAACGGCTGGGGGGTCACATCCATTTGGGCCGAGTGATCCACCTGAAACTGCGCACCGTCGCCGCCGCGCTCGCCGTGGCTCTCGTGACAGTCGCCCCTGCCGCAAGCGCGGGGCCGGCCGCTCCGAGCCTCGCCGGGCCTGCTGACGACGCCATCGTGGCGTTCCTGCCCGTCTTCTCGTGGGATTCCGTGAGCGGCGCGGACAAGTACAACTTCGTCCTCGCGGCCGACTCGGCGTTCAACTCGCCGGTCTTCTCGCTCACCGGTACGAAGAACACACGGGTGACGCCCGACAAGACGCTCCCGAACGGCGCGTACTACTGGCGCGTCCAGGCGATCGACGTGAACGGGAACACGTCCCCCTGGTCCGCGCCGAGGTCGATCGAGAAGTCCTGGACCGACGCGCCCGTGCTGACGGAGCCGGACGACGGGGCAACAATCTCTTTCCCGGACCAGGCGCTCGTGCTGCGCTGGGATCCGGTTCCCGGCGCGGCGAAGTACAGCGTGAAGATCGCGAGTGATCCCGACCTCGCTTCGCTGGTGACCAGCGGCGGAAACCCGGTGGTCATCGCTGCGACGAACCTCGCGCCTGCGCTGCTGCTCGCCTCCAACACCTACTACTGGACGGTCACGCCCCTCGACGCTCGGAACAACCCGGGACAGGAGTCCGAGGTCCGGTCTTTCACCTGGGCCTGGCCCTCCACGACCGCGCCCGACGTGACCGACCTCGCCTCCGAGACGGAGCTGTACGACCCGGAGTTCAGCTGGGAGCCGGTCCCGGGCGCCGCGCGCTACGAGGTCGAGGTGAACTCCTCGGTCGACTTCGCGTCCGGGTCGAAGGTCTGCTGTAGCGACAAGCCGATCGCCCCGAGGCTGACTCCCCTGGAGGTCTTCCCTAGCAACACGTACTACTGGCGCGTGCGGGCAATCAACTCACGCGGCGACGCGGGGATCTGGAACGAGGGGCCGTCCTTCGACAAGACGTTCGACAACTACCCAGATTCCAGCGAGCTCAGCGTCAAGAACCTGCGCATGCGCGACATCTCAGACCCCGGAACCGACCAGAGTGGCGATCCCGGCTACCAGACGGATCTGCCGATCGTGACCTGGGATCCTGTGCCGGGCGCCTCGAGCTACTGGGTTCAGGTCGTCCCTTACCGCCCCCTCGAAGCGCAGCCCTGCTGGTGGACAGCTCCGTCCGGGGCCCGCTGGCTCGTCCGAACGGCCTCCACCTCCTGGACGCCCTTGGCCTCGGGCAGCCCGGCGAGCCCGCCCGTGCCGACGTCGCTGGGGGTGTCGAGGGACACCCCGCCTCTCGCGGCCGACACGACCTGGTGTGCCCGGGTCCAGGCCATCAGCGGTCGGCTGAACCTCTCGTACACGACGGTTGGGATCACGGGCGACTGGACCTACCTCGGCGACGGCACCGGGACCGACCCGTCCTTCACCTTCACGGGTTACACGAACGGCGGCACCTGCTCGCCCAGCTGCAACCTCAACTACCTCGGGTCCGACGACTATCTCCTTCCGATTCGCGGCGAGACCGTCGGCGCCAATCCGCTCTTCATCTGGAACCCGATCGACGGCAAGCAGTCGTACTGGGTGATCGTCGCCAAGGACCCCTCGTTCACGACCATCGTCGACTACGCCCTGACGCGCATTCCGGCCTACGCCGTCCGCACCGGGAGCCAGCCGCGCACGTTCCCGGACGAGACGACGAAGTACTACTGGGCCGTGCTTCCCGCGACCGGGACCACCGGCGACGGAGCGCCTGGGAATCCGACGCTCAGCGCATACGCAGGCTTCCTCAAGCAGTCGACACCGCCGCAGCTCATCGCGCCCGACAACGACGCCACCTACCCGCTGCAACCCACCTTCCAGTGGGCACCAACTCTTGGCGCGAAGCGCTACCGCCTGCAGGTCGCGACCGAGCCCACCTTCGCGTCCCCGATCGACGACGTCACGACGGCCTCGACGGAGTTCACGGCCCTGAAGACGTACGCGGCCGCGAAGACGCTCTACTGGCGCGTACAGGCCCAGGACGAGAACAACACCGGCCTTACCTGGTCGGACACGAGAACCTTCCAGATCGATCTGGAGAAGCCGACGCTCGATCCGGCGACACCGACGGTCGGTGATGCGAGCCTCCCGGTGTTGCGATGGTTCCCCGTACCGGGCGCCGTCTCGTACAGCCTCCGGATCCATGAGCCCGGCGACACCACCCCCAACGTGTACTCCGGCTATCCGTCCACTGCGGCGTCCTTTCTCAAGATCACCGGGACGGGCATCTTCACGTGGGAGATCCGGGCCGATTTCCCGAAGTCGTTCGGCACGACGCCCGGCCCCTGGTCGGATCCCGCCAACTACACGAACACGATCAAGGAGCCGACCAACCCCGTCTCGAGCGCGGGTGCGAACAGGCTCGTCCTGAGCTGGGACTCGAAGACGGGGACGAAGCAGTACCGCGTGCAGATCTCGAAGCGTGAGGACTTCAACCCCGCCCTCGAGACCAAGACGACGGACAACCCCGACTACGCGCCGGCCCTCACGTCCTTGAGCTACACCTCGGGCGGGAAGTTCTTCTGGCGCGTGGCGGCGATCGACGGGGACAACAACGTCGGTACCTACGCGAACACGCCGGAGACGTTCACGCTCCCGGCGATCTCGTCGGGCGCCGGTGGCGGCGGCGCCAAGCACTTCAAGGTCACTTTCTCAGGCCGTCTCGTCCGCAACCACTACCGGTACATGACCGTGAAGGTCCGGGACTCGGCCACCCTGAACGTCGTCAAGGGCGCATTCGTGCGCGCCTACGGGGCCGGTGTCGCCATGACGATCAAAACGACGAACTCGAGCGGCGTCGCGAAGTTCCGGCTCCGCCCCACCCAGCTCAAGCGCGTGACTTTCCAGGTCAGCAAGGTCGGCTACGTGACGGTCTACCCGCAGCGCCGCGTCTACCGGCCCTAGCTAACCCGCGGCGGCGATCACTTCGATCTCGACCAGGGCCCCGGACGGCAGGCCGGCGACCTGGAAGGTGGCGCGAGCCGGCGGCTCGTCGCCCATGTAGCGCCCATACACCTCGTTCATTTCCTGGAAATCGCCGAGATCGGCGAGGAAGATCGTCGCCTTGACGACGCTGGCCAGGCTCGATCCCGCCGCTTCGAGGATCGCCGAGAGATTCTTCATCACCTGCTCGGTCTGCTCCGTGATGCCGCCCTCGACGACGTGGCCGCCACTCGGGTCGATTCCCAGCTGGCCGGACACGAACACGAGGTCGCCGTGGACGATCCCCTGCGAGTAGGGCGCCCCCTGGAAGGGAGCCGGGGCCTCGTCGGTGCGAATCACGCGCTTCGTCACGAGATCTCCGTTCGCTCGATCCGGGCCCCTATGGCCCGCAGCCGCTCGTCGATTCTCTCGTAACCGCGGTCGATCTGCGCGATGTTCCCGATCGTGGACGTGCCCTCGGCGCATAGGCTCGCGATCAGCATGGCCATGCCGGCCCGGATGTCAGGGCTCTCCATCCGCTCGCCGTAGAGGCGGGCCGGCCCGTTGACGACGGCGCGATGGGGGTCGCACAGGATGATCCGCGCGCCCATGTTGACGAGCTTGTCGACGAAGAACAGGCGGTTCTCGAACAGCTTCTCGAAGATGAGCACGGTGCCCGTGGCCTGAGTCGCCACGGCGAGGGCGATCGAGGTGAGGTCGGCGGGAAAGGCCGGCCAGGGCCCGTCCTCGATCTTGGGGATCTGCGAGCCGATGTCGTCGCGAATCGTGAGCCCCCGCTGGTCCGGGACGCGGACGGAACGGCCGTCCACCTCCCAGGTGACGCCAAGACGCTCGAAGCCTGGCCAGATGGCGACGAGATCATCGGGGACGACGTCTTCGATGACGACCTCGCCCTCGGTGACGGCCGCGAGGCCGATGAAGCTCGCGACCTCGATGTGGTCCGGGCAGATGCGCCACTCACCGCCGTGGAGGGTCTCGACCCCGCGAATGCGGATGACGTTCGAGCCGATGCCGTCGATGTCGGCGCCGAGGGCGACGAGGAAACGGCAGAGATCCTGGACGTGAGGCTCGCTCGCGGCGTTACCGATCACCGTTTCACCCGGAGCGAGCACGGCGGCCATGACGACGTTCTCCGTGCCCGTGACCGAGGCTTCGTCGAGGAAGACTTCAGCTCCGCGCAATCCCTCGGTCTGCATGAGATAGACCTTCTCGGTGCGGATATCGGCGCCGAGGCGCATGAGCGCGTGGATGTGCGTGTCGAGCCGCCGCCGGCCGATTACGTCGCCGCCCGGAGGCGGAACGACCGCGCGGCCCCAGCGCGCGAGCAGCGGGCCCGCAAAGAGAATCGAGGCGCGGATGCGGCTGCAGAGCTCCTCGTCCAGCTCGTGCTTCGAGATCCCGCGGCTCGAGATGCGCACTTCGCCCCCGCCGAGACGCTCGATGTCCGCCCCCAGGTCGGCGGCGAGCTCGAGCATCGTCTCGACGTCCGTGATCGCGGGCACGTTCGTGAGCGTCACGGTCTCGTCCGTGAGGAGGCAGGCAGCCACGATCGGCAGGGCCGCGTTCTTGTTCCCGGCCGCGCGGATCGACCCCGACAGCGGCCGCGCGCCCTCGATGACGAAAGCCTCCATCAGGGCATCGGATACGACTGTTTGCGGCATTGACGGTAGTCCTGTCCTCGGACGGCGGCGCGAGCGGCGGACGGTATCCTACTTCGCCCCGATGGAAGTAACCCGCGAGCGCGCCTGGGAAACGCTGACCGAGTACACGATGTCGGAGGCACTCCGCAGGCACGCGCTCGCGGTCGAGGCCGCGGTCGGCTGGTATGCCCGCGAATTCGGTGAGGACGAGGAATTCTGGCGCGCCACGGCCCTCCTCCACGACTTCGACTACGAGATCCACCCCACGCTCGAGCAGCACCCCCAGGACGGCGCCCCGATCCTCCGCGAGCAGGGCTATCCGGACGAGCTCGTCGAAGCCGTCCTTTCGCACGCGGAGCACCTGCACATGGAGCGCGACACGAAGCTCAAGAAGACTCTCTTCGCCTGCGACGAGCTCGCCGGCTTCGTCCACGCTTGCGGGCTCGTCCGTCCGGACGGGATCGAGACCCTCGAGCCAAAGTCCGTGCGGAAAAAACTCAAGCAGCCGTCTTTCGCAGCCGGCGTCCATCGCGACGAGGTCTACCGCGGCGCGGAGGAACTCGGGCTCGAGCTCGACGACCACATTCGGAACGTGATCGCAGGGATGCGGCCCATCGCCGCCGAGCTCGGGCTGCGCACCTCCGAGGCGGCATAGCCGGGATCCTCGATCCCGACGAGGACGCCCTCGGGCGGCTCCTGCTCGACCACCTCGACGGACGCTCGGGCGAGCCTCTGCTGGAGC
>DATAOL010000134.1:0-2374 GCA_036265755.1 Gaiellaceae bacterium | reverse complement strand
CCGGACAGCTAACGTGGGCCCATGAGGCCCCGCGAGAAACCGGAGCGGCCGGCCGACCCGGCCGTGCGCCGCGCGAACCTGCGCCGCGTCACGTCGCTCTTCAAGCCATACCGCTGGCGCCTCAGCGCGGTGCTCGCGCTCATCGCCTTCTCCGCTCTCCTGAGCATCGTCTCGCCGTTCCTGGTCCGCGACATCTTCGACCACGCGCTGCCCGAGAACGACAACCGGCTCCTGACCATCCTCGTCCTCGGGCTGATCGGGATCGCGGTCGTGACCGGGATCCTGGGCGTTTTCCAGACCTGGCTCTCCAACGTCGTCGGCCAACGCGTCATGCACGACCTGCGCGCCGCGGTCTACAAGCACCTGCAGCGGCTCTCCCTCGCCTTCTTCACCCGCACGCGCACGGGTGAGGTGCAGTCGCGGATCGCCAACGACATCGGCGGCGTCGAGCGCGTCGTCACGTCGACGGCGACCTCGATCGTCTCGAACACGACCACGGTGATCGCGGCCGTCGTGGCCATGTTCCTCCTGGACTGGCGCCTCGCGCTCGTCTCGCTCGCGCTCGTGCCGATCTTCGTCCTCCTCACGCGCAAGGTCGGCGAGCAGCGCCGCAGGATCACGACCGACCGGCAGCGGACGATGGCCGACATCTCGACGATGGTGGAGGAGTCGCTCTCCGTCTCCGGGATGCTCCTCGGGAAGACGATGGGCCGCAGCGCCGAGCTCTCCGACCGCTTCGAGCGCGAGTCGTCGGAGCTCGCCAACCTCGAGGTGCGCCAGGTGATGGCCGGCCGCTGGGTGATGGCCTCGATCCAGATGAGCTTTTCGATCATGCCCGCGCTCGTCTACTGGTTCGCGGGGCAGAGCTTCGTCGGCTCGATCTCGCTCGGAACCGTGGTCGCCTTCACGACGCTCCTCACGCGCCTCTTCTGGCCGATCGGCTCGCTCCTCTCCGTGCAGATCGACGCGCAGACCTCGCTCGCGCTCTTCGACCGCGTCTTCGAGTACCTCGACCTGCCCGTCGAGATCGTCGAGCGCGACGACGCCGTCGACCTCCCGCCCTGCCGCGGCGATCTCGCGTTCGAGCACGTCTGGTTCCGCTACGAGGGGGCGCACGAGCACTGGACGCTCGAGGACGTGAGTTTCGAGGTGCCCGCCGGGACGACGACCGCCGTCGTCGGCGAGACCGGTTCGGGCAAGACGACCGTCGGCTACCTCGTTGCACGGCTCTACGACGTCGAGCGCGGCCGGGTGACCGTCGACGGGATCGACGTGCGCAGCGCCACCCTCTCCTCGCTCGCGCGCACGGTCGGCGTCGTCTCGCAGGAGACGTACCTCTTCCACGCGTCCATCAAGGAGAATCTGCGCTTCGCCAAGCCGGAGGCGTCCGACGAGGAGGTCGAGGAGGCGGCTCGCGCGGCACGCATCCATGACCTCATCTCGAGCCTTCCGGAGGGCTACGACACCGTCGTCGGCGAACGCGGCTACCGCTTCTCGGGCGGCGAGAAACAGCGGATCGCGATCGCGCGCACAATCCTCCGCAACCCGCCTGTGCTCGTCCTCGACGAGGCGACGAGCGCCCTCGACACACAGACCGAGCGGGCGGTGCAGGACGCGCTCGACCAGCTCGCGGAAAACCGGACGACGATCGCGATCGCCCACCGCCTCTCCACCGTCCGCGACGCCGACCAGATCGTCGTGCTCGACCGCGGCCGCATCGTCGAGCGGGGCACCCACGACGAGCTCCTCGCTCTCGGCGGGCAGTACGCGCGGCTCGTCTCCCGCGACGCCGACCTCGGCCCGACGGTAATCGAGATGGCCGACGCTCCGAGCTCCTAACCGGCGCTCCTGCTACCGTGAGGGGACGGGCCAGGCAATCGTGCCGCCCGGTGAGATGAGCTTCTCGTTCCTCCTTCGGGCGTATCGAGGTAGGCAAGTCTCGAACCCGAAAGGAAGTTGAACCGCACATGCAGCAATCGTTCCGCGAGCTCGGCGTGTCGTCGCAGATCGTCGACGCACTCGCCGCTCGCTCTATCACGACGCCGTTTCGAATTCAGGCGCTCGCTCTCCCCGATGCGCTCGGGGGCCTCGACATTCTCGCCAAGGCCCCGACCGGCTCGGGCAAGACCCTCGCCTTCGCGGTGCCGATCGTCGAGCGGACTATCTCTGCCGACGGGCGGCCCTCCACCCTCGTTCTCGTTCCGACCCGCGAGCTCGCGAGCCAGGTCACGGAGGAGCTCCGCCTGCTGGCCAAGCCCAAGGGGCTCAAGGTCGAGGCGGCCTACGGCGGCGTTCCCCTCCGCGCCCAGTCCAAGCGCATCCAGGGAGCGCACGTCCTCGTCGCCACACCCGGCCGACTGGAGGACCTCGCCGA
>DATAOL010000133.1:0-5431 GCA_036265755.1 Gaiellaceae bacterium | reverse complement strand
GCCGCCGTCGCGCGGACGATCCACGAAAAGCTGGTGCGCCGGCATCCGCACGTCTTCGGAGACGCCACGGCCGAGACCCCCGGCGCGGTCAAGCAGCGCTGGGAGGAGCTGAAGACCGAGCAGGAGGGCCGCCAGGGGATCTTCCACCACGTGCCAGAGACGCTTTCCTCGCTCCTCTACGCCCAGAAGGTGCAGCGGCGCGCGGCCACGGTCGGGTTCGAGTACCCGGATCTCGCGGGCGCGTTCGGGGACCTCGACGACGAGCTCGAGGAGTTACGCACGGAGCCGAGCGGAGATGAGCTCGGCGACGTGCTCTTCGCGGCGGTCAACGTCGCGCGCCACCTCGGCGTCGACCCCGAGCTCGAGCTCCGGCAGGCGAGCAGGCGCTTCGTCGCGCGGGTCGAGCGGGCGGGGGAGCTCGCCGCCGAGGAGGGCAAGGAGTTCGCCGGGCTCGACCTGGCTGAGCAGGATCGGTACTTCGACCGGGCCAAGGCGGGCTTGTGAGCAAGATCGCGCGGGTTCACGGGCGCCAGATTCTCGACTCGCGGGGCAACCCGACTGTCGAGGTCGACGTCGAGCTCGAGTCGGGGGCGCTCGGGCGCGCGGCCGTACCCTCCGGAGCGTCCACGGGCCAATTCGAGGCCGTCGAGCTGCGGGACGGAGGAGACGCCTGGCTCGGCAAGGGCGTCGGTCAGGCGGTCGCGAACGTGAACGGCGAGCTCGCGGCCGCGATTCGAGGCCAGGACGCGACCGACCAGGCTGTGATCGACGGTGCGCTCATCGCTGCGGACGGCACTGCGAACAAGGGCCGGCTCGGGGCGAACGCGATCCTCGGGTGCTCGCTTGCAGCGGCGAAGGCTGCTGCGGCGGACGCCGGCAAGCCGCTCTATGCGTGGATCGGCGGCGCGGAGGCACACGTGCTGCCGGTGCCGTTGATGAACGTCGTCAACGGCGGCGCCCATGCACAGAACTCCCTCGACCTGCAGGAGTTCATGGTCGTGCCCGCGGGCGCATCGACGTTCGCCGAAGGGTTGCGGATCGGCGCCGAGGTCTTCCATTCCCTGAAGGCCCTGTTGCACGAGCGCGGACTCGGGACTGCCGTCGGCGACGAGGGTGGGTTCGCTCCCGACTTCGCAGCGAGCGAGGATGCGATCCGTGCAGTCCTCGAGGCGGCGGAACGAGCGGGGCATCGCGACCGGCTCGCAATCGCGCTCGACCCGGCTGCGACCGAGATTTGGCGCGACGACGCCTATCGGTTCGAGGGGCGAACCGCCTCGCCGGACGAGCTCATCGACTACTGGGAGGGGCTCTCCGGCCGTTATCCCATCGTGTCGATCGAGGACGGAATGGCCGAGAACGAGTGGGGGGCGTGGCGCACGCTGACCGACCGGCTCGGCGACCGCGTCCAGCTCGTCGGCGACGACCTCTTCGTCACGAATGTGGAGCGGCTCCGTCAGGGAATCGACGCGGGAGTCGCGAACGCGATTCTTCTCAAGGTCAACCAGATCGGGACGCTCACCGAGACGCTCGAGGCGATCGAGCTTGCGCGGTCGGCCGGGTATGCGACCGTCATCTCGCACCGCTCCGGCGAGACCGAGGACACGACGATCGCCGACCTCGCGGTGGCGACGAGCGCCGGCCAGATCAAGACGGGCGCGCCCTCGCGCACCGACCGGGTGGCGAAGTACAACCAGCTGCTCCGCATCGAGGAGGAGCTGGGCTCGCGCGCCTCGTATCCGGGCTGGGCCGCCTTCCCGCGCTCGGCGCACTGAGCGTCACGCTCTTGTCTCCTTCCGCGCGTCACCTGCACGGCTTCCAGCAATAGGCTGAAGCCGGAGGGAGGCTCGCGGTGGCCCCGGGGTCTCATGTCTGAAGCGGCCACCGCCACCGGTCACGCTAACGTGAGGTGATGCTCGGAAAGCGACGCACGAAGATCGTCTGCACCATTGGCCCGGCTTCGTCCTCACGTGACATGCTCGACCAGCTCGTCGACGCGGGGATGGACGCGGCGCGACTCAACTTCTCCCACGGGACGCACGAGACCCACGCCGAACGCGCCCGCCTCGTCCGCGAGGCGCAGGACCGCGCCGGCCGGCCACTCGCCCTGATCGCCGACCTGCAGGGCCCCAAGATTCGCATCGGCAACCTGCCAGCTCCGGTCACCCTCGCGAGAGGCGACGAAGTGTACCTCTCCGGCGACGGGACGGGAAAGACCGGCGATCTCCCTGTCAGCCCGCCCGTCCTCGCCGAGATCCTCGAGCCCGGCCAGGACGTGCTCATCGACGACGGACTCGTCCACCTGCGGGTCGACCGCGTGGACGAGGGGCGCGCCCGCTGCGCCGTCGCCGTCGGCGGTCTCGTCGCCGCCCACAAGGGCGTCAACGTGCCCGGAGTGACGATCCCGATTCCGTCCCTCACCGACAAGGATCTGAGCGACCTCGAATTCGCCCTCACGCTGGGAGTCGACTTCGTCGCGCTCTCGTTCGTGCGCTCCGCGAACGACATACGCGGATTGCGCGAGCTCCTCCAGAGCGCGGGCTCGACGGCGCTCATCATTGCCAAGATCGAGAAGGCCGAGGCGCTGGAGGAGCTCGAGGCCATCATCCGCACGTCCGATGCAGTCATGGTCGCGCGCGGCGACCTCGGCGTCGAGATCGGGCCTGCCGCGGTGCCGCTCGTCCAGAAGCGGATCATCCTCGCAGCCCTGGAGCACGGGAAGCCGGCGATTACGGCGACACAGATGCTCGAGTCCATGATCCATCACGCCGACCCCACCCGCGCGGAGGCGAGCGACGTGGCGAACGCGGTTCTCGACGGCACGTCGGCGCTCATGCTCTCCGGTGAGACCGCCGTCGGCGAGTTCCCGCTCGAGAGCGTCCGCTACATGGATCGAATCGCCTGCGCCGTGGAGCCGAGCCTGAATCCTCGCCACGAGCTTTCGCGCGCCGCTGACGATCCGTTCCCGACGGTGGGCGAAGCGATGTCGAACGCGGCCTGCGACATCGCGGAAGTCCTCGGCGCGGCGGCGATCCTGGTTCCGACCTACAGCGGGCGAACGGCGTCCGCTGTCGCCAGGCACCGCCCGCAGCGCCCGATCATCGCGGCGACGCACAAGCGCTACGCGTTGCAGCAGCTCGCCATCGAATGGGGCGTGGTGCCCGCCGAGATCGAGGAATGCGAGAACGTCGAGCATCTCTGGAGTCGCACGCTCGACGCCGCGCGGGCGACCGGAATCGTGGCCGGCGGCGACCGGGTCGTGATCACGGCCGGAACCGCGGTGAACGTGCCGGGAACCACGAACGTCATCAAGGTCGAGACCGCCTAGGGGAAGGCGGGCAGGAGCGCGGCGCGCGCGGTCGAATGTCAGCTTCCCATGGCTCGCCGCAGGCCCTCCCGCTCCAAGCTCGTCGTTCGCTGGGCCGGCGCGGCGGTGCTCGTCCTCATCGCGCTCTCGTACATCCACCCCCTGAACTCGTATCGCCACGCGCGCGACGAGGTCGCTCAGCGCAAGGCGGCCATCTCGAGTCTCGAGCGCGACAACGCGGCACTCGCGAAGCGCGTCACGATGGCCGGCAAGAGCGACTTCGTCGTCAGGGAGGCAAGGCGTCTGGGCCTCGTCCGGCCCGGAGAGCATCTCTTCATCGTGAAGGGCGCCAAGACCTCGGAGGACCGGCGGGTACGATGATCTGGTGGACGACACGCGAGTCGTTTCCTGGCAGCTTGGACGTCCTGCCCGGCCGTTCCGGGGGGTTGCGGCGCGCTGTACGTACGGCTTTCCGGCAGTTACAGAACAGGCGCCGTTCGGAGCTGACGGGGAGCCATTTCCCACCACCTATTACCTGACCTGCCCCTGGCTCGTGGCGGGGATTGCGAGAGTCGAGGCCGACGGAGGCGTCGAGCGCTTCTCCCGTGCGGCGCAGGAGGATCCCGAGCTGCGTGCGAGTCTCGCCCGCGCGGACGCGGACCAGCGCAGCCTGCGGCCCGAGCTCCCGGTGGGGATCGCCGGAACGCGCAGGCGCGAAAACCTCAAGTGCCTGCACGCGCACGCGGCGTTCGCGCTCGCTCGGCCGGGTTACGAGCTCGGCGAGCGGGTGTTGAACGAGGTCGACGAGCGCTGGTGCCCGGACCGGCGTTGCGAGCGTGCTCCTGACGGGTAATTCGCTGGGGATGTCGAGCCTCACGAACGCGCGGCAGCAATGGGCCGAGGGCAAGCGGCGGCTGGACGCCGCCGGAGAGGAGACCGCGCGCTCTCGGCATCTGGGCATCCTCGTGGACGCTGTGACCGCCGAGCTGCCGAAGCGCGTCGGGCCGACCTTCACGCTCGCTCAGCTCGCGGACGTGTACGAGCAGTCGGACGACTGGGTGCGCGACGTGGTCCTCGCCGCGATGCCGCCGCGCTCGCGGGCGGGGATCAAGGACACGGTGCTCGTGCAGGACGCAGCGTTCGCGCTCTACCAGCAGAGCGCGAGCGATTACCGTCCCTGACGTGTCGACCGAGCTGCCCTCGACTGTTCGCGCCCGCGAGCGCGCCCGAGGCCGCAAGCGGCGGAGCCGCCGGCGCGGGTTCCTCGTCTGGCTCGCCCGGATCCTCGCCGCAGCAGTCTTCTTCTTCGCGGGCTTCGCGCTCGGGCGCGCGATCGAGAGCGGGTCCGGTGACGGTGGCACGAACACGTCCGTCCGCACTCTCGTCCCATCGACCCTCACGCCGCAGGAGACGGTGACAGTCACGGTCTCATCGCCCTGACGGATCGACGATCGAGGCTGCTAGATTTCGCGGGCCCAGTACATGGCCACAGAACGTAGAACGAGCCGGGGTGGGGAGAAGCCGGCCGACGGGGATCTTGAGTGGCTCACGCTCGGTCAGGCTGCGTCTTACCTCGGCGTCGCCCAGAGCACGGTCCGCAAGTGGTCGGATGGCGGGCGCCTGCCTGCGTTCTACACCCCGGGCGGTCACCGGCGTTTCCGCCGAGGTGACCTCGACTCGTTTCTGGCCGGCTCGCGCGGCGCGGGCGTCGGTGCCGCGACCGGGAAGCAGCTCATCCTGATCGTGGACGACGACTCGCAGCTCAGGGAGTTCGTCCGGGTCAACCTCGAGATGGACGGCTACGCCGTGCGCGAGGCCGGCAGCGCAGGAGAGGGTCTCGCAGCCCTCGAGGAGGAGCCGCCCGACCTCGTCCTCCTCGACGTGATGATGCCGGAGGTCGACGGCTTCGAGATGCTGAGCAGGATGCAGGAGCACGGGGTCGGCTCCATCCCGGTGATCATGTTCAGCGGCAAGGTGGACGAGGAGTCGGCGAGCCGCGCCGCCCGCGAGGGCGCCCAGGCCTTCATCGGCAAGCCCTTCGACCCGCAGCAGCTGATCGATTCGACGAAGCAGCTTCTGCGTCGCCGATAGACCACGACGTCTTCGTCTGGGTCGTCGAGCACAGGG
>DATAOL010000132.1:0-3071 GCA_036265755.1 Gaiellaceae bacterium | reverse complement strand
TGTCGACGAGAGCGACCGTGAAGGTGGAGGTCCTCGACTCCGCGGCTGCCGTCGTTCGCTCTCTGGCTGTCACCCAGGCATATCGGAGCGGGCCGTCGACTCTCGTGTGGGACGGGCGAAACGCCTCGGGGAAGCTCGTGCCGGACGGCGACTATCGCGTGCGTCTCACGGCGACGTCGCCCGGCCAGGAGGTCGTCGGGAACCGGCGGCTGCTCGTCGACCGCACTCTTGGCCACCTCGCCGTCGAGCAGACGCCGTTCTCGCCGAACGCCGACGGTCGGCGGGACGCCGCCGCCGTGACGTTCACGCTTGCGCGCCAGGCCGACACGCGCGTGCGGATCATGAAAGACGGCCGGACTCTGCAGATGCTCCACGCGATCGCGGCTCTGCCCGCGGGGCGGGCGAGCTTCGTCTGGGCCGGGACGATGCGGCAGGCCGGCTTGGCGCCCGACGGCGTGTACACGGCTCTGGTCGAGGCGACGACGTCCTTTGGCACGCGCAGCCTGTCCGTCCCGGTCGTGGTCGACACCCGGGCACCGAGCGTCCGCATCCTGTCCGCGCGAAGACGGGACGGACGTACGCGCCTCCGGCTCTGGTTGAGCGAGGCCGCGGTGCTCCACGTCCGCTACCTCTCGCTCGCCGGCGGAGACGCGATGTCCACCGACGCTGCACGCCCGGCCGGCTACTCGCGGCTCACGCTTCCGCGGGCATCCCGGGTGCGCGTGCAAGGCGAGGACGCGGCTGGCAACCTCGGTGCGCGGGCGATCGCCCGGCTGCCGCGCTAGCCAAGCCCGTCCGGGCCGTGGTGCGCGTTCGCCCCAGCCCGTGACATTGCCGGCATGAAAACGCTCGAGCCCTGCGACGCGGTCGGAGCTGCGGCGAGAAACGAGCGAGAGGTCTTGTAGCCGGCGACATAGGAATCGTCGCCGAGTCGCCAGGGTCGAGATGTGACTCCACCGATTGCCCGAGATCCGGGCGGGATCGGGAACCCTCCCAACAGGCGAAGGTTCTCGCCGACGTAGGTGGGGCGGTGGACGTCCTTGTGACCGCCGCAACCGTTCAGCCGGACGACGGCGATGAAAGACGACTACGCCTAGCGCTCGAAGCGGATCTCGCCGCTCTCGACCGCGCGCGTCTCGCCGCCGACGTCGACGAGGAACCTCCCGTCGCGGTCGATCTTGACGCCGACTCCCGAGAATCCGTCCGCCGTGATCCGGCGACCGCGGAGGAAGTCGCGCGAGCCGAGGCTGTCGTAGACGCCGTCCAGCCCGCGCTCGACCCAAGCGTCGTAGTCCGTTTCGAGTCGTTCGAGGATCTCCGCCAGGAGAGGAGCTCGCTCGCGCTTGATCCCGTCGATCGTGTAGAGCGAGGCAGGGGCGACGTTCGTGTCCTCGGGTAGCTCGGTGCGGTTCTGATTGACGTTCACGCCCATCCCGACGACGACGCGGTCGCCGGAGGCCTCGGCGAGGATGCCGGCGACCTTGCGCCTGTTGAGCATGACGTCGTTCGGCCACTTGACCTGGACGGCCAGCCCGACGGCCCCCTCGATCGCCTCGGCGACCGCGGTTCCGGCGACGAGCGAGAGCTCCGAGACGATGCGCTCCGCAGGGGGGCGGAGGACGACGGAGCAGAGAATCGCCGTGCCGGGTGGGCTCGTCCACGTGCGCCCCTGCCGCCCGCGCCCGGCCGTCTGCTCGTCGCACACCGCGATGGCACCCTCGGGGGCGTCGTCCGCAAAGAGCTCCTGCGTGGAGGAGCAGCTCTCTTCGAAGACGTACGGGCGTCCGAAGCGGCCGGTCAGGAGCGGCTCGACGCGCTCGGGCGCAAACGAGTCTCCTTCGCTCACGGAGCACTAGACTACAGCCGCCGTGCAACCGTCAGCCGCCACGCCCCGTCAGATCGAACGCAATGACTCGATCCCGCGGCTCATCCTCTATGCGAAGCTCACGGATCTCGAGCTCGTCGACAAGGCGACGAACGGCGACGGGCGTGCGCTCGAAGCGCTCGTCGAGCGTTACGCGCCGCGGGTGAACCGGCTTGCCTCCCAGCTCATGGGCGACCTCGAGGAGGCAAGGGACGCGGCGCAGGAGTCGCTCGTCAAGGTCTGCACCAGGTTGAAGCAGTTCCGGGGCGAGGCGCAGTTTGCGACGTGGCTGCACCGCCTCGTCGTCAACACATGCCGCGACCGGATGGCCTTCCAGCGCGTGCGCCGAGCCGAGCCGCTCGATCTCGACGAGCACGCGCTCGACGAGCAGGGCGATCTCTCCAACCTCGCCGTCCTCACGGACCTCCGCCACGATCTGGCCGAAGCTCTCTCGCGCCTGTCGAGCGACCAGCGCATCGCCGTCGTCCTCCGGGACTCCTTCGGCCTCTCCTACAAGGAGATCTCCCGGGTTGCGCGGATGCCCGTCGGAACCGCCAAGTGCTACGTCCACCGGGCGCGAGCCCGTCTGCGCACCCTGCTCGAGGAGTACACGCCGGCGTGACGGTCGCCCTGGGGCGCGCGCAGATCGAGGAGATTCTGCCGCACCGCGACCCGTTCCTCTTTCTCGACGAGGTCGTAGTGCTGGAGCCCGGCGCGCGGGTCGTGGCCCGTAAGCAGGTGCGCGACGACGAGTGGTTTCTCACCGGGCACTTCCCGGGCCGGCCGATTATGCCGGGGGTGATCATCGTCGAGGCGATGGCTCAGACCGGCGCTGTCGCCGTCCTTGCAGATGAAGCGAACCGCGGGAAACTGGCGCTCTTCGCGGGGATCGACAACGTGCGCTTCAAGCGCATGGTCCTGCCCGGGGACGAGCTCGAGCTCACCTGTGAGCTCGAGCGCATGCGCGGCCCGATTGGTCGAGGCAAGGCCACCGCGACGGTCGGCGGTGAGCTCGCCGCGCGAGGAACGCTCATGTTCGCCGTCACCGAAGGCTGAGCTCGTGCTCGCGAACGTCTCACAGAACGGCTCCATCGGCGTCACCGGAGTGGGCTCCTATGTGCCGGACAAGGTGCTGACGAACGACGACCTCGCCGAGCTGGTCGAGACCTCGGACGAGTGGATCATCGAGCGCACCGGGATCAAGCAG
>DATAOL010000131.1:0-4178 GCA_036265755.1 Gaiellaceae bacterium | reverse complement strand
GCACCTCGAGTGTCTCGCGGTTGTACCGCCTGCCGTGGCACGTCTCGCACGGCACGTACACGTCCGGCAAGAAGTGCATCTCGATCTTGATCGTCCCGTCGCCCTTGCAGGTCTCGCACCGCCCGCCTCGGACGTTGAACGAGAAGCGGCCGGGCTTGTAACCACGCACCTTCGCTTCCGGCGTGAGCGAGTACAGCTCACGGATGTGGTCGAACAGCTTCGTGTACGTCGCCGGGTTCGAGCGAGGTGTCCGGCCGATCGGTGACTGGTCGATGTCGATCACCTTGTCGAAGCACTCGATTCCCTCGCAGCCGACGTGGTCACCGGGCTTGACGCGAACCCTGTGCAGCCGGTTCGCAAGCGCCTTGTAGACGATCTCGTTGACGAGCGTGGACTTCCCCGAGCCCGAGACGCCGGTCACGGTGATCAGTTTCCCGACGGGGAACTCCACGTCGATCCCCTTCAGGTTGTGCATCGACGCGCCGCGCACCCAGAAGGAGCCACTGTCGTCCGTACGCCGCTCCGGGACGGCGATCTCACGGGTGCCGGCGAGATACTCGCCTGTAATGGACTTCGTATTGCGCTCGATCTTCCGCGCCGGGCCCTCGGCAACCACATGGCCGCCGTGTTCCCCTGCGCCCGGCCCCATGTCGACCAGCCAGTCGGCTGCCCGCATCATCTGCTCGTCGTGCTCGACGACGAGGACAGTGTTCCCGAGGTCGCGGAGCCGCTCGAGTGTCGCGATCAGCTTCCCGTTGTCGCGCTGGTGGAGCCCGATCGACGGCTCGTCGAGGATGTACAGCACGCCTACCAGCTGTGACCCGATCTGCGTCGCGAGCCGGAGCCTCTGTGCCTCGCCCCCGGAGAGGGTTGCCGCCGCGCGATCGAGCTGCAGGTAGCCGACGCCCACGTTGTCGAGGAACGTCAGGCGCTCGCGGATCTCCTTCACGATCCGGTGGCCGATCAGGTTCTCGGTCTCGGTGAGCTCGAGCTCGTCGAGGAACCGGAGCGCGCGGGTCACCGACATCTGCGTGAACGCGTGGATCGACCTCCCGCCGACCGTCACGGCCAGAACCTCGGGCTTCAGCCGCGCGCCGTGGCAGACCGGACACGGCCGAAAGCTCATGTACTCCTCGATTCGCTCCCGCTGCTGCGCCGAGTCGGTCTCGCGGTACCGGCGCTGCAGGCTCGGGACGATCCCCTCGAAGGCCAGCATGTACGACCGGCGCCGCCCCATCCGGTTGCGGTACGTGATGTAGACGCGCTCGCCGTTCGTCCCGTACAGGAACAGGTTCTGATGCTCCTCGGGGAGGTCCTGCCATGGGGTCGAGAGGTCGATCTCGTACCGCTCCGCGATCGCCTGAATCACGGACTCGTAGAAGGTGGTGTTCACGACCGACCACGGCACGAGCGCGCCTTCCTCGATCGAGAGCGTCGGGTCGGGCACCAGCAGGTCGGGATCGATCTCCTGCTGGGCGCCGAGGCCGGTGCAGCGCGGACAGGCCCCGTGCGGCGAGTTGAACGAGAAGATGCGCGGCTGCAACTCGGGCAGCGAGACGCCGTGGTCGGGGCAGGCGAAACGCTCGGAGTAGGTCGTGGACTCGCCACCTATCACGTCGACGACGACGAGTCCGTCCGCGAGCGCCGCCGCGGTCTCGACCGACTGCGCCAGCCTCGTTCGGAGGTCCGGCTTCATCACGAGCCGGTCGACGACGACCTCGATCGTGTGCTTGAACTTCTTGTCGAGCTCCGGCGCCTCCTCGAGGAGGTATTGCTCCCCATCGACCTTCACCCGCGTGAACCCGTCCGCGCGCAGCTCCTCGAAGACGTCGCGGTACTCGCCCTTGCGGTCGCGGACGACCGGCGCGTTCACGGTGAAGCGCGTCCCCTCCGGCAGGCGAAGGATCTGATCGACGATCGCCTCCTGACTCTGGCCCGCGATCGGCTTGCCGCAGACCGGGCAGTGCGGCCGGCCGATCCGCGCGTAGAGCAGCCGCAGGTAGTCGTAGATCTCCGTGACCGTGCCGACCGTTGAGCGCGGATTGCGTGACGTCGTCTTCTGGTCGATCGAGATTGCGGGGCTGAGCCCGTCGATGGAGTCGACGTCCGGCTTCTCCATCATCTGGAGGAACTGGCGGGCGTACGCCGACAGGGACTCCACATAGCGCCGCTGGCCCTCCGCGTAGATTGTGTCGAAGGCCAGGGAGGACTTGCCGGATCCGGACAGTCCGGTGATGCACACGAGCGCGTTTCGGGGCAGCCGGACGGTGACGTCCTTGAGGTTGTGCTCCCGCGCGCCGTGGACGATCAGCTCGTCGGCGGCCATGTCCGTTCAGTGTATCGGCGTGCTTCGCGTCGAACAAATGTTCGGCGCCGCTCCACGGCCACTCCTCCGGTAGTGCGCAAAGCCCGGCAGCGACAGGGTTGGCGAGCACGTACGCGATCGCATTCCGGAGATGGTCGTCGTCGACGACGACCGTCGACGAGAACCGGTCGCCGAAGAGGTGGCCGTGCCGGTCGTGGCGGCGGTTGAACGCCTGAGCATGAGTGCCGTTCATCCGTTGCATCCCCGCCGAGAGCGACGCGAGCACGCACTCGACGATGAAGTGGAGGTGCGTGTCGAGCAGGCACCACGCGACGACCCGCCACTGGCGCTCGACGATCTCGCGGGCGAAGAGGCCGAGCAGGAAGAGGCGATCTCGATCGTCACGGACGATCGGGATCGAGTTCACGCCGAGGATCGTCACGTGGTACGTGCCGACTGGCGGGAGGTAGCTGCGAGGGATTCTCGGCATGGGCCTCGACGCTACCGGCGGTCGGCGGCGACCGCGAGGGCCTTGCGCTCTTTGTTGCTCATTCGGCACAGGTTTCGCAGCGCGAGCTCGGGCCGCTTCGCGGTGGGGACAGACCCCGCCGGCCGTTACTGGACGCCAGCTGCCATTGGCGAGGGACAGACCCCGCTGGCGCGCTCGGACACGGCTCGCGAGGCCGGTGGGGTCTGTCCCCCGCCGTCGGCGTCCCGCCGCCCGAGCGCCGTGACCATGAGGGGCGCTAACGCGTTACGCCGTGCGGCGACGCGCGTGCGGATCCACGCGTAACGGCCGCCGCGCCGGTTCGGGTTCGCGCTCGCCGTTGCGGTCGGGCTCGTGCTCGCCGCCACGGTCGAGCTCGTGCTCGTGGAAGTCGATGTCCTCGAGCCTCGTCCCCCCGACGAGGTGCCAGACCTCCTGCGGATCGGTGACGAAGTCGATCTCGAGATTCGCGGCGATCAGCGTCCCGTAGCCAAGGAGCCGCCCAAGCAGCGTCTGCTCGACCTCGATCGCGCCGGCCCGCCCGAGCCGCACCCCGGCGGCACGCCGCCGAAACGTGCCGTGGACGACGTAGATCTTGTCGGTCGTGACGACGAGGCGCGTCCGCTCCCATCGCCACACCGCGACGACGGCGACGAAGGCCCCGACCGCCACGAGAACCGCTCCGGCGGGCGCAAGGAACCATCCGAGCTGAGACAGCAGCGCCCCGAGCCCGGCCAGGCCGAGAGCCCGCGCAAAGGAGGGCGCGAGCAGCACCGGGTGCAGGCGCTCTTCTAGGCAGACGCGCTCGCGTTGCGAAGACCACATCGGGTTTGCCGCTTTCGGCGGCGGGCGACAAAACCCTTGAGTGCTGGCACAGACTGCGCGGAAGGCCCTCGTAGTGACGCTCGTTGGCGGGGGCGTCGTCCTCGTCGCGCTCGCGCTCTGGAAGCTCAAGCTCGTCATCTCGCTCGTCTTCCTCGGGTTCATCATCGCTGCTGCGATGCGGCCGGGGATCGACGCGCTGCAACGCCACCGCATTCCGCGCGGAATCGGGCTCGCGATCCACTACCTCGCGCTGGCCGGGCTCGTGGCGCTCGTCCTCTGGCTCGTCGTTCCACGCGCCGTCACGCAGGTAGACAACGCGCTCGCCGGCGACAACCTTCGCCACGCCGCCCGCAACTCGAGCGGGATCAAGCACGAGATCCTGGTCGGCCTCGAGCGACGCCTGGAGCGGCTCCCGTCGGGGAGCAAGCTGATCAAGCCCGCGGCGGAGGTCACAAAACGCGCGTTCGAGGTGATGATCGGGATCCTGTTCACGTTTGCCATCGCCGCGTACTGGATCTTCGAGCGCGACCGTGCGATCGACCTCGTCGCCTCCCTGCTCCC
>DATAOL010000130.1:0-3808 GCA_036265755.1 Gaiellaceae bacterium | reverse complement strand
GCACCGGCTCTTCCGCCAGGCGCTCCGCGTGGGCAGACGGGTCCGGACGGAGACGGCGATCGGCGAGAACCCGGCCTCGATCTCTTCGGCCGCCGCGGAGCTGGCCGAGCGCGTGTTCGGGACTCTGGAGGGTCGGCGCATCCTCGTGCTCGGCGCCGGCAAGATGAGCGATCTCGCCGCGGTCAACCTCATCTCGCGAGGCGTGGACAGCGTCTTCGTCGCCAACCGCTCGGTCGACCGCGCCGAGCGCCTCGCGCGCCGGTTCGGGGGCAGGGCGGCGGGCCTGGACGCGGTCGAGGCGGAACTCGAGGACGTCGACATCGTGGTCGCCTCGACGGGCGCGCGCGGCTACGTCCTCTCGGCGGAGCAGGTCGAGCGCGCGATGCAGAAGCGCCGTGGGCGGCCCATCTTCTTCGTCGACATCGCCGTTCCGCGCGACGTCGATCCGGCGGTGAACGACCTCGAGGGTTGCTACGTCTACGACATCGACGATCTCGAGCGCGTGGTCGACAAGAGCGTCGCCGGCCGGCGAGAGGAGGCCGTCCGGGCGGAGGCGATCGTCGCCGAGGAGGCCGAAGGCTTCCGTGCCTGGCAGCTCTCGCTCGATGTCGTTCCCGCAATCGCGTCGCTTCGCGCGCGAGCCGAGTCGATCCGCACCTCCGAGCTGGAGCGCGCCGAAGGCCGCCTCAACTCCCTCTCGCCCAGCGAGCGGCGGGCGGTCGAGTCGCTGACCGCACAGATCGTCAACAAGCTCCTGCACGCGCCGACGGTGCGCATGAAGCAGGCGGCCGCCGCCGCGGACGGTGTGCTCTATGCCGACGCCGTGCGCCACCTCTTCGACCTCGACGAGCGTGATACTCCGCCTGGGCAGCCGGGGAAGTAGGCTCGCGCTCACCCAGGCGGAGCTGGCCGCAGAGGCCCTCCGTTCGGCCTATCCGGATCTCGACGTCGCACTCGTCCCGATGACAACGGCGGGCGACCGCGATCGTTCCAAGCCGTTCGGCGAGATCGGAGAGCGCGGCGTCTTCGTCAAGGAGATCGAAGAGGCGCTCCTCGAGGGCCGCATCGACATGGCGGTGCACTCGGCGAAGGACATGACCTCGACGGACGTCGGCGGACTCACGGTTGCTGCGTTCCTGCCGCGTGAAGATGCGCGGGACGCCCTCTGCGGCGCAGAAGGGCTCGCGCCGGGCATGCGCATCGGGACGGCGTCGGTGCGCCGGCGGGCCCAGCTCCTCTCCCTCGAGCCCGAGCTGTCCATCGAGCCCCTGCGGGGCAACGTGGATACCCGCCTTCGCAAGCGGGGCGAGCGAGGGCTCGACGCGATCGTGCTCGCCGCTGCGGGCCTCGACCGTCTCGGCCTCGGGGCGGAGATCGGCCACCGGTTCGCGGCTGCAGAGCTCGTCCCGGAGGCGGGCCAGGGGGCGGTTGCGCTGCAGGTGCGGGACGGTGAGGAGGAGCTCGCCGCTGCAGTCGACGACGCGGAGACGCGTCGCCGAGTGGTCGCCGAGCGCTCCTGCGTGGCCCGGATCGGTGGGGGTTGTCTCGCGCCGGTGGCCGCGCATCACGACGGCGAGGGTCTCACGGCCCTGATCGCTGCCGAGGACGGATCGTGGATCGAGCGACGGCGTGGGGACGACCCGGTCGTGCTCGCCGACGAGCTTCTCGCCGCCGCCCCATGACGATCGCGGTCACCGGCACCGACCCTCGCGTCGCGGACCGGCTGCGCGCAGCCGGGTTCGACGTGGTGGAGAGGCCCCTCATTCGCATCGAAGAGATCGACGGACCGGTCATCGACGCCGAGCGCTACGACTGGATCCTCGTCACGAGTCGAAACGCGGTCGCGCCACTGGTCTCTCGCCTCAGCGGCCGCCCTGGACGTCTCGCAGCGATCGGTTCCGGTACCGCCGAGGCTCTGAGGAAGCATGGCCTCGAGCCGGAGATCGTGGCCGAGGACTCGACCCAGGAGGGGCTCGTCGACGCCTTGCCGGAACCGACGGGGCGAGTGCTCCATGCGGGCGCGGAAGGGGCGCGCGACGTCCTCGTGCGCGATCTCGACGCCGAGTTCGTGCCGCTCTATCGCACCCTGGAGCTCGTCGCCGATCCCTTTCCCGACGCCGATCTCGTCGTCCTCGCCTCGGCCTCGGCCGCTCGCGCGCTCGCGCGGTTGCGCGCCGACGTGGTGTGCGTGAGCATCGGCCCGGTCACCTCCGCCGAAGCCCGTGCCCACGGGCTGGACGTGGTCGCGGAGGCGCGGAGCCACGATCTGGACGGCCTCGTCGAAGCCGTTAAGCTCGCCTCATCGAACGCCAGTTCATCACCCTCCTGACCGATTTCGGCCTCGAGGACGACTTCGTCGGCACGTGTCGCGGCGTGATCAAGCGCATCGCCCCGGACGTGGAGGTGATCGACATCACGCACGGCATCCCGCCGCAGCACGTCCTGCAAGGAGCCCTCGTGCTCGCGAACACCCTGCCGTACATGCCTGTCGGAGTGCACGTTGCCATCGTCGACCCCGGGGTCGGGGGCGACCGGAAGCCGCTCGCTCTCAAGGGTGCGGACGGACGAGTCTACGTCGGGCCCGACAACGGCCTCTTGCTGGTTGCGGCGGAGAGGCTCGGCGGCGTGGTCGAGGCCGTCGAGATCGCCGAGCGCGCGTACATGCTCGAGCCGGTCTCCCACACGTTCCACGGCCGCGACATCTTCTCTCCGGCCGCCGCGCATCTCGTTGCGGGAGTCGAGCTCGGGCGGCTCGGCCCGGCTGTCGACCCGGGGGAGCTACGCAGGCTCGAGGTTCCCGAGCCGGCGATCGGGGAGACGCGAATCCGGGCCACGGTCCTCTACATCGATCGCTTCGGGAATGTCGCGCTGAATCTGAACGCCGAGCAGCTTTCCCGGGTCGGAATCGATCCGGGCGCCCGCGTGGAGGTAGAGGTCGGTTTCGAGCGCTACTTCGCCTTGGCCGCTCGCACCTTCGCGGACGCTCGCATGGGCGACATCGTGCTGTACGAGGACGCCTATGCCAACATCGCGCTCGCGATCAACCGCGGCAGCGCGGCGCAGATGTTCTCGGTGCGTGTGGGCGACGAGCTTCGGCTCAGCTCGGCGTGAGGGGCATCCTCGAGAGCGCGGGCAGGCGCTTCGCCCGGCTGACGACGCAGGTGGTCGTCTCCCGGCCCGCGCTGTGGGGCGTGTTCCGCGGCCTCATGCGCCGCCAGTTCGACTCGCTCGCGCAGTCCTGGGAGTCCCGGATCGGCGCGGAGGGGCTCGTGCCGCTGGAGGCCGCGCTCGCGCGCGTCACGGAGGCTCCGCGGAAGGCGCTCGACCTCGGCACCGGGACGGGGAAGGCGGCTCGCGCCGTCGCCCGGCGTTTTCCGGACACCGAGGTCGTCGGCGTCGACCTCTCTCCTGAGATGATCGAGCAAGCGAGACGGCTGCTGCCCGACGAGCTGGCCGGCAGAGTCAGCTTCGCGGTCGCCGACGGGGCAAAGCTGCCGTTTCCCGACGGCGCTTTCGACCTCGTCGTGTTGCAGAACGCGTTCCCGTTCTTCTCGGAGCTCGGCCGCGTCACCGCTCCCGGCGGCCGGGCGATCTTCGCGTACTCGTTCGGCGACGACACGCCGATCTGGGTTCCGCCCGAGACGCTTCGCGCCCGCCTGGGCGAAGTCGGGTTCCACGAGTTCGAGGAGCTCTCCGCCGGCGAGGGCGCCGCGCTCCTTGCCGCTAGGGGGAAGCCCGGTTAGGATCCCTGGCCAAGCGACGTCCGCGGCGCGGTAGCACCGGCCCGGACGTCGTTTTTCGCGTTCAG
>DATAOL010000129.1:0-3946 GCA_036265755.1 Gaiellaceae bacterium | reverse complement strand
CACGGAGGAACTCGCACTTCCGCCCGTTCGCCTCGAGGAGCACCACGTCACGCTCGGGAAAAGCGACCGCCAAAGGAATCCCCGGCGCGCCGCCGCCGGAGCCCACGTCGACGATCGGACCCTCGTAGCGGCCGACCACCTCCACCCCCCGAAGCGAGTCTTCCAGGAGCGCCCGGCGCGCCTCGCCTAGATCGCGGATCGAAGTAAGGCCAGGTGTCGCTACAACCGCCGAGAGCCAGCGCTCAAGCGGGGTGGACGACGACATAGCGGTTCGGCTCGGCCCCCTCGCTCGACGTCTCGACGCCGGGGAACTCCTTCAGCCGGAGGTGCACCACCTTCCGCTCGATCGCCGTCATCGGCTCCAGCTCGACCGGCTCGCCGTCGCTGAGCGCACGCTGCGCGCTTCGTACCGCGAGCTGCTCGAGCGTAGCCCGTCGTCGCTCGCGGTAGCCGGCCGCATCGACGACGATCTCGCGCTCTTCGTCCGGAAAGGCTCGGTGGCGCATCGCGTTCGCGAGGTACTGCATCGCGTCGATCGTCTGGCCGTGGCGCCCGATCAGCATCCCGAGGTCGCGCCCGCTGCAGCTGACGAGGATCGCCTCGCCGTCCTCCTCGACCGCGATCCGGCACTCCACGCCGAGGCCGGCCGCGACCCGCTCGACGAGCTCGCGCGCGCCCGCAGCCGCCTCGCTCTCGTCGCCCGGCGGCGCCGGCGCGGGGACGGCACGCTCCTCGTCGACGGTCGCGACCACGCGCGCAGGCGCATAGCCGACGCCCAGCAGTCCCCGCTCGCCCTCCGAGACGACCTGGAACTCCACGGCCGCCTTGTCGATTCCGGGCGCGAGCCGCTCCAGCTCCCGCAGGGCCGACCACTTCGCCTCGCCGACCGTCTCGCCGGTCGCTTCGACCTGGAGGGTCACCGTCGTGAGCCGCCCTTCTTCTTCCGCTTGACGCGTCGCGGCGGCCCTTTCGCAGCAGGAGCAGCGGCCGGCCGAGGCGCCGGCGTCGCGGCCACGCCATCGCCCCCGTCGTCGCTCTTCGGCGGCGTCCGCGAGGAACGCTTTGGCGCGGGCACGTCGCCCTTTGGTGGGACGAGCTTGCGCGTGATCAACCCTTGACCGACCGTCCACAGGTTCGTCGTCATCCAGTAGAGGACGAGGCCAGCCGGGAAGTGGGCGACGACGAAGAGGAAAGCGATCGGCATGATCAGCAGCAGGATCTTCTGGTTCTGCGGCATCGTCGTCCCCATCAGGAGCGTCGAGGCCATCTGGCTCACGGCGTAGATCAGGAGCAGCACGTAGCCGGACCAGTGCGAGTTCGCATGCGCCGCGATGTTCGGCACGACGTGCAGCCAGGCGAAGTCGCCGCGATCGACGCAATAGGTCGCCGCGTGGCCCGGGCACGGCAGGTGCTTCGAGAAGCTCCGGAGCGTGTAGTAGAGGCCGATGAAGACCGGGAACTGCGCGAGGAGCGGCAGGCACGACGCGGCCGGGTTGATCTGGTTCTCCCGGTAGAAGCGCATCAGCTCCTCGTTCTGCTTCTGCTTGTCGCCCTTGTACTTGCGCTGGATCTCCTTCATCTGCGGCGCGTGCGCCTGCAGGTTCTGCATCGAGTGGATCTGGCGCACCGTCAGCGGGACGAGGAGGACGCGCACGATCACGGTCAGGCCGACGATCGCCCACGCCCAGGGCAGCCCGAGCGTGTTGTGGAGCCAGTCGAGGACGTGGCGAAGGAGGTGCTCGAGCGGCGTCAGCGGACTGAGGAGCAGCGCGTGGATCACGCGTAGTCCACTCCCCCATGGCTCCAGGGATTGCAGCGGAGGAGCCGCCACGCCGCCTTCAGCGACCCGCGCACGAGCCCGTGCTTGCGCAGCGCGTCGATCGCGTACTGCGAGCACGACGGGTGGTACTTGCAGTCGCCTGGGAAGAGCAGCCCGACCGAGTACCGGTACGCGTAGACGAGCCCGACCCCGAGGTACCTCACGCCGCCGCCTTCGCCTTGCCGAGCACTTCGGTCACGCGCTCGCGGAGCCAGTCGAAGCCTCGCGCCTCGACGGCGTCGGCGAGCCCCGGGCGGACGATGAGCACGTAGTCGCGGCCCGGCTCGATCTCCGGCAGGAGCTCCGTCCACACCTCGCGCAACTGCCGTTTGATCCGGTTCCGCACGACCGCACCGCCCGCGCTGCGGGGAACCGCCAGTCCGATGCGGGGCTCCCCGTCCTCGCGCGGGAACGAGTAGAGGACCAGGAAGCGGGTCGAGACGGAGCGGCCGTGGCGGTAGACGGCGTCGAAGTCCCGCGATCGGGAGAGACGGTGCCGGCGTTGCACTGGAAGCCGCGGCCTTCTAGGCCGAGAGCCGCTTCCGCCCCTTCGCGCGCCGGCGCTTCAGGATGGCGCGACCCGCGCGCGTCGCCATCCGGGCGCGGAACCCGTGGCGGCGCTTCCGTCTGCGCACGTTGGGCTGATAGGTCCGTTTCATTCGAAGAGAGCCGCCCGTGGAAGAGAAGTCCGAGCGAAGCGGCCAGTATAGACAAGGCCCCATCCTCTCAGGTTGTCCACAGCGACGGGTCCGCACAAGGTTCGGCTGCCGCGGAAGCGCGGAGCGGGAAGCGAGTGATCAAGCGGGCTGGCCGCGCACGCGATCCACAGGTGTGGAGAACTTTGGGGATGTGGGAAAAGTCCGCTCTTTGCAGCGTTTTTCGTTACACGTTTCCCCCGAAATGGGCGTGTTCAGCGCGCCTTGACGCTGGTATGCTCGGCGCCTCGCCGACCCCCCGGAGAGGAGCTGAGCGGCGCGTGGAACGCCAAATCGAGCTGACTGCGTCGAGCCTGTGGTCCGAAGTCGCCAGTCGGCTCAGGGGGGCGCTCAACGACACCACGTACCGCACGTGGTTCGCCGAGGCGAGCGGGGCGGAGCTCAGCGACGACACGTTCGTGATCGGTGTCCCGAACGACTTCACGCGCGAGTGGATCGAGGCGCACTTCCTCGGCCTGATCCAGGCGGCGGCGCGTGACGTCAGCGGCCAGGACCGCCGGATCCGGCTGACGCTGCTCGAGCCCGACGCCCGAGCGGCGCCCGCCGCGGTCGCGCCGAAGCGACAGCCCGAGGTGGGCATGAACCCGAAGTACACGTTCGACTCGTTCGTGATCGGGTCGTCGAACCGGTTCGCGCACGCAGCGGCGCTCGCGGTCGCCGAGGCGCCGGCGCAGGCGTACAACCCGCTCTTCATCTACGGCGGCACCGGGCTCGGGAAGACGCACCTGATGCAGGCGATCGCGCAGTACGTGGCCGCGCATTCGAGCGAGCTGTCCGTCAAGTACGTGACCAGCGAGACGTTCATGAACGACTTCATCAACTCGCTGCGCGACAAGCGGATCGAGGGGTTCAAGCAGCGCTACCGCGCTTATGACCTGCTGCTCGTCGACGACATCCAGTTCTTCGAGCACAAGGAGCGGATCCAGGAGGAGTTCTTCCACACCTTCAACTCGCTCTACGAGACCGGCAGCCAGATCGTGATCTCGTCCGACCGGCCGCCGCGGGAGATCTCGACGCTCGAGGAGCGGCTGCGCTCGCGCTTCGAGTGGGGGCTGATCACCGACATCCAGCCGCCCGACCTCGAGACGCGGATCGCGATCCTCCGCAAGAAGGTCGCCGGCGACGGGATCCAGATCGCCGACCCACAGGTCCTGACCTTCGTCGCGGGCCGCATCTCGACGAACATCCGCGAGCTCGAAGGTGCGCTCACCCGTGTCGTCGCGTTCTCGTCGCTGACCGGACGGCCGATGAGCGTCGAGCTCGCCCAGGACGTCCTCCGCGACGTCTTCCCGCAAGGCGAGGCCGCCCAGGTCTCGATCCGCCGCATCCAGGAGCTCGTCTCCGAGCGGTTCAGCCTCTCCCTCGAGGAGCTCTGTAGCGACAAGCGCTCGCAGAACATCGTCTACCCGCG
>DATAOL010000128.1:0-3007 GCA_036265755.1 Gaiellaceae bacterium | reverse complement strand
CTTCCGCTCCTCGACGATCTCCTTGATGCGCTGGGCGACGTCCACGGGGCTACCGTTGAGCATCTCCGCGCCCTCGCCCTTGGGCGGGACGAACATCTTCCGCACGCGGTAGCCCGGCCCGCCGAGGTCTCCCGGCTGCCGGACATCGATCTCCTTCTCCTCCGCCTGCTTGATCGCCCGAAGCGTCGCGTAGCGCGGCTCGTTGATCCCGGTCTGGATCGTGAACAGGGCGGGCGTGTCGACCTCGACCACGTCCACGAGCCCGCCCTCGAGCTCGCGGTTGGCCGTCGCCTTCCCATCGCCGAGCTCGATCTTCGTCACGACTGCAACCGACGGCATGTCGAGGAGCCCCGCGAGCGCCCCGCCGGTCGCGGCCTGTACGGAGTCGCTCGACTGCACCCCGGCGAAGACGAGGTCCGGGCTCTCGCTCTGGATGACCTCGGCGAGCGCGCGGGCGACCTGGATCGGGTCGAGCCCCGCCTCGGCCTCGACGCGGATCCCGCGGTCGGCACCCATGGCGAGGCAGCGCCGCATGGCGTCTTCCGCGTCTTCGTCCCCGACAGACACGACGATCACTTCGCCGGAGCCGGCGGCCTCGACGAGGCGAAGCGCCTCCTCGGTCGCGTACGAGTCCCACTCGTTCAGCGCGAAGTCGAGGTAATCGGGATCGACGTCCCGCTCGTCTTCGGTGAACTCGACTTCGTCGCCGAGTACGGCGACCTGCTTCACGCAGACCAGGATCTTCAGGCGAGCACCGCCTCGCGCTCGACCACGTGGCGCTCGCGCTTGAACGGCAGCGGCACCTCGGGGTTGTCGGAGTCGATCTCCCGGGCGAGCCTGTGCCCGTCGAAGATGCAGTCGGCGACGAGCCGCGGCGCGACGCAGTCGCCGATCCGGAAGAAGCCGGTGACGCCCTCGGACTCGAGCGCATCGATGCCGACGCTGTCCTTGAGCTCGCGGTAGAGCGCCTCGTTCGACCGCCGCTGCGTCACGAGTACGACGGAGTCCACGCCCCATTCCGTGAGGTGCTCCTCGTCGTAGACGTGCGCGGAGGTGACCTTGCCCTCCGCCATCTCCGTCGGGATCTGGTACGTGACGATCTCGACCTTGAGCTTGTGCAGCTTCCGGTGCATGTTCGGCGCTTCGAGCGTGAAGTGCATGTACGGGGCGATGTGCCCGAGGTGGGTCATGAGGGTCACCTGCTTCCCCTCCTCGGCGAGCTTCTCTGCGAGCGAGACGCCCGTGAAGTAGCCGTCGTTGTCGACGATCAACACCTTGTCGCCCACGGTCTTGCCCTCGACCATGATCTGCTCCGGCGTCGCGCACCACGCCTGGGAGGCGTCCGCGCCCGGGATCGTGTCGTGGGTGCAGCCGTTGAGGCCGTCGGTCGCCCAGTACCCGCCCGTCGCGACGATGACGATCTCGGCGCCGTAGCTCTTGACGCCGTTCGCGTCGAGCCGCGTGTTCGGGATGAACTCGACGTTCTTCATCTTGTCGATCTGGATCTTGCGGTAGTTGACGACGCGGCCCCATTCACCGAGCCCGGGGAACTGCGGGATCCAGCGCATGATCCCGCCCATGTCGTCCTGCGACTCGACGAGGTGGACGCGACGCATGCCCCGCTCTCCGAGGACGCGGGCGCACTCCATCCCGGCAGGGCCCGCACCGACGATGAGGACGTCGTTGTCGGCGTTGGCGGCCTTCTCGAACTTCTCGGGATGCCAGCCGCGGCGATACTCCTCGCCAGCGGTTGCGTTCTGCGTGCAGATGACCGGCGGGCCGCCGATCTCCCAGCGTGAGATGCAGATGTTGCAGCCGATGCACTCGCGGATGTCGTCGAGCCGGCCCTCGTCGATCTTCTTCGGGAGGAACGGGTCGGAGATCGACGGCCGGCAGGTGGCGATGATGTCGAGCGCACCGTCGTTGATCGCCTCGACCATGAGGTCAGGGCTCGTGAAGCGGCCGACGCCGAGGACGGGCTTCTTCGAGACGCCCTTGACGGCCTTCTGCCACGGAAGCATGCGGCCGGACTCGTAGAAGCGGGACGGGGTCGCGTCCTCGCCCCACTCGGAGATCCCGGACACGTTGATGTCCCAGACGTCGACGATCTCGTCGACGAGCTCGACGAAGGGCAGGCAGTCGCGCTCGAGCTGCGTGCCGGCCTCGCCCATGAACATGTCGGTCGACATGCGGACGGCGATGGCACAGTCGTCGCCGACGGCATCGCGGACCTGTTCGATCGTCTCGCGCCAGAACCGCGCGCGGTTCTCGAGGGAGCCGCCGTACTCGTCCGTGCGCCGGTTGTAGTACGGCGTCAGGAACTGCTGCGGAAGGTAGGAGTGGGAGCCGTAGACGTAGACGATGTCGAAGCCGGCCTCACGGGCGCGCTTGGCGGCCTCGACGTAGAAACCCTGCACCTCGCGGATGTCGTCCTTGTCCATCTCCTTCGGATAGGTGAGGTGCTCGAAGTCCGACGGGATCTGCGAGGGCGCGCGCGGGACGCAGCGCGTCTCCATGCAGGGCGCGTGCGGGCCGCCATACCAGAGCTCCGCGGCCGCGAGCGCGCCGTGCTCGTGGAGCATGTCGCACATGAGCCCGAGATTCTTGATGTCGTCGTCGTCCCAGAGGCGCGCGGAGACGCGGTGCGTATCGTCGGACTCCGGATGGATGGAGCAGTACTCCGTGCAGACCGCGGCGTAGCCGCCCTCGGCCTTCATCGCCCGGAAGTGCGCCTGGTTGAGGGGCTTCTCCGACCCGAACCCGTTGCAGTGGGGGATCTGGTAGAAGCGGTTCTTCATCGTCTTCGGGCCGATTTGGATCGGCTCGAAGAGGATGTCGTGCTTCGGGTCACGCGCCATTCGTCGCAGCCTCCTTTAGGGCGGGCGGGGAGACCGCGATTCTCCAACCGACGGGCGGTTTCCGCAAGCAGCAAGCAGAACGAAGGGGCGGCCCGAGCCGCCCCTTCGAACGTTGCGTGCGAGGTCAGGGGGTTGCGACCGGCGCTGCG
>DATAOL010000127.1:0-9790 GCA_036265755.1 Gaiellaceae bacterium | reverse complement strand
CAACAACTTCATGGACACCCCCATTCCCGGAGGTGGTTCGCGGCATGAAACTGCGACGCCTGATCTTGTTGCCGTCCGGTGAGGACGCGCCACCTTCCGGCTCTGCGCTGGAAGGTGGAAATGGCCCCGACTGGGATCTCCTTACCGAGGTCGACCGTCTGCGCACGACGAGCTCCGGTCTCAGCGCAGAGGTCCAGAGGCAGACGCAGATCGGCCAGGATTACGCGCGCGCAGCGAGCGAGCAGCGTCTGCGCGTCGAGGAGCTTGAGCGCGAGAACGCAATCGCACACAGCAACTGTCAGATGCTCGAACGGCGGCTATCGCAGACGGAAGAGCGGGCGGCCGAGTTGGAAGAGCTAGTCGAGGTGCTCCGCGCACAAAGAGACCGCCTACAGACCTACTGCGAGCAGGAAAAGGATCGCGCCGACGGCCTGGACGCTGCCTGCGCGGCTGTCCGGGAGGCAGCCGGAGCGCTGCTCGCGGCAAGCGACCGCCAGACCCATGCCGCACTCGGAACGCGCGGATTGGCACGTGCGAAGGTGGAGTATGCGGATGCGCTTGCAGGGCTCAGACGCGCACTCGAGCGGAATGCTGGAAGAGGGTTCCTCGCACCCATCGTCGTCGATGACGTTCGCCGCTTCTTCACGTCTGAAAATCTTGCCGTGGAAGAGAAGAAGAAGCTTTCGCAGAGCATCGTTCGGGCGCTCAGCACCGGCGACTAGAGCTGCAGTCCCAGGAGCACAAGCGACGAAAGCCGCTGACGAGGGTTCGACTCGCTCGCTCTGGCGCAGAGAGCCGAAACCCGCCTGCGATGCGGGTTCCGGCTGCTACGGGACTTCGTCGGGATTCAGATCGTCAGCGCGCCGCGGCAGACCTGGCCGGTCGCGAGAGCTCGCGCTCTGCCGACGATCCGGTCGCTGCCCGCCTTGTTGTCGAGCACCCGGCGAACGGTGAACGACCCGCTCGGAGCCTTCGTCCTCCGAAAGCCATCGAACCGCTTGACGCCGTTCTGTCGGATGACGACGTGCCACTTCTTGCCCGCAACGTTCTGGTCGACCTCGAACTCGGTCTCGATGAGGCCGTTGTCGATCTTCGCCTTCAGCTTCCATGTCGCAGAGCCGCTGCACGAGCCATTCTTGATCACCCGAGTGCCGCCGCCCTTCGCCGGTGCCGACGAAGCCGCCGCCAACGCTGCGACCGCCAGCACCACGCTCATGATCCCGATCAGCTTCCACATGACTGCCTCCATTCGCTTGATGCCAGAGACGCTACGCCGCGTCCTGCAAGCAACTGGATGCGGGGAAGTAAGCGTTTGCCAGCGCTCGGTGAAGAATCAGGAAGGCGAGCACATCGCGAGGAAAAAGCGGGGAGCTGGCGACGTGGTTTCGGCTCCGACCGCCCGCTCTCTGTTGTACGGTCTCGGCCGTGTCCCGCTACGACTGGCTTCTCTTCCTGCACGTCGCGTCCGCGTTCGCGCTGATCTCTGCCGTCGTCCTGGCCAGCGTCCTCCTCGTCGTCGTCCGGAACCGGGACGTGCCCAGCGAGGTCGCCCGGCTCTTCCGGCTGACGCGCCTCGGCGACATCCTCGGCGGCGTCGGCTCCGTCGGTGCGCTCGTCTTCGGCATCTGGCTCGCGATCGACGTGAAGGGCTACGAGCTCTGGGACGGGTGGATCATCGCCGCGTTCGTCCTGTGGGTCGTGATGGGCGCTTTCGCCGGGCGGACGGGGAAAGTCATCAACGGTGTCCGCGATCGGGCCCGAGCCCTCGCGGCCGAGGGCGGAGACGCGCCCAACGCGGAGCTCCGCTCGCTCGTACGCGACCCTCGCGGCCTCTGGCTCCATGCGGCCACGGCGGCCGCGGTCCTCCTTCTGCTCATCGACATGATCTTCAAGCCGGGTGCCTGACATGCTCGCTGCGATCCGACCTGACAGCTGGAACTACGCGCTCTTCCTCCACGTCCTGGGCGCATCGGTGCTCATCGGGGCGCTCGTGACGGCGATCGCGCTGCAGGCGCTCGGGTGGTCGCGCGGCACCCCCGGGACGGCGATGTTCGCCCGGCTCTCGTTCAGGACGCTGCTCTTCATCGGAGTGCCGGCCTGGTTCGCCATGAGGATCGGCGCGGAGTGGATCTACTCGAAGGAAGGCTGGGCCGACGTCCCGGACGAGCCAGGCTGGCTCGGCGTCGGCTACATCACGGCCGACCTCGGCGGGCTCCTGCTCCTCATCTCGGTGATCCTCGCCGGGCTGGGCTCACGACGCCTCGCGCGCGCGGACGGCGAAACGAGCCTCGTGGTGCGCTCTGCAGGGGTGATCGCAGCCCTCGTCCTGGCCATCTACCTCGTCGCCCTCTGGGCGATGACCGCCAAGCCGGGCTAGCGGGACTGTTACGCCTTCATGAAGGCGCGCGCGGCGCCAAACCCATCCGCCCCGTCGCCCGTATTCCCTGACAACGCAGTACCGGCCGGGCCTGCGTCTTCCATCTGAAGACAGGAGGCCATCATGAAGATCCCGAAAGCGATAGCCGTCGTGGCGGCCGCGCTCACGATTGGCATCGTCGCTGCGGGTTGCGGCGGAAGCAGCAGCTCGAGCGCCGCTCCGGCGGGAGCCACGAGCGCGTCAGCCAGCGGCTCGGGCCACTCCGGCTACGGGTACGGAAGCCCCGCTGCGTCGACGAGCGCGGTGACGGTCAAGACCGCAAGCTCTCCCCTCGGCACGATCCTCGTCGACCAGGACGGCAAGACCCTGTACCTGTTCGAGGCCGACAGCAAGAACAAGAGCAACTGCAGCGGTGGCTGCCTTGCTGTGTGGCCCCCGGTGACCGCGAAGGGAGCCGCGACGGCCGGCAACGGAGCGACGGCGAGCATGATCGGGACGACCATGGACGGGAGCTCCCAGGTCACGTACGCCGGGCACCCGCTCTACTGGTTCTCCGGCGATGCAAAGGCCGGTGACACGAATGGCGAAGGGCTGACCGACTTCGGCGGCGCGTGGTACGCCGTCTCTCCCGCGGGCAAGGCCGTGGAACAAGGGGGCTAGCAGGCCGCTTTCACGAGCCGGACGGAGCGACACACGGCTTCGTCCGGCTCGTCGTGCAGGCTTGCCCCATGGCGACTCCGCCCGCCGCCGAGCGGGTCGTGTACATCCGGACGCGCACGATCCTCCAGGTCCTCGGCATCGTGCTCGCGACGCTCGCAATCCTCGCGTTCGTCTATCTCGCCTGGCACATCGTCACGTGGATCCTCGTTGCGGCCTTCCTCGCGCTCGCGCTCAACCCGGCGGTCGAGCACGTCGAGCGTCGAGGCCTCAAGCGCGGCTACGCGGCGGCGATCGTCTTCATTCTCGCGCTCGCGGCGATCGTCGGCCTCGGCTTTCTCGTTCTCCCGCCTCTCGTGAGGCAGGTGACGGACTTCATCCAGGCGGTACCGAACCTCGTGGACGACCTCGTGGCCGGACGCGGGCAGCTGGGTTTCCTCCAGCGCGACTACCACATCGTCGACCGCATCCGGGAAGCGATCGACAAGAACGGAGCCGGCGGCGTGCTCGGCATCACCGCGCCTGCGATCGCTGTGGCGCAGAGCGTCTTCTCCGTGATCATCGGCTCGGTCGCGATCGCCTTCCTGACCTTCTTCATGCTGCTCGACGGCCCGAGGCTCGTCGAGCGCTTCTACGCCTTCCTGCCCGAGTCCGGTCGCCCCCGCTGGGAGCGCGTCGGCCACGAGATCTACCGCACGGTCGGCGGATACGTGACGGGGAACATCCTCATCAGCGTGATTGCCGGAGTCGCGGCCATGACCGCACTGTTCGTGTTGGGAAGCAGCTATTCCGTAGCGCTCGCGGTGGTCGTCGCCATCCTCGATCTCGTCCCGCTCGCGGGCGCGACCATGGCCGCGGTGATCGTCTCGACGGTCGTCTTCGTCGAGCTCGGCTGGGTGAAGGGTTTGATCATCGTCGTCTTCTTCCTCGTCTACCAGCAGCTCGAGAACCACATCCTCCAGCCCGTCATCTACGGGAGAACGGTGCAGCTCTCCCCGCTCGTCGTCCTCGTGTCCGTTCTCATCGGCGCCGAGCTTGCGGGGATCCTCGGGGCGCTCGCCGCAATCCCGGTCGCGGGCGTCGTCCAGGCCGTGGGCAGAGAAGCGTTGCGCTACCGATCGGAAACCGCCGGCGCGTCTCCCTAAAGAGGGGGATTTGCACGGACTTTTCCCCGCCGTACGCTTCGTCTGAAAGGAGTCGACAGCATGGCAGAAGCACTGAGCCATGCGGCCGGGCAAGAACGATACGAGGTGCGCGAGTTCCTCGAGGGTCAGGCGTTGGGCCCCGAGGTACGGCACGAATGCCGGGACTACATCCAGGCAGTCGAGTTTGCGTTCGAATTTCTGCAGCGGCGCGATCCAGGCCGCGAGGGAATCGTGAGCGCGCTCGAGGTGGTCAAGGTCGACGGTTACCGCCGCGAGACCGTCTGGTCGTACGACCACGCGCACGAGACGACCCGCCTCGATCCGGTGCGGAAGTGGGGCTTCGACGTCACTCGCACGTGGAGCGGGCCGGTTCGTTCCGGGCCCCGTCCTGCGTTCGGCCGCCTGCAACAGCGCCGCGTCTGAGGGCTAGGGATCCGCGCCACGCCGTTTTAGACTGCGCGGTCCTTTGTCGGCACAGAGCGTCAACGGGGAGAGCACCGGCCAGGCACGCTTGCGTGTGCTCGTCGCCGATGACGAGCCGCCTATCCGCCTGCTCTGCCAGGTGAATCTGGCGTTGGCGGGCATGGAGGTTCTGCAGGCGGAGGACGGCGATCAGGCCGTCGCGCTCGCGCGTGCCGAGTTGCCCGACATCCTCCTCCTCGACCTGATGATGCCGAAGCTGGACGGCTGGTCGGTCGCCGAGACGCTCAAGGAGGACGAGTCGACGAGGGACATCCCGGTCCTCTTCCTGACCGCACGGGCGACGTCGGCCGACGTCCGCCGCGCCACCGAGCTCGGCGCGCTCGGCTACATCCTGAAGCCGTTCGACCCCGTGCGGCTCGCCCCTCTCGTCGCGGAAGTGGTCGAGCGCTGCGAGCGCGGCGAGGCGGAGGAGATCCGCCACGAGCGCCCGTCGGCTCTCTGGCCGGCCGACCTCGGTGGAGCCTGAGGCCGCGTTGCCCCCGGGCCCGGAGCGTCGTAGCATGCAGCCCGCCAGGGCCGGTCGAGCAAAGGAGCCGGAAACGAGGGGCCGCAGCTTTCCATCGCTTGCGCGGTCATCGACCGCTCTCGGCTGGATCGCGGCGTTCGTCGCACCGGCGCTCGTGTCGGCGCTCGCGCTGCTCCCGACTCCTCCCAGTGCGCAGGTCGCGGGTTTCCTGCTTCTCCTGGCGGTGGCCCTGGTCGCCAACATCGGCGGCTTCTGGGCCGGCCTCCTCGCTTCCGTCCTCTCGACGGTTAGCCTCGACGTGCTCTTCACACCGCCCCGGGACGAGCTGGTCCCGAACAGCGGCGACCAGGCAGCCGGCGTCGGGCTCTTCCTCATCGTTGCGATCCTTATCTCCCAGCTCTTCGGCCGCCGGCGGGCGCTGCAGCGCCAGGCCGAGGCTGCCTCCGCCCGAGCCAACCGCCTGCAAGCCGTCACCGCGCGGCTCGTCGAGGCCCTGACCCCGCAGGAGGTTCTCGATGCGATCGTGACCGAGGGCGTCGAGGCCGCCGAGGCTCGCGCGGGCGCGATCGGCCTCCTCACGCCGGGCGGCGAGACGATCGAGATCGTCGCGGCCCGCGGCTACGAGGCCAGGGTGTTCACCGACTGGGAGTCGTTTCCACTCGCAACCGAGACGCCGATGGGCGCGGCCATCCGGGAGAAGAGGCCGTTTTTTTTCAGCACGACCGCCGAGCGAAACGTCGCCTTCCCGTCGATCGCGGGCGTACCCGGCCCCAGTCACGCGCTCGCCATTCTCCCCCTCATGATCGAGGGCAAGGCGATCGGTGCGATCGCATTCACATTCAGGACGGAGGTCGATTTCGACGACGAGCGGCGTGCGCTGAAGGCGACGCTCGCCCAGCAGGCCGCCCAGGCGCTCGACCGCGTCCGCCTCTACGAAGCGGAGCGATCCCTCCGACAGCGCATGACCTTCCTCGCGGACGCGAGCGAGCTCCTCGGCTCCTCGCTGGACTACGAGCGGACGCTCAGGCAGCTCACACAACTCGCGGTCCCGGAGATGGCGACGTGGTGCTCAGTCGACATGCTCGCCTCGGACGGCTCCCTCCAGCGGCTCGCCCTCGCGCATGAGGATCCCGAGCGGCTCGCCTGGGCGGAGAGGCTCGGCGAGGAGTACCCGCCAGACCCCGATGCGCCCATGGGCGTGTGGAACGTCGTCAAGACGATGACGGCGGAGTTCGTCCCCGAGATCACGGAGGAGCTGCTCGTCGAAGCAGCGCAGGGCGACGAGCGCCTCATCGAGATCGTGCGCGAGCTCGCGCTCCGCTCCGCGATAACCGTGCCGCTCGTGGCGCGGGGTCGCGCGCTCGGGGCGCTGACCCTCATCCGCGACGACAACTCGCCGCGGTACACCGAGCTCGACCTCGATCTCGCCTCCGAGCTCGCGCGCCGCGCAGCGTCTGCGGTGGACAACGCCGCCCTCTACCGCGAGGCGGAGAGGCGCGGTGACGCAGCGCGCGCTCTCTCCCACGTCGACGACGGCGTCGTCCTCCTAGACGAGAAGGGCGGGGTCGTCTCGGTTAACCCCGCTGCGGCTCGCATCCTCGGGGTGGAGCGGTCCGTGGTCGGCGAGAGTGCGCTGACCGCCATTCCGGGCTGGTCCTCCATCGACGAGAACGCGCGCCCGGGCCCGAGTCAGACGCGCGGCCCGTTCACGCTCCCGCTCACCGCACCGGACGGGGGCGAGCGCTGGGTCTCGGTTTCCGGAGTCGACTTCGGGGACGGGAGCGTCTACGCGCTGCGCGACGTGAGCGAGGAGCGGGTCCTCGAGCGTGCGCGGAGCGACTTCGTCGCCACGGCCTCGCACGAGCTGCGGACGCCGCTGGCCGCCGTGCTGGGCGCGGTGAAGACGATCAGGCGCGAGGACGTCGACATCGATCCGCGGCAGCGCCAGGCGCTCATGCAGATGATCGATCACGAGGCCGAACGCCTCTCCGGGATCGTCAGCCAGATCCTTCTCGCAGGACAGCTCGACGCGGGGCGGATCGACCTCGCCATCGACCGCTTCGACCCGGTGGAGCTGACGAAGAGCGTCGTCGGCTCGGCCGAGCTGCATCTGCCGAGCGGAATCGAGCTCCGGGTGGACGCGCCGGAAGACCTGCCGCTGGTCTCGGGAGATCCGAACCAGCTTCGGCAGGTGATCTCCAACCTCCTCGACAACGCCATCAAGTACTCCCCCCAGGGCGGCGACGTCGAGCTGCGCCTCGGCCGCAACGGCGAGTTCGCCCGGATCGAGGTCAAGGACAGCGGTCTCGGTATCCCGACGGACGAGCACAACCGGATCTTCGAGAAGTTCTATCGCCTCGATCCAGCGCTCACGCGCGGCGTGAACGGGACCGGGCTGGGGCTCTACATCAGCAAGGAGCTCGTCGAGCGTATGAACGGCCGCATCTCGGTCCGCTCAGAGCCCGGCCGCGGATCGACGTTCGTCGTCGAGGTTCCGCTCGCCGTCTGAGCTGCGGCGAGCACCGCGGCGATCGCCATCCCGGCCAACGGCCAGAGCAGATACGAGGCCTGGAAGACCCGGCCGAGGAAGAGGAGCAGGAAGATCGACGCGGCGAATCCCGCGGCGCCGACCCAGGGCACCCGTGCGCGGAGCTGGTTCCGGACCAGCCACGCCGTCACCGGCAGCCAGACTGTGAGGGCGAGGAGCGCGAATGGATACGCGCCGCTGCGCCCGTTGACGATCCCCGCGTGCACGAGGAGCGGGGCCAGCCCGTAGCCGACGATGCGGTAGTCGCCGGTGCCGTAGCCGATCGTGTCCGCCCAGAGTGCGCTCGGCGACGCCACGAGGAACGGCAGGACGCCGGCGAGGAAGACGCCGCCGAACGCGGCCGCCGAGCGGCCGAAGCCCTGCCGTCCTCCACGGCTCGTCAAGAGCATGGCCGCGAAGAACGGAATGGCGACGATCGCGAACTGCTTCAGCAAGACCGCTGCGGCGAGGCTGGCCGCGCCCCAGACGAATCGGGACCGGCTCGCGAGAGCAAAGGCGAGCACGAGGAAGAAGAGGCTCGGCGAGTCGGCTGTCCCGAACCAGGCCGCCTGCACCGTGAGCGGGTTGGCTGCGAGGCCAGCTCCGACCGCCAGTCGGACCGTGACCGGTCCGGGGAAGGCGAGCGCGGCCGGGATCAGCGCGAGCGTTGCGAGGAGGACGAAGAACCGATAGTCGTCGAATGGCCCGGGAAGCACGCGCCACGCGGCGGACGAGAGCACGGCTCCCGGAAAGTACGCAAAGTGGTGGAGCGCCGCATGCCCAGGGCTGGGTGTTCCGTTCTGGCTGTAGAAGCGCTCGAGCCCCGAGCCGCGGTAGTCGTGACCGTACGGGTTCTGGCCGTGGAGGGCGAGGTCGCCGGCGAGCTCGATCTCGTAGGTCGAGTCGTTCGTGTAGAACCACGGCGCGCTCGAGTCGCGGAGCGCGGCCTGGACGAGGACTCCGGGAAGGAGAAGCAGCGCCACGACCACGGACGCGACGACGGCCGCGCGCCTCGTCGTCCAGCGGGCGCGCGCCTGCGAGACGGCAAGCACGAGGAGGAGACCCGCGGCGACGGCCGCGGCCTTGAGCAGGCTCGGCTCCCAGCGACCTCCGGTGAGCGAGACGAGCGGGCCGAGGATCCCGTGCGGCTCGACCCGGCCCGAGTGGAACCTCCAGCCCCCGGCCCCGAGCACCGGGATGTTCACGAGGACGAGAATGCCGAGCGCGGCGAGGAGCGGCGCGGGGGTGACGACGCGGCGGCGCGGTAGCCGAAGGAGTTCCCCGGCGCCGAGCGGCGCAGCGGGGAAGCGCGACGGGCGGGGGGTTGGCGCCGGCTCCACGTGCGTTCGGAGACAAAGTACGACGCCTCTCGGCCGGAACCTTCTGGCTCGATCCCACAGATCGCGAACTCAGGCGGTCACGCCGCCGCGATGTCGATCACGAAGATGGGGAGCGCGTTCTCGCGATCGTTCTGCGTCGATTTCCAATCGCTCGTCGGTAAGGCGCAGCAACAGATCGCACAAGCGTTCTGCTTCCCAGCGTCAAGGGCTCGCAACGGCCGTCCGCACCGCGATCCAGCGGACGACTTCGGGAAGAGCGCGGCGGTCTGTCGGGGGGACGTCGAGCAGGCCGTGGTCGGCTTCTGGGTACACGAGAACGCTGAAGTCCTTGCCCTTCGCCTTCAGCCGATTGAGAGCGTTGACGTCCTCGTCGGTCGGTTGCGAGCTGTCGGCACCGCCATAGAGCCAGAGACCTGGCGTCTCGAGGTGCTCCAGGTAGGGGCGTGGATCGAACCCGGCCGGGCCCGGAGTGCGAAGTCCGCCAGCCGTCCTCACGAACGAGGCGAGCCTCAGAAGTGATCCCTGCTCGCCGGTCCTTTGACTGTAGAGGTCTTCCTCTCCGGTGGAGACTGCGGGCGCGTCCACCAAAGCGGTGAAGGCCACACGCCCGCCGGAGCGACCTGCCGCCAGCGGCACGACCCAGCCGGCCTGGCTGGCTCCGAGCAAGCCGATCCTGGTCGCGTCGATCTCGGGCCGAGAGCGAAGCGCTGCCACGGCGCCGTCCACGTCTGCGGCCAACAAGTTGAACTGGCCGTAGTCACCCGGGCAGCACTCACCCTCTGATTCGCCCACTCC
>DATAOL010000126.1:0-2907 GCA_036265755.1 Gaiellaceae bacterium | reverse complement strand
CGCTTACGCTGTTCGACGCCAATGGCGACATCGTCGGGACGGCCGCGAGCGCCGCCGACGGCACGTTCACGTTCGAAGGCCTCGAGGCGGGGAACTACCGCGTCGCCATCTCGGCGGACACGTTCGCCCAGCCGTTCGAGGGCGTCGCCTGGCTCGGTGAGAAGCTCATCACGCCCTCGCTCCTGATCGCCTATATCTGGATCTGGGCCGGGTTCTCGATGGTCGTGATCGCCGCAGGGCTCTCGGCGATCTCCCGCGAGACACTCGAGGCGGCGCGCACCGACGGCGCGAACGAGTGGCAGGTCTTCCGGCGCGTGACGGTGCCGCAGCTCCTCCCGGTGCTCTCGGTGGTCTTCGTGACGATGCTCATCAACGTGCTCAAAGTCTTCGACATAGTCGTCTCGCTCGCGCCGGGCTCGGTGCAGGACGATGCGAACGTGATCGCGCTCGCCATGTGGAGGACGTCGTTCGGTGGCGCGAACAACTTCGGCCTTGGCTCGGCGATCGCGGTCTTCCTCTTCATCCTCGTGATTCCGATCCTCTTGCTCAACATCCGAAACTTCAGGAGAGAAGCGTGACCACCGCGACCGCCACCGCCCCGAGCCGGGCTCCCGTGGTCGAGGAGCCGAGGTCGGCCAAGGTGCTGCGGGTCCTCGGGAAAGCGCCGATCCAGGTTCTCCTGGTCGTGGTCGGCCTGCTCTGGCTCGTCCCGACGTTCGGTCTCCTCATCACGTCGCTCATCGCGCCGGAGGACTTCGCGCAGGGCGGCTGGTGGCGTGTCTTCACGAAGCCGAGCCTGCTCACGTTCGAGAACTACCAGAACCTCTGGGACACCCAGGCCATCCGGGACTCGCTCCTGACCACCGTCTGGATTTCGGTCGGCGGCACGCTCCTGCCCATCATGGTCGCCGCCCTCGCGGGCTACGCGTTCGCATGGCTCGAGTTCCCGGGCCGCGACTGGGCGTTCATCGGCGTCGTGGCCCTCCTCGTCGTCCCGCTGCAGATGGCGCTCATCCCGATCTTCACGCTCTACAACAAGGTCGGGATCTTCGACACGGTCGTCAGCCTGATCCTCTTCCACACGGCGTTCGGGCTGCCGTTCGCCATCTTCCTCTTGCGCAACTTCTTCATCGGGATACCCAAAGAGCTGCTCGAGGCGGCGCGCATCGACGGAGCGTCGGAGATCCGCATCTTCCTGCGCCTCATCCTGCCGCTCGGCCTGCCGGCAATCGCGTCGCTCGCGATCTTCCAGTTCCTCTGGACATGGAACGATCTTCTCGTCGCGCTGACCTTCGGGCGCCAGACGCAGCCGATCACCGTCGCTATCTTCTCCCAGCTGCGCCAGTTCGGCTCGAACATCGAGCTCATCGCTCCCGCGTCGTTCGTCTCGCTCGTCATCCCGCTCGCCGTCTTCTTCGCTTTCCAGCGCTACTTCGTCCAGGGGCTCCTCGCCGGCTCGGTGAAATGACCCTGGACGGGCTCGCCGCCCGGAGCGTCGCGGTCATTCGGGCACGTCAGGACGAGTCGGGCGCATACCTCGCCGCTCCTTTCCCCGCCCAGTACCGGAATGCCTGGCTCCGCGACGGAGCATTCGTCGCGGACGCCATGAGCCAGGCCGGCGAGCGGGAGAGCGCGGAGCGCTTCTTTTCCTGGTGCGCCGAAGTCGTCGAGGCGCGGGTGGAGCGAATGTCTCGCCGGGAGATCCTCGACGGCCGCTTCACGGTAGATGGCCGGGAAGTGCCGGGCGCCTGGTCGAGCGCCCAGCTCGACGGGTACGGCTCGTGGGTCTGGGCGCTGGGGCGACACGTGCGGCGGCACGGGATCGACGCGGGGCCCTGGTCGGGCGCCGCCGAGGTCTCGCTGCGCTACGCCGCCGACTGCCGGCGACTGGCCGGCTTCGACTGGTGGGAGGAGCGTCGCGGAATTCACGTCGCGACCCTCGCCGCGCTCTACGGTGGGCTCAGCGCCGAAGTCGTCTCGGAGGAGTGGGCCTCCGAGGCCGCGGACTCACTCCGGGAGGACGTACTCCGTGAGGGAATCGCCGGCGGCCGCCTCTCGGCTCGGCTCGGCGCAGGCGGGCTCGACGCGAGCCTCATCGCGGCCTCGACGCCCTTTGGTCTCCTGGAGCCGGACGACCCGATCATGGAGGAAACGGTGCGCGCGGTCGAGTCCGCGCTTGTGTTCGGGCGTGGGGTCCACCGCCATCCCGACGACGAGTTCTACGGCGGCGGCCTGTGGATCGTCCTCGCGGCACTCCTCGGCTGGCACTACGTGCGCTCCGGCCGCGTGGCCGACGCGCAGGCGCAGCTGGAGTGGGTCGTCGAGACGGCGACTGCCGGCGGCGAGTTGCCCGAGCAGGTGGACGAGCATCTGCTCCGTCCGAAAAAGCACGCGAAATGGGTCGAACGCTGGGGCCCGCCGGCCTGTCCGCTTCTCTGGTCCCATGCGCTCTTTCTCACGCTTGCCTCTGAGCTCGGTGCGCTCGATGTGGAGAATGCGGCGTGACCGAGCAGAGAGAGTGCGCGATCGTCGGCGGCGGCCTCGCGAGCCTGGTCGCCTATGCAACCCTCAGACACGGGGGAATCACTTCCGCCGACATTGCCGTGTTCGGAACGGACATCGACCCGGCGAGCCAGTGGCGGCAGCGTGCGGCGGCGATCCGCCAGCGGCGCATGCGCTCCGAGAGTGAAGGCCACTGCGCGGCGCGCTCGTTCCCGGGCCTCGCCGTCCGCTCCGCCCTCCGGCGCAAGAGCCCGGTGCCGCTCGTCCAGAGCTTCCTCGACCGCTACCACCCGACCGTCCACGAATTCCTGGACCACGCCGCCGAGGTCCGCGCCGCGAGCGGGTGGGACGAGGGCTTCGAGCGGATGACGGTCCGACGGATCCGAGCGGTCGAGGGCGGCTTCG
>DATAOL010000125.1:0-2019 GCA_036265755.1 Gaiellaceae bacterium | reverse complement strand
TTTGTCGCAGTGCACCCCGCAGCGTCGGCATTCCGTCTCGTCCTGTGGCCGCAGGGGGAGCTCTTCCACGATCGGCAGTCGCCGTTGCATCCATCTGGATTGTGGGTGAGGTTCCTACCTCCCGCAAGACTTGACAGGTCGCGGAACCGGGTGTAGGCCCGCATCCGTCGGCACGGGGATGGGAGGTCGAATGCCCCGCGCTGCCGCCCGAGCTCGCGCCCAACTAGAGCTCGCCCGTGAGCCGGCGAACGGCGTTCAGCACATCCATCTGAGTGAAGGCGTCGAAGTCCGCCTCGAGGCCGCGCTCGTCGTCGTCCGCGCGGAACCAGTAGGCCTGAACCGTCGTCATCCCGACCTCCTTCGCCCCGCGCACGTCCTCGTAGCGGCGGTCGCCGACGAAGACGGCCTGCGCAGGCTCGACGCCGAGCTGCTCGAGCGTGTTCTCGAAGATGGAGTGATGCGGCTTCCGCTTGCCGGTCTCCGAGGAGAACACGGCGACGTCGAGCCGCTCGCCCAGGCCCATCTGCTCCAGGTCGCGGTGCAGGAGAGCGGGCGGGTCGAAGGCGTTCGACACGAGCCCCGTCTTGAGACCGCGCTTCCGCAGGGCGTCGAGGAGCGCATGCGTCGAGTCCCCGAGCGACCGGGCCGGCTCCCACGCGGCGTGCTCGGCCTCCAGGAACCGTTCGAGCTCGTCGTCGTCGAGGTCGGCGCCGAGACCCGACACGCACTCGCGGACGAGCTCCGGGTATTCGACCTCCTCGACGGAGCCTGGCTGCCACAGCAGCGGGACGTAGTGCTCGCGAAAGCGTTCCGCGGCGGCCACATGTCCCGGGAGGCCGTCGCGGCCGACAGCCCGGAGGCCGGCCTCCCACCCCGCGGCGAGCAGCGCCTCGTCGTATTCGAAACGGAAGAGGGTGTCACCCCAGTCGAAGAGGACCGCCTCGATCACGTGGAGGCGAACGTTAGGGTGCCCCCGCCGTGGTCCGCAAAGTTCTCTACGCCCTACTCGCCCTTGGACCGCTCGTGGTCGTGCTCGACCGCCTGGGCGTCGGGGACATCACGCTCTTCATTTTCGCCGCGCTCGCGCTCGTCCCGCTCGCGTGGCTGATCGGAGAGGCGACCGAGCACGCCGCGCATCACACGGGGCCTCGAATCGGCGGCTTCCTCAACGCGACCTTCGGGAACGCGCCCGAGCTGATCATCGCGCTCTTCGCCGTGAGCGACGGGCTGACGGAGGTCGTCCGCGGCTCGCTGACTGGAAGCGTGGTCGGGAATCTCCTCCTCGTCCTCGGCTTCTCGCTCGCCTTCGGGGGCAGTGGGCAACTCGACCGCGAGTCGAGCTTGACCTCTTTCGCGCTCGTCGCATTTGCCTCCCTTCTCTTTCTCATCCCTGCGATCCCCGGCTGGAGCGGCGACCCAGACCGCCACTCGCTGGCAGTTCTCTCGCTGCCGGTGTCGATCGTCCTTCTCTTCGTCTATATCGGCGTTACGTGGGTCGCGTTTCGCCGCCACCGCGGCCAGCACGTCTCCGACGAGCCGGAGGACATGGCGGCCTGGTCGTTGGCGAGGTCGCTTCTCGTCCTCGGAGCCGCAACGGTGATCACAGCGCTCGTGGCGGAGATCCTCGTCGGCTCCCTCGAGACTTTCGCGGAGCGAGCGCACCTGAGCGACTTCTTCGTCGCCGCCGTCATCGTCGCGATCGTGGGGAACGCCGCCGAGCACGGCGGCGCGGTCGTGGTCGCCCACCGCGGAAAGCTCAAGCTCGCCGCCGAGATCGCGCTCGCGTCGAGCGCGCAGGTCGCGGTCTTCCTCATCCCGGCGGTCGCGATCCTCTCCTGGCTCATCGAGCCGCTCGCGCTCTCATTCCGCCAGATCGAGCTCGCGGCACTCGGCGCGTCAGTCGCCTTCGCGACGCTCCTGCTCTGGGGCGGGCGGTCGAGCCGCGGGCGAGGGGTCGCCCTGATCGGCGCCTACACCGCCGTCGCGCTCGGCTTCCTCCTCGCCGGCGACCGCTAGCCC
>DATAOL010000124.1:0-5946 GCA_036265755.1 Gaiellaceae bacterium | reverse complement strand
GCGCCAGGCCTCCGTCGCCCGCTTCCTCCCCGACTCCCAACGAGTGCCGAAGACGGAGGCGAAGGTCCGGGCCTCGGCGAGCAACCTGACGCAGTCGAAGCTCAAGGTCTTCGTCACGCCCACCTCCAACTGGGATCCGGGTTCCGACGTGACGGTCAAGGCGACCTACCCCTACTCGATCAGCTTGCTCGGAGTCGTCGTGAAGTCCGGGACGCTCCAGAGCCAGAACACGGAGCGTGTGGAATGACCCGTCAGAACCGCAGCAGCGGCCAGGCATACGTGATCACGGTCCTCTTCCTCGCCGTCCTTCTCGCGATGGCTGCAGCGGTGCTCGACATCGGTTCCTGGTACCGCGCGGATCGCAGCCTGCAGGCGACGGTGGACGCGGCCGCACTGGCCGGCGCCCAGGCTCTGCCCACCTCGACGGCGAACGCCTCGGCTCTCGCGAGCCAGTACGCCACGAAGAACGGAGGCGGGACGATCAACGTGACGTTCCAGTCCAAGGTGTTCCCGAACGACACGATCAAGGTGACCGGCTCGCGGCCGGCGCCCGGCTTCTTCTCCAAGGTCCTCGGCGTCAAGTCGGTCACGGTGCACGCGAACGCGACGGCCCGCGCGGGCCTCCTCAGCGCGGCGAAGTGGGTCGTCCCCATCGTGGTCGACGAGAAGCACCCGAAGCTGCAGTGCAACCCGAACCCGTGCTCCGGCTCGACCGAGCTCGTCTATCAGCACTTCAAGAAGAACGGGTCGCCTGACGGCTCGGGCAACTTCGGCTTCATCAACATCACCGGAGACAAGCAGGGGACCAGCGACCTTGGAAATCTGATCACGAACGGCTGGGATCAGTTCATGGATATCGGCAATTACGACGCCATCACCGGAAACATGTTCAGCTCCACGTCGATCGGCGACAATCTGGACGCGCGAATCGGCGACGTTCTCCTCTTCCCGATCTATCGCAAGCTGACGGGATCTGGGACGGGCGCGCAGTACCAGATCATCGGCTGGGCGGGCTTCCGGCTTACCGGCATGGATCTGCATGGCACGAACGAGAAGCTCTTCGGCGAGTTCGTCAGTGTCACGTGGGAGGGCGTTCAGGCCGAAAAGGCAAGTGACGCCGGTCAAGACTTCGGCGTGAAGAACGTTTCCCTCGTGGACTAACCGAACCGTAATTCGAACTGAGAAAGACGTGGTGCAATGACTTATCGCCTTCGTAACATCGCGATCGCCGTCGCACTTGCGGTGCTGGCGGCGATGATGACCAGCTTCTACGTGAAGCAACAGAAGGAGGACATCCAGCAGGGTCAGGTCCTGACCACGGTCTGGGTGGCCAAGTCCGACATTCCAACCGGCTCGGTTGGCGATGACATCTCCGCCCAGCTCGAAAGCACCCAGGTCGCGAAGTCCGCGGTCACCCCGGGGGCGATCGTGCAGCCGGACGATCTCGCGGGCAAGGTCTCGTCCGAGACCATCTACGCCGGCGAGCAGGTCTCCCTCCTGCGCTTCTCGACGGAAGAGGAGCAGGGCATCAGGGCGCAGATCTCCGGAAACCTCCGGGCGATCCAGATTCCTGGCGACGCTAACCAGCTCCTCGTCGGGACGCTCAAAGCCGGAGACCACGTCGACATCGTCGGGGCCTGGGATTCCGGCGGGAGTGGTGGCGAGGGCAACAAGATCTCGCGCATCGTCCTGCGTGACATCCTCGTCATCGAGGCGCCAGAGGCCTCGACGGAGAGCAAGCGTGTCACCCAGGAGTCGGGCGACCAGGCGGTGAAGCTCGCCGTCACGGACGCGCAGGCCCAGAAGCTCTTCTGGATCTTCACGAACGGCGACTGGTCGCTGAGCCTCAGGCCGACGACGGATGCTGCCGATAGCCCAGAAGGTCTCGAGTGGTCGGGCACGATGCTCGCAGACGGCCTGACTCGAGCGCAGCTCCGCAAGTTGCTTGTCGATCCGTTCAAGACCGAAAGGACCTCCACGCCATGAGCCTCGAGACTCCCGTCACGACGCGCGAGAAGGTTCGCCTCTTCGTCACGGGCAGCTGCGACGGTCTCGCCGAGCTCCGCGAGGCTCTCGGCCGCCACTCGGAAATCGAGCTGGTCGGCTGGAGCGAAGGGGTGCGCGAGGCGGCCGCGACGCTGACCGGTGGCCACTTGCAAGTCGTGCTCCACGGCACACGCAGCTCCGGCCTGCCGGAAGACGAGCTCGCGGCAGTCCGCGAGCACACGCAGGCGCCCGTCATCCTGCTCGCTTCCGGCGAGGCTTCGGCCCTGCTGGAGCAGGCGCTCGAGGCCGACGTCTCCGACGTTCTCCTCCTGCCGCAGATGACAGAGAACGTCGTCTTCGCCATCCGCAAGGCCAGCCACGCCGGCCGGCGGACGGTGGGTGGTGGCGGAAACTCGCACGGGGCCCGCCGGGGACGGATCGTGACCGTGTTCTCGCCGAAGGGCGGCACGGGCAAGACCGTCACGGCGACGAACCTCGCGTCGACGTTTGCCAAGTACGAGGGCAAGAACACCCTCCTCCTCGACCTCGACCTCCAGTTCGGCGACGCAGCGATCATGCTGGGCCTCGAGCCGGAGAAGACGATCTACGACCTGGTCGTCGCGCCGGGCGAGCTCGACTCAGAGAAGCTCGCCGGGTATACGACGCGCCACCCGTCGGGGCTCGACATCCTGCCGGCGCCGCTGCGTCCCGAGGATGCCGAGCTCGTCACCGAGGCCAAGCTCGCACGCCTGCTCGAGGTCGCGCGGGAGTCCTACGACGTCATCGTCGTGGACACCTCGCCGTTCTTCCACGGGCCGATGCTCGCGACGCTCGACCGCACCGACGAGCTTCTGCTCGTCTGCGGGCTCGACGTCCCGACCCTGAAGAACGTCCGCCTCAGCCTGCAGACGCTCGAGCTGCTCGCATTCCCGCAGAACCGGATTCGCGTCGTCCTGAACCGCGCGAACTCCAAGGTCGGGATGAAGCCGGGCGAGGTGGAAGGCGCCCTGGAGGTCAAGGTTCGCTTCGAGCTCCCGAGCGACGGCAAGGTCCCCCTCGCCGTCAACCGGGGCACCCCGCTCGTCCTCGCCGACGACAAGGCCGACTTCTCCCGTGCGATGCGGGAGATGGCGAAGGGTCTGTCGCCGGTCGAGGTGGCGAAGGTGCAGAAGCGACGGCTCTTCAGCCGGGCATAGCCATGGGACTCCACGATCGCCTCAAGGGCGGCAGCGGGAACGGCAGCGGATCCAGCCTCGCCGAGACCGCGGCAGCCCGCACAGAGCCTCTGGCTGCAGCGCCCGTGCCCGAGCGCGGGGCCGTTGACCCGTACGCGGAGCTCAAGACCCGCGTCCATCACGCCTGTATCGCGAAGCTCGGCCCTGAGCTCTTCACGGCCGAGACGACCGGCGACCTCTCCGAGCGCGTCCTTCGGGCCGTCACGGAGCAGCTCGCCCTCGACCGGACGCCGCTCACGCGCGACGAGCGCCGGCAGCTCGTCCGGGAGATCACCGACGACATCCTCGGCTACGGCCCGCTCGAGCCGTTCCTCCGTGACGACTCCGTGACCGAGGTCATGGTCAACGGCGGCGAGCGGATCTACATCGAGCGCTCGGGCAAGATCGAGCTGACCGACTCGACCTTCGTCGACGACGCGCACCTCCTGCGCATCATCGACAAGATCGTGTCCCAGGTCGGCCGGCGCGTGGACGAGGCCTCCCCGATGGTGGACGCCCGCCTGCCGGACGGCAGCCGTGTCAACGCCATCATCCCGCCGCTCGCGCTGCGGGGGCCGACCCTCACGATCCGGAAGTTCTCCCGGGACCCGTACACGATGGACGACCTGATCAACTTCGGCACGGTCACGGCGAAGTCGGCGCACTTCCTGGCCGCCTGCGTCCAGGGCAAGCTGAACGTCCTCGTCTCAGGAGGTACCGGTACCGGTAAGACGACCACCCTGAACGCGCTCTCCGCGTACATCCCCGGGGACGAGCGAATCATCACGATCGAGGACGCGGCCGAGCTGCAGCTGCAGCAGGACCACGTCATCACGCTGGAGGCTCGCCCCCCGAACATCGAAGGCCAGGGCGAGGTCAAGATCCGCGAGCTCGTCCGTAACGCCCTGCGTATGCGCCCCGACCGGATCATCGTCGGCGAGGTCCGCGGCCCCGAGACCCTGGACATGCTCCAGGCGATGAACACGGGCCACGAAGGCTCGCTCACGACGATCCACGCCAACTCGCCGCGCGACGCGCTGGCCCGTCTCGAGACTCTCGTCCTGACGGCCGGCGTGGAGCTTCCGCTCCGTGCAATCCGCGAGCAGGTGGCGAGCGCCTTCGATCTCCTCATCCAGATCACCCGTCTCGTGGACGGCTCGCGCCGGATCAGCCACGTGACAGAGGTGCTCCGGATGGAGTCGGACGTGATCACGCTGCAGGACATCTTCCTCGCTAAGCCTCCGGACGAGGAAAGCGCCGCGGCGCAGATCAGCCGTCTGCTCTCGCCGCTCTCCTGCACCGGGCTCAAGCCTCACTTCCTCGACAAGCTGGCGGCCAACGGGGTGACCCTGCCGGCCACGTTCTTCCAGCAAGAGGATCCGAGCTTCAGGCCAAGCTTCACCGCAGCGAGCTACGGCGGGTTCCAGTGAGACGAGCGGTTCTCGCACTCGTCGCCGCGCTGATCATCGCCCCTGCCGCGTTCGCGGCCGGAGAGATCACGGCGGTCGACACGGGCGGGTTCCCGCGAATCCAGGCGACGGTCGTCGCGCCGTCGACGACCACGCAGGCGCCTGAGCTGACGGAAAACGGGAAGCCCGTTGCCGGCCTGACCGCGACGAACCTCGGCGCCTCGAAGAGCGTCGTCATCGCGATCGACCGGTCGCAGTCGATGGCCGGCGAGGCACTCACCCAGGCGACTGCCGCGGCGCGCGCGTTCGTCGCCGCCAAGCCGGCGGCCGACCGGGTCTCGGTTCTCACCTTCGGCTCGAAGGCCGTCTCCCTGACGGGATTCTCGACCGCGACGATCGACGCCGATTCGGCGCTCCGGAACATCACGGCCGACACGACGCCGGGCACTGCACTCTACGACGCCGTCGTCGAGGGGTCGAACATGCTCGGCGCCGAGACCATGCCGGCCCGCGTGCTCATCCTCCTCACGGACGGGACCAACGCCGCGCCGGAGGGAGCCTCGCTCGACGGGGCGGTCCAGGCCGCCAACGCCGCAGGCGTGACCGTCTACGCGATCGGCGTCGAGGGCGACCAGTTCTCGCCCGACCAGCTGAAGCAGATCGTGTCGGGGACACACGGCCAGTACTACGGCGCCGCCTCGGCGGCGGTGCTGAGCGACGTCTACAACTCCATCGCCGAGGATCTGCGCCGCACGTGGCAGCTCCAGTACATGACGAACGCCCGCCCTGGCGACCAGCTCGAGCTGACCGTCAAGTTCCCGGGCGGCGACGCGGTGACGAGGACCGTCACGGCTCCGGGCCAGGCCCCGCCTGCTCCGGCCGGCCCCTCACCCGTGCTTCCCGACTTCTTCTACACCAGCGATTGGGGACTCCCCGTGCTCGCCGGCGTCGTCGGCCTCCTCGTCCTGCTCGCCGCTGCGTTCGGCCTCGCGGCCCCGAAGGGCTCGTGGCTGAAGGGACGCCTCGAGCCCCATGTCGCCAGCCACAAGCGCCAGGTCGTCAAGCGGGAGCGCGAGAGCCGCAAGATGGCGTTCTTCGCACCGCTCTTCAGGGCTACCGAGAGCGTGTTTGGTCAGTTCCGGCACTGGAGGAAGCTCGACCGCGTCCTCCAGCGGGCGGACCTGCCGCTGAAGGCGGCCGAGTTCGCCTACATCATGGTCGCGGCCGGCCTCGTGGCCAGCTTCGTGACCGCGTTCTTCGAGCCCCCGGTGTGGGTGTTCCTGCTCACCTTCATCGGCGGCGCCCTCATTCCGTACGCCATCGTCGCGCACAAAGCG
>DATAOL010000123.1:0-14365 GCA_036265755.1 Gaiellaceae bacterium | reverse complement strand
CCTCCAGGAGGGCGAGATCACCGTCGACCCGCAGATGTTCGCGACGGCCGACGGGAGCGCCCCGCCGGTCATCCACCTCGACACCGACGCGCCGCTCTACACGGATGACGGCGACCTCGTCACGGACGACCTCTGGGGGATCTATTTCAAGCGCGACCGCCACGGCGTTCAGGGCGGGGCTTCGCCGCTCGTCGTTGACGGCGATGTCGAGCTCGACCCGTATCCCTCCACCACCGACGTCGATCCGGGCTTCGCAGATATGTGGTGCGCGGCTCTCTCTCACTCCATGAGCCGGTTCGCGGGCACCCGCTCGCTCTACAAGCAGGCCCGCTCAGGAGGCGTCGGCGCGTTCACGGCCGACAATTTCCCGGTCTTCGACTACATGCGGCCGAATGTCTACACAATCCTCGACTCGAACCATGGCTACAAGATGATCGGCGTCGGACGGGAGGTGGCGAAGGTGCTCGTCGGCGAGCATTCAAGCCTTCTGTACCCATTCCGCTTCGAGCGTTTTTCGTCGGGTGACCTGCACCCCGTCTCCCACTCTCCGTATCCCTGGAGCTAAATGCTGCAAACCCGGGAACCGGAGGCTAGGTAGCAGGCTCGTCGGGAGGAGGCGCGGCGGCGAGCGTCCGCTCGGCCGCGCGGGCGAGATCGAAAGCGGTCACGAGGAGCAACGCGACGAGGATCGCGGCGATGATGCTCGAGAGGATGAGGAGGCGGAGCGCGTCGGTGCGCGCGTCCGTGAACGCCTTGTCGGTGGTCGTCGCCCGCGCCGCCTCGAGCGCTGCCAGCTTCTCGGCGCCTGCGGCGGCACGCTGGAAGTTGACGATCTCGGGCCCGAGGAACAACCTTTTGACCTCCTCGGAGCGCCCGTTCTGGAGCGCCCGGTATGCGATCGTGTCGAGCGCCATGAAGCGGTTGAAGGCAGACTCGATGTCGTCCAGGAGCTTCTGCTCCGCGGGGCTCGTCAGTTCTCCGCGTGCCTTCTTCAGGTCTTCGCGGAAGCTGGTGACCGAGCGGAGGAAGATGGGTCTGCTCGCGCCGTTGTCGTAGCCGTAGGCCGTCTGCCAGCCGTTGAAGTCGGTGATGTCGTACTTGAGCTCGAGCGCCAATGCCTGCGCTTCGCCGGCGGCGCGGACGTCGTCGAACTTCGTCCCGAGTTGATTCATCCCCCAGATCCCCACGCCTGCCGTGAGGGCGAGGCCGGCGACGGCGACGACGATCGCGGTGGCGAGCTTCGCGCGGATGGTCATGAGCCCGGCGTCGGCGCCGCTCCCGCGGCGGCGTGGAAGTGGGTGGGAGGCGATGCGTCGCTGTCGACGTCGTTCAGCCGCAGCCGATTGGCGAGCCAGCGCTTCGTAGTCGACTGAAGCCCCAGTGTGACGATGATCGCGAGCGCGACGGAGGTGACCACGAGGTCGGCGTCAGGCACGTGCATGCTGACGATGATCCCAGCGAGCGCGGCCGGCACAACCCCCGTCTCTCTTGTCCACGCGAGGAAAGCGAGTTCCGGCCACGACCAGTTGCCGCGCCGGTCGACCAGCAGGCAGGCGAGGACGACGATGGGGCGGGCCACGAGGATGAGCATCGCAAGGACGGCCAGGCTCGGCCAGAAGTGATCCCCCATCGCCCGCCAGGGAAGGTTCGCCCCAAGAGTGATGAAGACGAGCATCACCATCGAGTGCGAGACGGTCGAAACGAACGCGCGCATCTCGTCCTCATGGTGAGTGTGCATGCCGAGACCCAGGAGTGGCATGTTCCCCAAGATCAGACCGGCGAGAAATGCGCCGAGGTAGCCGCTCCCGCCCGCGGAGTCGATGGAGAAGAAGCTCCCCGCGACCACGGCGATCACGACGATCGCCGCCGACTCGCGCCAGATGCCCGTGCGCCGGCTGGAGACGACCGCCGAGAGGACGACGCCGAAGACGATGCCGAGCCCGGTCGAGAGCGCGAGGTCGACCAGGAAGTCCGTCATCGGCTGGGTGAGTGAGGCGCTTCCGCTCAGCACAACGCCCGCGAACGCGAGCGCCAGGACCGCGCCGGTCGGGTCGTTGAGGGCTGACTCGGCGATGATCGTCTGGGAAATCTTCGGACGCAGCCGCACCCTTTCGAAGAGCGGAATGAGAATCGCCGGATCGGTCGGAGACAGGGTTGCTCCGATGAGGAGCCCGGTCGTGAGCGGCACACCGAAGACGAGGGCGGCGACGCTTCCGGTGAGGAGAGCGGTGAGCACCACTCCCGGGATGACCAGGAGGAGCAGCCCGATCGCGACGCGGTTGAGGATGGCGAGCGAGAGCTGGAGCCCGCCGTGGAAGAGGATGAACGACACGCCGAGGGTGAGGACGAGTTGAGCGCCCATGGAGTCGAGAGGGACGTCGATCGCGCCGGAAACCGAGGGGCCGAGGAGCGCTCCCGTCCCGAGCAGCAGAAGCATCGGCGGGATCCGTAAGAGCTCGGCCACGAGCTCCGCGCCCAGACCTGCCGCCAGCATGAGCGTGATGGTGAGTATGACGTCCTTGGTCGCCACGCCGCTCGATTGTGACTGGTGTGCCCGACCACGTCATCCCGGGGTTGCGTCTCCCGGCTCGCTGGGACACACTAGCCCGCGTGCTGCTCTTTCTTCTGCTCGGGATGTATCCGTACGTCCTACTCCTCACGTGGGCGTTGGCCATCTATCTCACCTGGATCGAGGTGCGCGAGCAGCAGATGGACAAACTGCACAAGATCTGGTGGTTGCAGCTGACCTTTCTCTTCCACTTCCCGGGGTACCTTGCTCTCCGCTTCTGGGTCTTCTACCGGCGACGACGCGCCACCGCATAGCCTCGGCGAGCGGCTTCGCCACGTCACGTGGACGCGCGTGGCGTTCATGGTGGGGCTGATCGTGATCGGGCTCACGCTCACGCGCTTCACGGGCCACGGCGATCAGCAGGTGAGCGAGGAGCGTGCCGTCGAGATCGCGCGGCCGCAGGTGGATTTCAAGCCGGAGGGCCACAACATCCGGCTGGTTCGCCAGGGCATTCCGCCGCGCGCCGTCTGGGCGGTCTCCTTCTGGATCAAGGATCGCCAAGGCACCCCCACGCGCGTCACGGTGGTGCTCGTCGACGCGTCCACCGGGCACGTCGACTCGGTCAGAAGCGGAACCTAGGCTCAATCAGACCTGTGTGACATCCGCACAGGACCCGGCGGGCAAAGTGTCGTTCGTCGCCATTGCCGGTCGGGGGACGCCTTTCTAGCCTCGCGCCAGTCCACGCAGCATCGGTTCGCAACGCCGATCGGAGAGTGACGCGATGGTCGTTTCGATGTTGAGCGGTGTCTCAGCGCTGCTCGCGCAGGCCCCGACGACCCAGGAGCTGGCCGACAAGCTGACTCTCGACAGTCAGATTCTGTCGGAGCAGTTCTACTACTACACCGTCGTGATCATGTGGCTGATCCACGTCGGCTTCATGTCATACGAAGCGGGTGCCGGACGCCGCAAGAACGTGATGGCGACGGCGATGAAGAACATCCTCACGATCGCCGTCGTGACGCCCACGTTCTACTACTTCGGCTGGTGGATCTACGGCTGCTTCAACAAGGGAATCATCCCATTCTCGCCGGGCGACTTCGTCAACTCGGTGCACTCGAGCGAAGTGGCGATGGCGAACTTCTGCTCGACCACCTATCCATGGGCGGCGAACCTCGGCCCGAACCTGAACGATCACATCTCGGGCGTCTTCTGGGCTGCCTTCCTCCTCTTCTCGTGGACGACCGCGTCGATCCTCTCGGGAGCCCTGATCGAGCGTGTCCGCCTCTCGGCGTACCTCATCCTCGGCTCGATTCTCGGGTCGGTTATCTGGATCCTCGATGCCTCCTGGGGCTGGAGCGCATACGGCTTCCTCAACATGCGCTACGGCTTCCACGATTCGATCGCCGGCCTCGTGGTGCACGGCGTCGCGGGCGCCTTCACTCTCGGCGTCCTCCTCAACCTCGGGCCCCGTATCGGCAAGTACACGCGGAACGGCCTCGCCCGCTCATTCAGGCCGCACAACCTCCATCTGACGCTGATGGGGCTGATGCTCATCTTCACCGGCTTCTACGCCTTCTACGCCGCGTGTCTCGTCATCCAGTCCACGACGCTCCCCGGTTGGGGGAACATCTATCTCAACCCGACGACGCTCTCGGCGATCACCTTTGCGATCACGATCGGCTTCGCGGGCGGCTTCACCGGCGGATACTTCGCAAGCCGCGGCGATCCCTTCTGGACCCTCTCCGGCGGCCTTGCGGGGGTGATCTCGGTCTCGGCCGGCGCGGATGTTTACGCGCCAAGCCTCGTTTACCTCATTGCGATGTTCGGCGGGGCGCTGGCCGTCTATGCCGGCAACTTCATCGAGCGCAAGCTCCGAATCGACGACGCCGTCGGAGCGGTGGCGGTGCACGGCGTATGCGGCTTCTGGAGTCCCCTCGCCGTCGGTCTCTTCGCGGCGGGTTATCCGACGGGCCTCAACAACGTCGACTCCTCGCTCACCGGCCAGCTCTACGGGATGATGGTCTTCCTGCCGCTCGGCTTCTTTGGCGGCTACATCCCCTCGTGGATCATGAAGAAGCTCAACCTCTTGCGCGTGCCGCCCGAAGTCGAGCTCGAAGGCCTCGATCACGCGGAGTTCCAGGCCGACTTCTATCCCGAGTTCGCACGGCCGCCGGAGGTCATCATCGAGCCCGATGGGACCGAGGTCGTGGCCGCGCCCATCCTGCTCGAAGGCTATGGAGACCTGGTCAGCGAGAATGGGGACGGCCGGGTGCGGGCCGGGCCGGGAGCGAAGGTCTGATGGTCGAGTTCGTGCTGAGCATCGTGTTGCTGGTAACCGTGTTCGGACTCCTGGGCGGATGGGCGTTCCGAGAGGATCGCCGTCGACGCCGGGCCGAGGAATACTGAGGAGGCGGATATGGCTCTCGGATGGGATACAACACCGCCTTGCATCCAGCACGGCGTCTCGCCGGGGGACGGCGTCTACAAGGCGTACGAAAAGTGCAATGACTTCTTCACGATGGGCCCCGGGTCCACATACGGGACCGCCACGGACGGTGTCAGCACGTCCTACTGGATCGTGACCGTCATCGGCATCCTCGTCATGATCGCCGCATTCGTCGCGTGGGTGACGACCGAAGACCGGAAGCTCAAGCAGCAGGCTGCGAGGCTACTCGTCTCCGGCCACGCGGGCCAGGTGGACATCCACGACCCGGCCCTCAAAGATCCCCACACGCCGTCACCGGGATTGGGCGGCCCCTCTGACCTCGGAGACGTCTAGATGGAAAGGAAGCCAATGGCAGAGCGCGGATTCCTGGGGCGAGGGCGCCAGGTCGTCTTCGGCCCGATGCAGCAACACAGCCGGAACTTCGAGCTCCTCATGATCGCCATCTGCCTCGCTTGCATCGTGGTGGCCGTCGTGATCGCGAAGGCCACCGACTGGGGGGTCACCACCCGTCCGTAGCTAGCCGGGCGGCGGCTCGACGACGCGGCGGCTGATCCGCCGCGCGGTCTCGACGAGGTCCCGGGCTCGGTCGAGCCGCTCGTCGCCCTCGCGCGTGGCGAGGTTGATCTCGACGAGGTTGGCGCTCGCCCGGATCGCCGCCTCCGAAAGGAAGACGGCCGTGGCGGCGTCGCCCTGGAGGTTCGGGTTGCCGCGGTCGGCGAGCTCGGCGGCGAGCGTGGCGGTGTCGAGGGCGGCCTCGGCGATCGCGAGCGGCACGTCCGCGGCGCGCGAGAGCGCGTCGCCGATGGCGGCGTCGCGCATCTCCTCGTCCACCTCCTCCGGCACACGCAGCGCGAGCAGGACGCTCTCGTAGGCGCGGGCGTCCTCCTCCGCGAGCGGGAGCAGTCGCGCCCGGAGAGCCTCGGCCTGTGCGACCGCGCCCGCGGCGTCCTCCCACTGCTCGGTGGAGAAGCGGGCAGCCATCCCCGTGAGCGACGCTGCGAGGGACGCGGTCACCGCAGCGACCGAGCCGCCGCCCGGTGCGGACGTTTCCGCCGCGACTGTGTCGCAGAACTCCTGGACGGTCTGGCTAGAAAAGTCCAACGGTGCGGCCATTCTCGTCGATGTCGACGTTGAAGGCCGCGGGCGAGGCACCGTAGCCGGGCATGGTCTGCATGTCGCCGAGGAGCGGGACAAGCCAGCCCGATCCGGTGTACGCGCGGATGTCGCGCACGGTGACCGTGAAGCCCATCGGCGCGTTCAGTAGGTCGGGGTCGTGAGAGAGCGAGAGGTGCGTCTTCGCCATGCAGACCGGCAGCTTGTCGAAGCCGACCTCGTTGAACTGGTCGATCTTCTGCTGCGCCGCCGGGAGGAAGACGACGCCGTCCGCACCGTAGACGCGCTTGCAGATCGCCTCGATCTTCTCCGGGATGGGCTGGTCGAGCTCGTAGACGGGCTTGAAGCTCGACGGCGCCTCCGCGGCTGCGACGACCGCCTCCGCGAGTGCCGCCGCCCCTTCGCCGCCGCGCTCGAAGGCCTCGTTCAGCTCCGCCGCCATCGCGCCGCCCTCGAGCGCGAGGCGCTTCACGGTGTCCACCTCTTCGTCGGTGTCGCCCGGGAAGCGGTTGATCGCGACGACCGCGTTGAGCCCGAACTCCTTCACGATCCCGAGGTGGCGCTGCATGTTGGCGCCGCCCTTCTCGATCGCCTCGACTCCTCCGTCCGGGTCGCCGCCGTGGTGCTTGAGCGCGCGGGCCGTCGCGACGAGGACGACGGCGTCCGGCTGCAGGCCGCCCACGCGGCAGACGATGTCGAAGAACTTCTCCATCCCCATGTCCGACCCGAAGCCGCTCTCGGTGACCGTGTAATCGCCGAGCTTGAGGGCGGTGCGCGTTGCGACGAGGGAGTTGTTGCCGTGTGCGATGTTGGCGAACGGGCCGCAGTGCAAGAAGGCGGGCTGGCCTTCGAGCGTCTGCACGAGGTTCGGCTTGATCGCGTCTTTGAGCAGGACGCACATGGCGCCGGCCGCCTGCAGCTGCTCGGCCGTGACTGGCTCTCCCTCCCAGGTGTAGCCCACCGTGATCCGCCCGAGGCGGTCGCGCAGGTCGAACAGGTCGCGCGCGACCGCGACGATCGCCATCACCTCGGAGGCGGCGGTGATGTCGAACCCGGTCTCCCGGACGTAGCCGTTCGTGCGCCCGCCGAGCCCGACGACGATCTGCCGCAGCGCGCGGTCGTTGATGTCGACGCAGCGCCGCCAGGTGACGGTGAGCGGGTCGATCCCGAACTTGTTCCCGTGCAGGAGGCTCGCCTCGAGCAGTGCGGCGAGGAGGTTGTTGGCCGCGCCGATGGCGTGGATGTCGCCCGTGAAGTGGAGGTTCATGTCCTCCATGGGGACGACCTGCGCGTAGCCGCCGCCGGCCGCGCCACCCTTGATTCCGAAGACTGGGCCGAGCGAGGCCTCGCGCAGGCACAGGATCGGGTCCTTGCCGATGTGCCCGAGGCCCTGGGTGAGCGAGACCGACGTGGTCGTCTTGCCTTCGCCGGCCTTCGTCGGTGTGATCGCAGTCACGTCGATCAGCTTGCCGTTGGCCTTGTCCTTCAGCCGCTCGAGGACGTCGAGCGAGACCTTCGCCTTGTACTTGCCGTAGAGGTCGTACTCGTCCTCTTCGAGCCCGGCTTTCTCGGCGATCTCCGTGATCGGCCGGAGTTCGGCCTCCTGTGCGATCTCGAGGCTGGAAGGCATCTGCGTGGCCAAGGTGTCTCCTTTTAGTGGCTGACTGCCGCGGCGGCGAGCTCGGACACCAGCCGGTCGCGATAGAAGCGCTCGAGCGCGAACGGTGCGATGAGCTTGGGAGTCTGCTTCGTGGCGATCTGCTCCGCAAGCGTCGTCCCCACGATCGGGGCGGCCTTGAAGCCGTAGGTGCCCCAGCCGCAGCTGACGAGGAAGCCCTCGACCTCGGTCGCGCCGAGGACCGGGCTGTAGTCGGGGGAGAGATCGCAGAGCCCTGTCCAGGAGCGCAGGATCCTCGCCTGCTCGAGCTGGGGGAAGAGCTCCAGCGTGTGGCGGGCGGAGTACTCGAGGAACGGAAACGTCCCGATTCCCTTGTAGGTCGTGTACGGCTCGATCTCCGCGCCGATCAGGAACTCGCCGCGGTCGGTCTGCGAGATGTACACGTGCATCTGCGAGGAGACGATGATCACGTCCAGGAACGGCTTCATCGGCTCAGTGACGAAGGCCTGGAGGATGTGGGTGGTGATCGGGAGGGGAACGCCTGCGAGGTCGGCGACGAGCGTCGACCAGCCGGCGGTGCACGAGACGACGGTGTCGCAGGCGATGTCTCCGCGGTTCGTCTCCACCCCGCTGACGCGCCCGTTCGAGCGCTTGATGCCCGTCACCTCGGTGTACGGATGGATCTCCGCACCACCGCGGTCCGCTCCGCGGGCGAAGCCCCAGACGACAGCGTCGTGCCGGATGATCCCGCCGGGAGGGTGGTAGAGCGCCGCCTGCACCGGCCAGGTGACGTTCTCGGAAAGGTCCATCTCCGGGCAGAGCTTGCGGATCTCGTCCGGGTAGATGACGCGGCTGTCGATGCCGAGGAGCTTGTTCACCTCGGCGCGCTCGTTGGCCGTGATGATCCCGCGGTCGGAGTGCGCCAGGGTCAGGTGGCCCTGCTGCGAGAAGAGGAGGTTGAAATCGAGCTCGGCGGCGAGCCCCTCGTAGAGCTTGACGCTCGCCTTGTAGAACTCCGCGCCCTCGGGCGTGCGGTAGTTCGCTCGGATGATCGTCGTGTTGCGCCCCGCCGCGCCGGAGCCGATGTAGTTCTTCTCCAGGATGGCGATGTCGGTGATGCCGTGGTTCTTGGCGAGGTAGTAGGCGGTTGCGAGGCCGTGCGAGCCGCCGCCGACGATGACGACGTCGTAGCGATCCTTGAGCTCGGGCCGCTTCCGCCACATGCGCCTGACGCGGAAGATGTCCTTCATGCCCGCAGCCCTTCGTGGGCGTCGATGACGACCTCGGCGAGGTAGTCGGAGTACTCCTGGCCGAAGAAGAGGCGGAAGGTGTCGCCGTCGCGCAGGACGAGCGCCTGGATGTGCGAGACCGCGCCGGCGGCGGGCAGGTCGTCGAGGTCGATGTCCGTGATGCGGCGCATGAGCGTCTCGCCCTGCACCTGCAGTCCGGCCAGCGTCCCGCTCACGTCGATGGCCAGGAAGTCGCCCTGCAGCGTCTCGAGGATGTCCACGGTCTTGGTGAAGTCGCAGAGAACGAGGCCGCGCGTCGGCGTGATCCGCACCAGCTCGATTCCTTCGAGGCCGAACGCGTCGAGGTCGCCGCGGACCTCGATCTTCCCGGTCAGCGAGAGATCGGAGATCTCCGGCGGCGCCCCGCGGAGCGCGCGCTGGAGCGGCGAGCGCCAGACCGCCTCGGCAGACGCACGGCCGGGGGAGAGGAAGGCGAGCTCGGTCACGACCGCAGCCTTTCTCCCTCGGGGTCGAAGAAGGGTCGCAGCCTGACGGTCGCGCGCTCGAAGCCTCCGTTCACGGTGACCAGGAACGACTTGCCCTCCTCGGCGAGCTCGAGCGGCACCCACGCCATGCCGATCGTCTTGCGGAGCTCGGGGCTCCAGCGGGCACTCGTGATGCGGCCGATCGGCCGCGTGCCCTCGAGGACGACCTGACCGCCTTCCGGCGGCACCTGGCCGTTCTCCATCTCGAAGCCGACGAGCATGTCGTGCAGGCCGCGCTCCTGGACGTGCTCCAGCGACCACTTGCCGACGAAGTCGTCCTTGTCGAGCTTGGCGATCCAGGACATGTTCGCCTCGAGGACGTTGGACTCCGAGTCCGTGTCCTGGCCGACGAGGATGTGCATCTTCTCCAGGCGCAGGATGCGCTGCGGCTCGAGCCCGAATGGGCGGATGCCGAAGTCCTCGCCGGCCTCCAGGATCTTGTTCCAGACGTGCTCGCCGTACGGGCTGGGGAAGTGGAGCTCGTAGCCGAGCTCGCCGACGAAGCCGATGCGGAGCACGAGTGTCGGGACGCCGGCGATCTGCCCCTCGCGCGCGTCGAGGTACGACAGGCCCTCGTTGGAGACGTCGAGGTCTGTCAGCCGCCGCATCACCTCTCGCGCGCGCGGGCCGGCGACGTTGACCGCGGCGAGGCCGCCGGTCACGTTCACGATCTCGACGTCCATGCCCCAGACGGCGTTCCACCACTCGAACCACTCGACCACGGCGCCCGCGCCGGTCGAGGTCGTCGTCACGTAGTACGTCTCGTCGTCGAGGCGCGCGATGGTGCCGTCGTCCATGATCCGGCCCGCGTCGGAGTTGAGGACGCCGTATCGGATGCGCATCGGCTTCATGTCGCCGAAGCGGTTCGGGTAGAGGCGCTCGAGGAACTCGGCCGCCTCTGGGCCGCGCACGATCATCTTCCCGAGCGTGGACACGTCGATCACGCCGAGCGAGGCATGCACGGACTGCGCCTCGCCCTCCGGGTCGCCGTACGAGTGCGGCCGCCGCCAGGTGCCCGTCCACATCATCTTCGCGCCGATCTCCTTGTGGCGGTGGTGGATGGAGGTGCGCTGCGCGGGCTCGTGCGGGCGCCCGGCGAGGAGACCGAGCGTGACCGGCGACCACGGGGGGCGCGACGTGGTCGTACCGATAGCCGACTCGTCGCTTTCGTTCTCGCGCGCGTAGAGGCGGATCGACGGCACGTGGCAGAGCCGGCCCTGGCAGGGGCCCATGGTCACAGTCGTGTAGCGCTTGGCGAGCTCGATGGAGTCGAAGCCCTCGGAGATGGCGCGCTTGACGTCCTTGTCGGTCACGTCTTCGCAGATGCAGACGAAGCACTTGCCCTGCTTCGCCGCGCCGTTGTACGTGGCGGCGGGCACGGCAGCGCTGATTCCCTCCCCGGTCACGGAGCCGACGGCCTCGATCCCGTCCGGCATGTCGGTCGGCACGAAGACTCCGAGGTCGGGGTCGTACTCGATCCGAGCGCCCGCCTGCGAGAGCAGGGAATACGCGGGCTGGCGGCCTCCGGACATGACGAGGAGGTCGCAGTCGAGCTTGCGGCCGTCGAGTTCGACGGACCGGAGCACGCCCCCGCGGCCGCGCGCGACGATCTCGCGAATGCGCTCGCGCCGCAAGTCGTAGACGCCGTTGATCGCCACTCCGGCGTCACGCAGAGCGGCGGCCGCCTCGCGGCCCGCCTCTTCCACGGTCACCACCACGGCCTTCTCTCCGGGCTTGATCGCCCAGTCGCCGATGAGTCGGCGGACGCCGTCGGGGAGCATGACGCCCACGAGGTCGTTGCCCGGGAAGACGAGCGGCTGCTCGACCGTCCCCGTCGCGACGACGATGTGCTCGGCGCGGTAGCGATAGAGGACGTTGCCCGCGTCGACGGGGACGAGCCCGCCTTCCCAGATTCCGAGCGCCCGGCCGGGCGAGACGACCTCGACGCCATCGAGCGGCTCGATGAATCCCTCGTCGACGAGGACGACGCGGCGACCCGCTTCGGCATGCCCGGCGGCGGCCTTGCGGCCGGAGCGCCCGCCGCCGATCACGAGCACCTCGGCGCGCCGATGCTCGACGTCGTAGCGGTTCTTGCGCCCGGCGTGCTTGTCCAGGTGGCCGAGGCCGGCGACGTTGCGGAGGAACTTCTCGTAGAGGGGCCAGGCCCACCGCGGCCTGATCATCGTCCGATAGTAGAAGCCCACCGGGGTGAAAGGGCCGCCCATCTTGTCCGTGATCGCGAGGGCGTCGTGCTCGAGCGAGCCCCAGACGTTCTGCTGGCGGACGCTCGCACCTTCGCGCACGGGCTCGGCGCAGACCCTGACGTTCGGGACGCCGTCGACGGTCATCATGCAGTTCGCGCAGCTGCCTGAGCAGCAGAGAAGGCCGCGTGGGCGGTGGTACTTGAAGCTCCGCGAGAAGATCCTTCGGCCCGACGCGAAGAGCGCCGAGCCGAACGTGTCGCCCTCGAAGGCGCGGATCGGCTCGCCGCAGAAGGAAAACGTCACCTCCCGCTCGCGGTTCAGACGCTCTCCGGGCTGGGCGGGAAGCCTCATACCGCTGGCGTGTCGGGAGTCGCGACGCCCTCGGGGCCCGGCGTTCCGACTCGCGAGGCCGGCTCGACGATCTCCGTGCGGAGAACCTCGTTCGTGCGGGTGTCGCGCTCGGCCTGGAACCAGATCTCGCAGCCCTGCCGGTGGAACCACCACTCGCGCTGCACGCCTGCCACGTTGCGGCGGAAGTAGATGTAGCTCGTCAGCTCGCGGAGAGACGGCGAGCTCTTCGGCCGAACCGTCACCTCGCCCGCGCAGCTGAACTCGTTGACGTCGCGCGGCCCGCAGTTCGGGCAATCGAGCAAGAAGCTCATGATCAGGCCGCAGTCTCCTCGATCTCCCCGAGCATCCGCTGGAGCTCCGCGAGCACCCAGACGAGCGCGTCGCGCGTCGCGGTCTCGGCAGCCTCGCCGTCGCGGGCGCGGCAGGCCTCGAGCAGCGTGTCGGGCCCGCGGCGAAGCGCGGCGAAGGCCTCGGGATCGCGGCAGAGGAAGAGGATGTAGCGCTCGACGCGGATCCGCTGATCCTCGAGCGAGCGCTGCAGGCGCGGCCGGTCGGCGCACGCGTAACAGGCGTCGCGGAGCGACCAGAACGAGCCAAGGTAGGCGGAGAGGTCGCCGGCGCGGAAGGCGCGCTCCATCTCCCCGCGCGCGTCCTCCATCTCGGCGAGCGCGGCGCCGGTGCAGAGCTCGGCTCCGGCGCGCGCCAAGAAGGTCTCGAGCCCGAGCCGGAGCGCCTGGATCTCCTCGATCTCCTCGAGCGAGAGGGGCGCGACGCGGGAGCCGCGGCGGGGGATGCTCACGACCAGGCCCTCGCTCTCGAGCCGGCGGAGCGCATGTCGAACCGGTGTGAGGCTCACGTCGAGCCGCCCGGCCACCTCTTCGAGGCGCAGGCGCTCGCCGGGGGCGATGTCGAGGCGGCCGATCTCCTGGCGGAGGATCCGGTAGACGCTGTCCTCCACGGACGAGATCTCGAGCGGAGCGGCGGTCACGTCAGCCATTCTTGATCTTTGATCAAAGATGAGCGGATCGCCCCTGTCAAGCGGCCTCGGGTCAGGCGTCGATCGGGACGTGACCGGGTTGGGCGGCGACGCGGTCGAGCCAGGCCTGGATGTTCGCGTAGCCGGAGAGGTCGAAGCCGCCCTCGTTCGCGACGTGCGTGTACGCGTACAGGGCGATGTCGGCGATCGAGTAGCCGTCCGCCAGGAAGTCGCTTCCGTCCGAGAGCCCGCGCTCGAGCGCGTCGAGCGCGACATACCCGCCCCGCTGCCGCTCTGCGAGCGCCTCGGCCGAGGGGGCGAGGTCGTGCATGAGCCAGTTCCGCGCCACGGCGATGTACGGCTCGTGGCTGTACTGCTCGAAGAACATCCACTGGAGGGCCTTCGCGCGGTCGAACGTGTCGGACGGGACGTACTCGGTGCCCTCGGCGAAGTACCAGAGGATCGCGCCGGACTCGCCGAGAGGTCGGCCGTCCTCGAGGACGGCGGTGGGCACGCGCAGGCCCGGGTTCAGCTCGCCGAGGACGTCCTCGCGGTTCGACTTGTCGACGACGCTCAACGGCCGACGCTCGTACTCGATCCCGAGATGGGAGAAGAGGAGGCGCACCTTGTAGCAGTTGCCGGAGACCGCCGAGTCGTAGAGGACGACCGCCATGCTCAGCCTCCGTTCACGCCCGGGACCCACTCCGTGCCCGCGAGCGGCACCTTCGCCATCGCCGCGGCTTCGACAGTGAGCGCGACGAGATCCTCGGGCTCGAGGTTGTGTACGTGGGACTTGCCGCATGCGCGCGCGAGCGTCTGCGTCTCCAGTGTGAGGACGCGCAGGTAGTTGGCGATGCGACGGCCACCGAGAATCGGGTCGAAGCGGGCGGCGAGTTCGTCGTCCTGCGTGGAGATGCCCGCCGGATCCAGGCCTGCCTGCCAGTCGTCGTAGTACCCTGCTGCGCTGCCGATGGCGCGGTAATCCTCGTCGCGGTGCGGGTCGTTGTCCCCCATCGCGATGAGCGCCGCCGTGCCGATGGAGACCGCGTCGGCGCCGAGCGCCAGCGCCTTCGCCACGTCGGCTCCGGTCCGGATCCCACCCGAGACGACGAGCTGGACCTGGCGGTGCATGTCCAGCTCCTGCAAGGCGTCGGCGGCGATCCGCACCGCGGGCAGCGTGGGAATGCCGACGTGCTCGATGAAGACGTCCTGCGTGGCCGCCGTCCCGCCCTGCATTCCGTCGACGACGATCACGTCCGCGCCGGCCTTCACCGCGAGCTGGACGTCGTAGTACGTGCGCGTCGCGCCGACCTTCACGAAGATCGGCTTCTGCCAGTCCGTGATCTCGCGCAGCTCGCCGATCTTGATCTCGAG
>DATAOL010000122.1:0-2702 GCA_036265755.1 Gaiellaceae bacterium | reverse complement strand
GAGAAAGCAGCGGGTTCGTCGGATCAAGACAGCACAGCGCCGATGACGTTCGCATCGGCGACGCGGAGGCTCTCGAGCGTCGGGGTCATCTCGTCCCGTTTGGTGTGGTCCTGCTCGGCGACGACGACCGTGCTCTGAGCGGCCCGCGCCCAGACGAGGCTTTCCGACGAGTGGTCTGTCGGCGGCGCAGTGAGCACGACGAGGTCGGCGCCGGCGAGGAGGTGGTCGATCGCCTCGCTTGCCTGCTCGGCGTCCAGAGGTTCCGACGACCTCCGCGGTCTCAGCACGATCAGCCGTGGGTGGCGGATGCGATAGCGATCGAACATGAGCTTGCCGATGCGAAGCGGGCGGGCGCGGTGAACGGCCTCCGACGACTCGGTTCCCGCGGTCAAAAGCCGCATCAGGCCGCCTCGTTCGTCGCCGTCGATGAGCACGACGCGGGTGCCGTCTTCGCCGAAGCCGGCCGCGAGGTTCGCCGCGACGCGGGCGCTCGAATGCCCTCCGTTGACATCCAGGAGAAGGAGGCTCCGAAGCGGTCCCTCTCCGTTGGAGAGCTCGATCTTGGTCGTCAACATTCGGTAAGAGGCGGCCGCAGCGGAATCGGGGTCCGCATCGACGACGATCTGCTTGTTCCTGCGCCATGGCCGGGACCCGTCCACCGAGCCCAGGACCGGCGTGTACGGGGCGATGTCCTCCTCCGATCGCACGACCGCGCTCAGCGAGTCGACGAGAGCCGCGATGCCCAACGCACCGAGCAGGCCGACGAGCGCGGTGAGCGGAACGATGAGCCCCGCGGTCGGGCCAACCGGCTTGTCGGGCGGCGTCGCCGGCTGGACGATCGTGACCCTCCCGGCGTCCAGCGTGGTCGGCGGTGGCTGTCCAGCTTTCGAGCCGGCAGTCGGTTGTCCGGTTAGCTCTTTGTTCGCTTCATTTCTCAGCTGTGTTGCAAGCGCATTTGCGATCGCTGCCGCCCGGACAGGGTCGTTGTCGCGGGCGGTGATGGAGATCAGCCGCGTGACATCGCTCGCGACGACGCTATGGATCTTCCCGCGAATGCTCGTCAAGCCAAGGCGCGCGGCGGCCCTTTGGAGGATCGGGCTCGTCGTCGCAAGGGCGCCGTACGTTCGCGCTTGCGCTCCAGCGTTGTCGAGGGTGTCCTTGTCGGCGGGAACGAGTGGCCCCACAAGCACCTGTGCCTGAGCTTCGTAGGTATCGGGCAGGCGGCTCGCGACGAGAAAGCCCATGAGCGCGGCAACGGTCGCTCCGATCAAGAGAAGCCACCACCAGCGTTTGCAGATTGTGAGTACGCCGCTCACGGTTCCCCTCAGGTCCCTGGATCGGGCGTCTCCCGATCGCTCATGCATAGCTTAGGCGCGTCCACGGGATTCGTGTTCCGGGTACGCGTAGGCGATAAACTCCTCCACGTGCGGGCAGGGCCAGGCGTCACGCTCGCTGCAGAGCGATGTTCCTCTCGGAGAGCGGCCATGTCGAGGAGTTGAGGGAGACCCTGCACGCCGGGCTCCCCGTCCTGTTCGCTGCGCTCGTGATCTCGGTGGTGCTCGTCGCGCTCGCCGCGGTCCCACCCTCGGCGCTCCCCGGATCGCCGCTCGCGGATTTCGTGAGCTCCCGTCGCCGGCAGCTCGTGCTCGCGGGCGGAGCCATCTCCGTCAGCGCCGGACTCGTCCTGGCCATCGTGTTCTGGACGCTCTAGGAGACGGCCTTGCTCGCCGAGGTCACAGCTGCGAGCTGACGCGCGAGTCCTTCCTCCAGCAAGACTTTCGGGCTCCAGCCGAGGTTGGCGGCGATGAGGCTCGTGTCGGCTCCCGTCCTGCGCGCGTCGCCTCGAGCAGTCGATTCGTGGACGAGCTGTAGCCGTCGGCTCGTCAGTCGCTCGCAGATTGAGATCGCCTCGTTGAGAGTCCTCTCGCTGCCGCCACCGACGTTGTAGACGATGCCGGTCGGTCCGCCGTCCATCGAAGCGAGAGTGGCTGCGACCGCGTCCCCGACGTAGGTGAAATCCCGGGACTGCTCGCCGGACCCGTAGACGGAGAACGACTGTTCGTCGAGCAAAGCCGCGATGATCCGTGCGAACGCCATGTCTGGACGCTGCCTGGGGCCGTAGACGCTGAAGTAGCGTAGGAGCACCGGTTCGAGGCCGAAGCACTCGGCATAGGTTCGGGCGAGGGACTCGCAGGCGAGCTTCGTGACGCCGTACGGTGAGACCGGCCGCGGCGTCGCGTTCTCCCGCGTCGGATAAACCTCGGCGTTTCCGTACACCGATGAGGTCGACGCCATGACCACGCGCAGGCCCGTGCTCGCCATGGCGTCGAAGAGCCGCTGCGTGGCGAGGACGTTGTCCCTGACGTAGCGTGCAAACCCGTCCCCCCAGCTCCCGCGCACTCCGGGCTGGGCGGCGAGATGGAAGACTCCGTCGACCCCCTCGAGGGTCTGCTCCAGGTCCCCATCTGCGAGATCGACTTCGACGAACGAGAAATGGGGGTTCGCGCGCGCGTCCTCGAGGTTCGATTCCTTCGTCTCGCGCTCGTAGTAGTCCGAGAAGACGTCCACCCCGATCACGTCGTCGCCGCGCGCGAGGAGCGCGTCCGTGAGGTGCGACCCGATGAACCCGGCGCAGCCGGTGACGAGGAAGCGGCTCACGCTAGTGACACTTCCCCGAGCCCGCATCGTTGAAGCTCCCTCCG
>DATAOL010000121.1:0-19967 GCA_036265755.1 Gaiellaceae bacterium | reverse complement strand
GCGTGCGACCCCGGCGTCGAGGGCACGCTCGAAGTCGGTCCCGACCGCCGTGCTCATGCCACCACTTTCTCACGGACGGAGGCGCCGAGCACGCGGGCGGCTTCCCGCCCGCTTCGCACCGCGCTCTCCATCGTCGCCGGCCAGCCGGTGTCGGTCCAGGCCCCGGCGCGCACCACATTGGGTCGGCCGGTCGCCGCTCCCGGGCGCAGCCGCGCCGTGCCGGGACGCGCCGCGAACGTCGCTGCCGGCTCGCGGCTGACGCGGGACCAGAGAACCTCCGCCGGCCCGAGCCGCTCGACGACCTGTCCGGCCAGCTCGTCGATCAGGCCTCGCCCGCGCAGGTCGAGGAGCTCGGGCACGCCGCTCGACACGATCGTGATGTACTGGCCGCGCTCCGGCTGCCGGCTCGTCAAGGCGCCCCGGTCGAACAGCCAGTGGGCGTCGCTCCCGAGCAAGGCCGCGAGCGGATGGTGCAGGATCACACGGTCCAAGAGGAGATGGACGCTGACGATGGGTGAGTCCTCGAGCGGGGGCTCGGGCTCGCCGAGAAGGCGCGCGCTCTCGCCGGGAGGGACCGCGAGGACGATGGCATCGGCGTCGAGGTCCTCCAGCGAGCTCACCCGGCGGCCGAGCGCGACCTCGACCCCCCGGCGCTGGAGCTCCGCTCCGGCCGCCTCGCCGTGCATCTCGCCGAGCGGCGCGGTCGGCAGCAGGAGGTCGCTTGCCCCGCCGCCCCCGAGCAGAGCCGTCTGCACGGTGAAGATCCCGGGCGTCGCGCTCACCTCGTTCGTGGGCAGGTTCAGCGCCGGCCGGATGAAGACGTCCCAGAAGCGGTCGATGCCTTCCTGGGATTGGCCCAGGCGCCGGAGGAGCGCGCCGAAGGTCTCCTCGTCGTGCGCCGAAGGCTCGAGCTTGGCCAGGCGTCGGGCGACCCGTGCGACGGCCAGCCGCTCCCCCATGGAGATGTGCCGGTAGCGCAGAAGCCCGACGAGGCCCGGCCGAATCGTCGCGACGCTTCCGTCCTCCGCAACGACCGGCAGTCCGAGGCGCAGCCGGCTGAGCGAGCCGGACCGGCCGATGGCGTCGATGAAGTCCAGGTACTCCGTGCAGCATCCGAGCGCCACGTGCTGTCCGTTATCGGGCGGAGGGCTCGGGTCGCCTTCCCGCTCGGGAAGTGTCTGCACCGCGCCGCCCAGAGTCGGCCGGGCCTCGGCGAGCAGGACCGAATGACCTTCCCGCGAGAGCTCGAGGGCCGCGGACAACCCCGCCAGCCCTCCGCCGACGACGGCGACCTTCACAGTGCGGCGACCGCTTTCATCTTCTCCAGCGGCGAGAGATGCGGCCGCTCGGTGAAGACGTCGAAGTCGCGGGCACGCATCTGCACGAGCAGGCCCCGGTAGATCCCGGCGAAGGTCCTGACGCAGAGTGCGCTGCGACGGTCGAGCAACGGCAAGAGCTCCAGCCCTTTCCGCATGAGCGATTCGGCCCGATACGCCTGTTGCTCCATGAGCGGCCGCCAGCCCGGGCCCGGCCGCCCAGCCGCGATCTCGTTCTCGTCGACCCCGAAGCGGCTGAGCTCGTTCTGCGGCAGGTACACCCTCCCGAGGCTCCAGTCCTCGGCGATGTCGCGCATGATGTTGATCTGCTGGAGGGCAAGCCCGAGTGTCTCCGCGCGCGGGCGTGCCGCCTGCCAGCTCGCCGGCTCGTAGACGGCGGCGCACGCGACGCCGACGGCGCCGGCAACACGTCTGCAGTACTCGCGCAACTCGTCCCAGTCCGCGTATCGGTTGCGGTCGCAATCCATGAGCGCGCCGTCGACGAGATCGAGGAGCGCTTCCCTCGGGATGGCGTACCGCTCGGTCGCGTCGGCCAGAGCGACGAGAATCGGGTCGCCCGCGGACTCGGGAAGCGCCTCCACGGAAGCCCGCCACCACTCCAGATCGGATCGCGCCGGCTCGCTCCGGTCGGCGAGGTCGTCGACCCGTCGGGCGAACGCGTACAGCGCAGCGATCGCACGGCGCTTCGGCCCTGGAAGGAGCCGGATCCCCCACGCGAAGTTCCGCGCGGTCGCACGCGTGATGCGGTCCGTCTCGGCGTATGCCTGCTCGGTGTTCATCGCCGGACGAGCTCCCGAATCGCCAGGCGGGCGAACGTCCACTTCGTCGGCGCCGGACGGCTGCTGAACACGTCCCAACCGGCGCGTTCCAACGCGTCCAGGGCCGCGAGGCCGCCGCGAGCGTAGAGGGCAACGGAGAAACCCGCCCTGCCGGGGAGCGCATCTGCAAGCGGCAGGCCTGACGCGAGGAGATCGCCCGCGCGCGCTCCCTCGAACTGCAACAGGGACGCGACGCGGTCGGTCAACGGGCCGGCCAGGTCGGCAGTCGCGACGCCGAAGCGCTCCAGGTCTTCCTGCGGCAGGTAGACGCGTCCCAGCAGGAGGTCACGCGGAGGATCCTGGACGAAGTTGACGAGCTGGAGGCCCGTGCAGACCGAGTCGCTCATTCCCAGCAGCGCCTCGTCGCCGGCGCGGCCGTACACGCCGAGAACGAGCCGCCCGACCGGATCGGCGGAGTACGTGCAGTACTCCCGCACCTCCTCCCAGGTGCCGTACCGGGTCTTGCGCTGGTCGATGCGGTTCGCCTCGATCAGTCGGCGAAACGGCTCGAGAGGCAGGGCGCATGCTTCGATGGTCGCGTGCAGGCGCTGCATGATCTCCGTTCGCGGCGGTCCTTCGAGCTCTGCCTCGAGGGCATCCAGGAGCGCCGGCCGGTCTCCCTCCGCCTCGTCGCCGAGGTTGTCCACGAGGCGGGCGAATCCGTAGATCGCGCGCAGATGGGGTCGTGCGGCCCTCGGCGCGAGGACCGACGCGACGGGAAAGTTCTCTCCCTTCGCGCGGGCGTCGATGCGTTCCGTCGCCAGCTCCGGCGCTTCGAGGAGGCTCGTCGCGGGCATGGGCCTCCATAGTATGGAGCGCCGCAGCCTGGGAAAGACCGGGGTCGAGCTCCCGGTCGTCGGGCTGGGGACCTGGCTCACCTTCGACGTCGGGCCGGAGCGCCAGGCAGCCGCGGACGACGTCGTGGAGACGGTCTACGAGCACGGCACGCGCCTGTTCGACTCATCGCCCATGTACGGCCGCGCCGAGGAGGTGCTCGGCCGCGCGATCGACGGCCGCCGCGATGACGTCTTCCTCGCGACCAAGATCTGGACACGCTCGCAGGAGCAGGGGCGGTTCCAGCTCGAGGCCCAGCTTCGCCACTTCGGTGGCCGGGTGGATCTCGAGCAGATTCACAACCTCGTCGCCTGGGAGCAGCATCTCGCGTGGCTACAGCAGGAGTGTGAGCAGGCACGGGTGCGCTTCATCGGCGCGACGCACTACCAGGCAGCCGCCTTCGACGAGCTCGAGGCGGTCATGAAGACCGGCGAGATCGACGCCGTGCAGGTTCCGTACAACCCCCGAGAGCGCGCCGTCGAACGGCGAATCCTTCCGCTCGCCGAGGAGCTCGGGCTCGGCGTGATCGTCATGCGCCCGTTCGCGGAGGGTGGCCTCCTTCCGGGACCCGGCGAGCGCGAGCTCGGGCGCCTCGGGGTGAAGACCTGGACGGAAGCGCTTCTCAAGTGGATCCTCGCGGACGCGCGCGTCACGTGCGTGATTCCGGCGACGAGTGAGCCGGCTCACGCCGCCGCCAACGCGGCGGCCGGCCACGGCCCCTGGCTGGACGACGGGCAGCGGAGGATGGTAGAAGAGCTCGCAGGTTGAGCGGGGACTGGACAGCGGAACAGGTGGAGGCCTTCGAGCGCGACGGCTTCCTCATCGTCGAGGAGGGCTTCATCGACGACGCCGCTGTCGAGCTCATGCGAGAACGCTTCGACGGCCTCTTCGCCGGCGACTATTCGACCGGGATCCGGCCTGACGAGGTGAACTGGGTCGCCGGCCGCGACCCGGAGGACCGGACTCGCCAGATCTGCAATGGCTGGAAGGCGGATCCCCTCATCGCCCGGCAGGTGCTCGCCGAGCGGACCGGTCGTCTCGCGGCGGAGCTGATGCGGTGGGAGGGCGTCCGTATCCTCCAGGACAACTGCATCTGGAAGCCGCCCGGAACGAAGTCCCTCGGGATGCACCAGGACGGGAGCTACCTCGACTACCTCGTGCCGCCGGAGATGATCACGTGCTGGATCGCCCTCGACGACACGTCTGCGGAGGCGGGCACGATCACCTACGCGGCCGGGTCGCACCGCTGGCCGCGGTCGCCGAAGAATCGAGGCGAGTTTCACGCCCCGCCCGACTGGCTCGAGCCGCTGGAGCGCGCGCTTCCCGATGGCGAGGAGCTCCGACTCGTGCCGATCGAGGTGAAGGCCGGAGGCGCGTCCTTCCACCACTTCAACACCTTCCACGGCTCAGGGCCGAACACCGCCGCCGTGCACAGGCGAGCCGTCATCTCGCACCTCATCCCCGCGGCGACGGAGTTTCACCCCGAGAACGCCGACCCGGTCTACTCGCGCTACCGCAAGGCCGGCGACATGAGCATGGACGAGTCGTACTTCCCGATCGTCTGGAGCCGGGACGGCGGGCGTTCAGGCTGGCTCGATGCCGAGCTCGCGCAGAACCTCGCCGGTGTGCTCGCCGAGCCCGGGCACCGGGCCTAGCCCGGGTCGCTCGCCTCCGACGAGGAAGGGATTGCCGACGGTCGGGATCGGCCCCGCCGGAGAGTCGACCTCCGCGACGAGCCTGTTGTGTTCGAGCTGCGGATGCGTCATCACGTCCTGAATGGCGTTGACGGCCCCGCACGGGATCGAGGCGGCCTGCAGCCGCTCCAGCCACTCGTCGGCCCCCCGCGCGGCGAAGGCGCGGACGAGCTCGGGCTCGAGCACCTCCCGGTGGGCGACGCGGGACTCGTTGCTGCGAAAGCGCTCGTCCGCGTGCAGGTCTCCCCTCCCGATGACCTCGAGCGCGAAGGCGCGCCAGTGCTCGTCGGAGAGAACCGCGAACCCGAAGAGACGGCCGTCCCCGGCGGGGAAAGGGCCGTAGGGACAGAAGTGCGGGTGGCGCATCCCCGTCCTCGGCGGCACCTCGTGGCGGTGCCACCAGTGGTGGGGAAAGTAGCCGAGCCAGTCGATCATCGTGTCGAAGAGCGACACGGACACGCGCTCTCCTTGCCCTGTCCGCGCGCGGCGAGCGAGCGCCGCTGCGGTCGCCACGGCCGCGTAGCTCCCCGCGCCGACGTCGCAGATGGAAACACCGACGCGCGCCGGCTCCTCGGGGGTGCCGGTGATCGAGATGAGCCCCGTCTCGCCTTGCACCACGAGGTCGTAGGCGTTGCGCTCCGCGTACGGGCCATCGGGCCCGTAGCCCGAGATCTCCGTGTAGACGATGGCCGGGTTGAGGACGCGCACCGTGGCCTCGTCGACGCCGTGCGCCGCAGCCCATCCAGGCGTGAAGTTCTGCAGGAAGACGTCGCTGACCGCGATCAGCGCGTCGAGCGCGGGCCGCGAGGCCTCGTCCTTCAGATCGAGCGCCACGCTGCGCTTCCCTCGGTTCATCCAGACAAAGCCGCTGGACTCGCCGCGAGCGAGCGAGTCCCAGCCTCGCGTGACGTCGCCCACACCCGGGCGTTCGATCTTGATCACCTCGGCGCCGAGGTCGCCGAGAAGCCGCGAGCAGAGCGGGCCCGCGAGTCCGTTCTCGCAAGCCAGCACGCGGGTGCCAGTGAGGAGGGGCACCCGCGTACCGTATGGGGTTCACATCGCCGCGACCAAACCGCCGCGATCCTCAGACGACGCTCTGAACCTCGACGACGTCCGAGGAGCTGAGCGCGAAGCCGTAGGCCTCATGCGCCTTGACGACGGACTCGGCGTCGGGCGCCTCAGAAAGGCAGAACGCGGTCCCGTCCTTGCCGATGAACACGTTGAGGCCCTTGACGCCGTTCTCGTCGGCCTCGCCCGCCTTGATCCGCTCGCCGATCGCAGCGGCCATCTCGGGGGCCACCTCGCTCATCTCGTGGTGGTCGATGAATTTCGGCATTGCTACTCCTCCTTGTCGGTTTGCGCCACGCCGGCCGGATCGGCGCCGGGATCGCCGCCGGTGGCTGCGACGGCGAGCCGGCCGAGATAGAGGTCCCACCCCTGGCCGTGGATCTCGCGTGTCTCCTCGGGTAGGTCGAGATGCCGCAGGCGCACGAGCGTGCCGTCGGCGTCGGGATCCAGGGTGATCTCGACCCGGCTCGAGCCGGGCGGGACGGCGTGCTCCCCGGACTCCTGACCTTCCCAGCCCCAGGTGAAGACGACTCGCCGCGGCGGATCGACCTCGACGTACTCGCCCCGCGCGACGATGCGGTCGCCCATCTCGACGCGGTAGATCCCTCCCGGCTCGGGGTCGAGGTCGGCCTCGCGCCCCTTCCACAGCACCATCTTCTCTGGGTCGGTGAAGAACTCGAACACGGTCTCAGGCCGAGCGGCGATCCTGATCTCGCGTTCGACGACAGCTGCGACTTCAGGCTGGTCGACGGCCACGTCGCCTCCTTCCCTCTTCGTGCTCCGCGGCGACCTTCAGGCGCTCGAGCCCGTCGCCCCAGAACGTCTCCAGAAACGTCCGCAGATCTTCGAACCCTTCGGTGCGGACGCTGTACAGGCGCCTCGTCCCCTCGCGGCGCTCATGCACGAGCCCAGCGCCCTTGAGGACCGTCAGGTGTTGCGAGACGGCCGGCCGCGTGATCGAGAACTCCCCGGCGATCTCTCCTGCGGAGCGCTCGCCGCCGGCAACGAGCTCGAGGATGCGCCGGCGATTGGGCTCTGCGATTGCACGAAGCGCACTGTCCACGGCGCATATCGTTAGCATAGACTTACGTAAGGCGCAACTAACTCTATTCCGGCGGCTAGCATCGAGAGCGACATTTCGAGGAGGAGAACATGGCCGAACTGGGAGACAAAGCGCGCATGCTGTTCGAAGGGCCGAACCTGCTGTACGTGGCGACCGTGAACGCCGATGGATCGCCGCAGGTCACTCCGGTCTGGACGGAATTGCACGACGGCAAGCCGACCTTCAACACCGCAATGGGCCGCGCGAAGGAGCGGAACATGCGCCGCGACCCTCGCATCGGGCTCTCGATCGCCTCGCGCGACAACCCGATGGAGAAGGTGGACATCGCGGGCCGCGTCGTCGAGATGATCGACGGGGACGAGGCCGAGGCTCAGATCGACGACCTCTCCGAGAAGTACATCGGGCAGAGGCCCTATCCATGGCGCCGGGGCGAGCAGCGGGTGAAGGTCCTGATCGAGCCCGTCCGCGTGTACGAGATGTGACACTCCTCTATCTCAACCGGGAAGAGGTCGGAGGCCTCCTTCCTGGAATCCCCGAGCAGCTCGATCTCGTCGAGGAGACCTATCGCGCGGTCGGCGCGGGCCGCGTCGAGGTACCGCCGAAGCCGGGCATCCATCCGCGGCCGGACTCCTTCATCCACGCCATGCCGGCCTACCTCCGCGATGAGGACGTTGCGGCGCTGAAGTGGGTCGCCGGCTACCCGGGCAACAAGGAGCGCGGCCTGCCGTACATCACCGCGCTGATCGTCCTGAACGACGCGGACACGGGTCTACCCGCGGCGATCATGGACGGCGCCGAGATCACCGCAGCGCGGACGGCCGCGGCGAGCGGCGTCTGCATCCGCCGTTTCGCGCCATCCGGGTGGAGCCGCGCCGCCATCCTCGGCGCCGGCGAGCAGGGTCGGTTTCATGCGCGCGTGCTCACTGCGCTCAACGACGGCGTCGAGATCACCGCCTGGGATCCGCATCCGGAGCGCATCGAGTCGCTCGGAGCGGGCGTCACGGCCGCGCCCGGGGCGCTGGAGGCCGTGGACGGCTCCGAAGTCGTAGTGACCGCGGGGCCGATCGTCGAGAGCCCCGAGTCACCACTCGGCCCGGACTGGCTCGCGGATCGCGTGCTCGGCCTGCCGATCGACTTCGACTTCTATTTCAACGCGGACGCCGTCGCTTCCGCGGAGCTCTTTCTCGTCGACGACGTCGAGCAGTTCGAGTACTACCGCTCCCTCGGGCACTTTGAGGGCTGGCCGAGGCCGGCGGGAAGCGTGGGCGAGACGCTCGCGAGGGATGGCGCGCCGTCGCGCGTCGTCTGCTGCAACCTCGGCATCGGCGCGCTCGACGCCGCCTTCGCGGCACGCGTCCTCGCCGCAGCGTGCGCCCGCGGGATCGGGACCGAGCTCCCGCTCTAGGCTCTGATCCGTTCGCCGGCCGGATCCCAGAGCGGCTCGTCGGCGACCTCGCCCGCGACCCAGTCGCCGAAGATCTCCACCTCGACGGCCTGGCCGGGCCGCACGGCCGTGGTCGGGAGGTACGCGTAGGCGATCGAGCGCTCGACGCTGTAGCCGTAGCCGCCGCTCGTCACCCGCCCGACGCTCTCGCCCTCGACGCGCACGGGCTCCGATCCGAGCGCGACCGAACGAGGGTCCTCGAGCAAGAGGCAAGCAAGCCGCCGCTCGGGCTCCTCTCCCGCTGCAGCCTCGAGTGCTTCCCGGCCATTGAAGTCCCCCTTGTCGAGCTTGACGGCGAAGTCGAGGCCCGCCTCGTACGGGTTCTCGTCCGGAGTGATGTCGGCCCCCCACACGCGGTTGCCCTTCTCGAGCCGAAGGGAGTCGATCGCCTTGTAGCCGCCCGCGACGAGCCCGTGCTCCCGCCCCGACTCCCAGATGGCGTCGAAAAGGCGGAGGCCGAACTCCGTCGGGCAGTAGAGCTCCCACCCGAGCTCGCCGACGTAGGTCACGCGCAGAGCCAGGCAGGAAACCGGCCCGACGGCGATCTCCTGCGCCCGCATGTAGCGGAAGGCCTCGTTCCCGAGATCGGCCTCGGTGAGCGGCTGCAGGATCTCCCGCGCGGCGGGCCCCCAGAGCCCCAGGCAGGCGAAGCGGGATGTGACGTCCTCGACGCGAGCGCTGCCGTCCTCCGGCAGATGGCGGCGGATCCACGCCGCGTCGTGGTTTCCGAAGGCGGTGCCCGTGACGATGCGGAAGCGCTCCTCGGCGAGGCGCGTGACGGTGAAGTCGCACTCGATCCCGCCGCGCTGGTTCAGCATCTGCGTGTACGTGATCGCACCGACGTCGCGCGCCACGAGGTTGTCGCACATGCGCTCGAGGAAGTCGGCGGCGCCGGGGCCGACGACGTCGAGCTTGGCAAAGGACGTCTCGTCGAAGATCGCCGCGGTCTCGCGGCACGCGCGGTGCTCGGCGCCGATCGCAGGAGACCAGATCTCACCTGCCCAGCCGCGCGGCCGCAGGTCCTCGTCGCCCTGCGCCGCGTTCGGCTCGAACCAGTTGGCGCGCTCCCAGCCGGACTTCTCCCCGAAGCTCGCGCCGAGCTCCTCCAGCCGTGCGTAGGTCGGTGAGAGCCGGAGCGGCCGCCCGGCGAGCCGTTCCTGCCCCGGGTATTTGATGTCGTAGTACGTGGAGTAGATCTCGTACGTGCGCGCGAGGGTGTACTCACGGCTGCGGTAATGCGCGCCGAAGCGGCGCGAGTCCATCTCCCAGACGTCGAGGCTCGGCACGCCGTCCACGATCCACTCCGCAACGAGCTGCCCCATGCCACCCGCGCCGGCGAGGCCGTGCGCGCAGAAGCCGGCCGCGACCCAGAACCCGCGCACGTCCGACTCTCCGAGGATGAACTCGCCGTCCGGCGTGAAGGCCTCCGGGCCGTTGATGAGCCTGACGACCTCGGAGTTCTCGAGCTCGGGCACGCGGACGCAGGCGTTCGTCATGAGCTCGTCGAAGCGCTCCCAGTCCTCGGGGAGGAGCTTCCCGTTGAAGTCGGGGGGAATCCCGTCGATTCCCCACGGAGCCGGGTTGCGCTCGTAGCCGCCCATCACGAGCCCGCCGGACTCCCCGCGGAAGTAGACGAGCAGCGAGGGGTCGCGCATCGTGGGAATGTCGAGCGGGGTGCCGCTGGGGCGGGTGACGAGGTACTCGTGCGCCATTGGGATGATCGGCACGGTGACGCCCGCGAGTCGCCCGATCTCGCCCGCGTACATCCCGCCCGCGTTGACGACGATCTCGGTCTCGATCGACCCCTTGTCGGTCTCCACGCCGACGACTCGCCCACGTTCGAGTCCGATCCCGGTGACGCGGGTGTTCGTATTGATCTCCGCACCGCGCCGACGGGCCCCCTCGGCGAGAGCGAAGGTCAGCTGGCTCGGGTCGATATAGCCGTCGGTGGGGAGAAACGCGGCGCCGAGCACGCCGTCCGTCGACATGGGCGGGAAGAGCTCTCGGGCGCGCTCCGCCGAGACGAGCTCGAGCGGAAGGCCGAAGGTCTTCGCCCACCCGGCCTGGCGGCGAAGCTCCTGCATGCGTTCCTCGGAGGAGGCGAGCCGGAGCGAGCCGACCTCGTGCCAGCCGGTCTCGAGCCCCACCTCCTCCTCGAGCGTCCGGTACAGGTCGACCGAGTTCATCATCATCTTCGTCAGGCTGATGGACCCGCGGAGCTGCCCGACGAGGCCCGCCGAATGGAAGGTCGAGCCGCTCGTCAGGTCCGCGCGCTCGCAGAGCATCACGTCGTCCCAGCCCAGCCTGGCGAGCCAGTAGAGAATCGAGGCGCCGCCGACCCCGCCGCCGATCACGACCGCTCTGGCGCGCGTTTCCACCGCGCGATACTACGACGTGTGCAGTTGATCGAGCACCCGCCGTCCGTCGTCCTGGTCGTCTTCGAGGGCGAAGAGCTCGTGCTGGTGCGGCAGTCGCGGCCGGGGTCGCAGAGCCGGACGCTTGAGCTGCCGTCCGGGAAGCTCGAGGAGGGCGAGACGCCGCTCGACGCGGCCGCACGCGAGCTCGCGGAGGAGTGTGCGCTCGCGGCCCGGGAGCTCCGTGAGTTGGGCACATTCTGGACGACGCCCGCGTATTCCACGGAGCTCGTGCACGTGTTCGAGGCGTCAGGCCTTTTTGCGGCCGACCCCGCGGAGGCGGACGAGGACGAGGACATCGAAGTCGAGCGCCTGCCGGTCGGACGCGTCCTGACCGAGCTCGACGACGCGGTCTCGATCGCCGCCCTCGCCCTCTGGCTCGAATGGCGCTGAGCCGCGCGGCCTGGCTCGCCGACCTCGAGCGCACGCTCGCGGATGACGAGGGGGGCGGCGAGCTCGCGACGGCGCTGGTCGTCCTCGCGTCCGTGGCCGGTCAGGACGTACCTGTTTCCGCGAACGAGAAGCACGGCGCCGCACGGCGCGCCATCCTCCTCCTCGCCGCAGGGGGAGATCCGGAGCGGGGTCTCGACCTGAACGGCCGCGCGGTCACCTCCCTCGCGGACGACCTCAGGACCGTCGACCGTCAGCTCGCCCTCGAACAGGGCATCGACGACCTGAAGGCCGGTTCAGCAGGCCTCGCGCACGTCTCCGAGGCGCTCGCGGCACTGCGCGCCACGCCCGATGTGGCGTGGCGCGCGTATGCCTGTTCCGTTCTCGCCGAAGAGCTCGGCCGATAGTGATTACTGGCCGGCGGGCGCCGCTCCGGAAGCGGGGTGCTCGTAGCGCTCCTCGATCCGCTCCAGCTCTTCGTCCGTGCCCTGGCGAATGGGGCCCTTGAACCACTTGTTGGCAGACAGAACCCACCAGCCGCCGAAGAGGAGCAACGCGCCGCCGACGAGAATCGGCGCGTAGTTCGCCGCCTCCCAGGTGAACTCGTCGTCCCACGGGACGCTCGACTTGTACGGCGGGAGCAGGAAGAGCACGGCGATGATCGCGACCCAGATGATCGCGATGCTGTCGATCCACTTGTAGTGGCGCCCGAGGCTCCAGGCCCCGTGCTCGAAGCGATCGCCGAGCCGGAAGCGCAGGATCACCGGGAGGATGAAGGCCACGTACAGGCCGATCACGGCGATCCCCGTGCCGACGAGATAGCCGACGAGGTAGTTCCAGATGGCCGGCACCATCAAAGCCGCGGAGGCGACGCAGATCGCGATCACGGAGATCTGCGGCACACGGTTTCGTCCCACCTGCCGCCAGAGCCGGTGGCCGGGAACGGCGCCGTCACGCGAGAACGCGAACAGCATCCGGGAGGCCGACGTGACCGAGGCGGTGAGGCAGAACATCTGCGCGACGCAGCAGATGAAGAGCAGGAACTCTGCCCAGTGCTGGCTCATCGACTCGGACCAGATCCACGGGACGATGAAGCCGAGGTTGTCGATCGCGCCCTGCGTGCTCGGAATCGCGAACGTGACCGCGACGAGGAGGAAGAAGCCGAAGACGACCGAGGCGACGACCGACATGTACATGCCGACCGCGGCCATCCGCGAGGCCTGCTGGGTCTCCTCGGCCATGTGCGCCGACGCGTCGAAACCGGTGATCGTGTACTGGGCCATGAGGAGGCCCGTGGCCCAGACGTACCAGAAGAGAAGGTTTCCGAAGTTCTCGTTGCCGCTCCCGAAGCCGGTCGCGTTGACCGTCTCCCCGAACACGTAGCCGAACGACTGATGGTGGTCGGGGACGATGATGAGCACGAAGACGATCACCGCCACGCCGACCATGTGCCAGTAGGCGGAGACCGTGTTCAGATAAGCGGTGAAGCTCACGTTCATGAGATTCAGGAGCAGCGCGATCCCGAGAACGATCGCGTACATCACGTAGATCCACTCTTTGGTGTTCGGGTAGTCGAACCAGAAGTTCATGAGCGCCGTCGCGAAGGTGGCGAGGCCGTAGCCGATCGCCGCGGTGACCGCGATCTGCCCGATGAGGTTGAACCAGCCGGTGAACCAGCCCCACGCCGGGCTTCCGAGCTTCGACGACCAGTAGTACAGGCCACCGGCGGTCGGGAAGGCCGAGGCGATCTCCGCCATTGCCAGAGACACGATCGTGCTCATGAGGCCGACGAGGAGCCAGCCCCACGTGATCGCGACGGGGCCGCCCTGGCCGAACGCGATGTAGTACGAGGTGAGACACCCCGCCAGGATCGAGATGATCGTGAACGAGATGGCGAAGTTCTGGAACCCGCCCATCGCGCGGAAGAGCTCCTGCGCGTAGCCGAGTCGGTGGAGGGTCCGTTCGTCGTCGAGGTACGAGGAACCGGCCGCCTGCTCTTCGGTACTCATCAGCTCTCCTTCTCGTGTACGAGCGCCTATTACGACGTTCGCCGCAGGCACTGTCAAGCCTTCCGGCGGTTAGGATCGCCCGCATGGAGCTGAAGGAGCTCGAGTCGGAGATCGAAAGCGGCGCCATCGACACCGTCGTCGTCGCTTTCACCGATATGCAGGGACGTTTGCTCGGGAAGCGCGTGCACGGCGACTTCTTCGTCGAGGGCGAGGTCGCGGAGCACGGCGTCGAGGGGTGCAACTACCTCCTTGCGCTGGACATGGAGATGGACCCGATCCCCGGGTACCAGATGGCCAACTGGGAGAGCGGTTACGGCGACTTCCTGCTGCAGCCGGACCTCGCCACGCTGCGGCGCATCCCGTGGCTCGAGGGGACAGCCCTCGTCCTCTGCGACGTCCTCTGGCACGACGGCAAGCCGGTGACTCCTTCGCCCCGCCAGGTCCTGAAGCGCCAGGTGGAGCGCGCCGCAGAGCTCGGCTACACGCCCATGTTCGGCTCCGAGCTCGAGTTCTACCTCCTCAAGGAGACCTACGCCGAGGCGCACGAGAAGCGCTACGAGGGCCTCACGCCCTCGGTGCCCTACATCCTCGACTACCACATCCTCGCCACCAGCTTCGACGAGCCCTTCCTACGCCAGATCCGCAACTTCATGCACGGAGCCGGGATCCCCGTGGAGAGCTCCAAGGGCGAGGCCTGGCCGGGCCAGCAGGAGGTCAACTTCCGCTACGCGGACGCGCTCACGATGGCGGACAACCATACGGTCTACAAGAACGGCGCCAAGGAGATCGCGCATCTCAACGGCTGCTCGATCACCTTCATGGCGAAGCCCGACCACTCGTGGATCGGGAACTCCTGCCACATCCACGCGAGCCTCTGGCGGGGAGACGAGAGCTCCTTCGCCGGCGAGTCGGACGTCTTCAAGCAGTTCCTCGCGGGGCAGATCGCCTGCTTCAGGGAACTGGCCGTCTTCCTCGCGCCCACGATCAACTCGTACAAGCGCTACGCCGCGGGCAGCTGGGCGCCGACGACCCTCGCCTGGGGTCACGACAACCGCACGTGCGGCTTTCGCATCGTCGGGCACGGAGACGGCCTGCGCGCGGAGACGCGGATCCCCGGCGGCGACGTCAATCCCTACCTCGCTTTCGCGGCCGTCCTCGCCGCAGGGCTCTACGGGATCGAGAACGAGCTTGAGCTCCCGCCTCCGCTGGAGGGAAACGCCTACGAGTCGGAAGCCGAGCGCTTTCCCCACTCGCTGCGCGAGGCGACGGACGCGCTCGAGAACGGCAAGATGGCCCGCGCCGCATTCGGCGACGACGTCGTCGACCATTACCTGAACTACGCGCGCACCGAGCAGCGCCTCTTCGACTCTGTCGTGACCGGATACGAACGCGAAAGGCTGTTCGAGCGTGGCTAAGCCGATCATCGGCATCACGACCTACGTCGTGCCCGCCAAGTGGAGCTACTGGGACCTCGAAGCCGCGCTCGTCCCCGCTGCGTACGTCCAGGGCGTCGAGGCCGCCGGCGGCCGGGCGCTGCTCGTCCCGCCCGCGAAGGACGCGGTGGAGGAGACGCTCGACGGGCTCGACGGGCTCGTCTTCTCCGGTGGCTCCGACCTCGACCCCGAGCTGTACGGCCAGGAGGCCCACGAGGAGACCTTCGGGATCGTGCGGGAGCGCGACGACGCCGAGCTCGCCCTGCTGAAGGCCGCCCTGGGGCGCGACATGCCCGTCCTGGCGATCTGCCGCGGGAGCCAGGTGCTGAACGTTGCGCGAGGCGGCGACCTCCTCCAGCACCTGCCCGAGGTCGTCGGGGACGAGAAGCACAAGCACAACCCGCCGGGCGTCTTCGCCGACCACGAGGTCGACCTCGTCGCCGGCACGCGCGTGCAGACCCTCCTCGGTGACCGGGCTCCCGTGAAGAGCCACCACCATCAGGGGTTCGGCCGACTCGGTGCAGGCCTGCGCGAGTCCGCCCGCGCCGACGACGGGACCGTCGAGGCCGTGGAGGACCCGTCCCAGCGCTTCGCGGTCGGGGTGCTCTGGCATCCCGAGGCAGGGGAGGACGTGGCCCTCTTCCAGGGCCTCGTCGACGAAGCGCGCCGCTACGCGGAAGAGCGCCGCTAGCCCGCCTCGCGGCGGCTCAGTGGTAGTGGGCCGTCAGCGTGAAGCTGTTGAGGTTCGCGTCGTCGAAGGCGTGCAGGTTCTTGAACTGCACCTTGATGTTCTGGGCGCCGGCAGTGACGTGCTTCGCCCATTCATACGAAGCGGTGGTGGGGCGAGGCCTGCGTACACCGATCTTCCCCGTGTTGTCGAAGAAACGCACCACGGGCCCGACCTGGACGCCGTTGACGAGCACGCGGACGAACATCGCGGCGAACCTGTGACCGGCGAAGGCGCCGCCGCTGTTCAGGTCGCGGACGCTTCCTTCGGCCGAGAAACGGATCACGAGCGGGCCGCCAGCCGTCGACGCGACCGTCCTCGCGCCGCCAGGGATGTCGATGAAGCTCCCGGACGGTGTGCTGGCATTCGCCCCGGTCCTGAACGCGATCTTGTCGGAGGTGCCGCTGTCGGAGGCGCCGATCGCCCCGACGACGAGCACCAACGACCCGAGAACGATTGCTGCGCACACCGCGAGCAGCCTTGGCTTGGTGAACATCGAAAGCTCCTTGTTCGAAGGATCTCCATCCTGCCTGGCGGAACCGGATAGCTCAACGCCCGGCTGCCGTTCGGGCGAGCCGCTACTCTCTCGGCGCAGTGAGACGCATCGCCCTGCTCTCGCTCGCCGCGTTCTTTCTCGCGACTCTCGCGGGCTGTGGCGGCACGACCGACCAGTCCCAGGTCGTCACCCTGACGACTGCTCAGGTGAAGCAACAGTTCAAGCAGGCGACCGGCCGTCCGCTGGAGCCGGCCGCGGTGTCCGACCCCGCCTGGGACCAGCTCGGCTACGGGCTCGACCAGCCGAAGCGGCTGGTCGACCGGTACGGGATCTTCAACGTCTACGTCGGCAAGCCGGGCAAGTCCCAGTCGCTCGCGTCGCTCTTCAAGGACAAGGCGACCAACCGGCCGCTCGCCCGGGGGGTGGGGGGCGTCTACTGGGAGCTCGACTCGCAGAGCAAGACGTGGGTCGCGTACAAGCGCTACGGCGGGAACGTCGTCCTCGTCTGGTTCAGCGGCTCGAAGCAGCAGGTCGCGGACGAGCGCTTTCAGCGCCTCGACACGATACTCACCGGCCTTCCTGGTTAAGCTCGACTTCCAATGGGCCGTCTGGACGGAAAGGTCGCCGTGATCACCGGCGCAGCCGGAGGGATCGGCCGCGAAGCTGCGACGCTCTTCTCCGCCGAGGGCGCGAGCGTCTGCGTGGCGGACGTCGACGCGAGCAAGGGCGAGGAGACGGCGGCCGAGTGCCGCGAGGCCTTCTTCCAAGAGGTCGACGTCACCGACCCGAAGAGCGTCGAATCCATGTACGCGGCCACAGCCGAGCGCTACGGCGGCGTGGACGTCCTCTACAACAACGCGGGGGTCATGCCGGCCGACGATGCCTCGATCATCGAGACGGAGCCCGACGCCTGGCAGCGCGTGCAGGACGTGAACACGAAGGGCGTCTTCCTCTGCTGCAAGTACGGGATCCCGCGCCTGCTCGAGCGCGGCGGAGGCTCGGTCATCAACGTGGCGTCGTTCGTCGCGATGGCCGGGGCCGCGACCTCGCAGATCTCGTACACCGCTTCGAAAGGCGCCGTTCTCTCGATGAGCCGCGAGCTCGCCGTGGAGTTTGCGCGCCGGGGCGTTCGGGTGAACGCCCTCTGCCCCGGCCCCGTGGAGACCCCCCTGCTCATGCGGCTCTTCGATGAGACCCCGGGCGCGCTCGAGCGGCGCCTCGTGCACATCCCGATGGGGCGGCTCGCGCAGGCGAAGGAGATCGCCTACGGTGCGCTCTTCCTCGCGAGCGACGAGTCGTCCTTCGTGAACGGCGCCACCTTCCTGGTCGACGGCGGCATCACGGCCGCCTACGTCACCGCCGAGTAACCAGCAAACTGAAGCGGCCCCGTTGCCGGGGCCGCTTCTGTGCTTCCGGTGGTTTTCGACCCTACGGCGTGGCGATCCTCCAGAGACCGCGGCCGTGCGTGGCGCCCAGGATGTAGCTTCCGTCGGGGCTCAGCTGCAGGTCGTTCGTCGATGCCGTCGGAAGCCCGGTGCCGAAGCGATACCAGGTTCCGCCGTGTGTGCTCGGCGAGTAGAACACGCCGATGTCGGTCGCGACGACGAGATGTCCGCTCGGAGTCAGGACGAGATCGTCGCCCGGGGCATCCGGGAGAGCCTGCGAGCCGCCGGTGCCACTGATGTCCGTCCACGTAGCCCCGCCGTTCATAGTCTCGTAGACGTGGCCCTCGCCCGCGGAGAACGTACCCGTCCACCGCCGGGAGAAGCCGCTGAAGACGACGTACACGTGGTTCGGATGGTTCTTCTCCACGACCAGGCCTTGGATGAACCTGCTCGGGAAGCTCGACGGCAAGGTGAGCTGGTGCGCTGTGCCGCCGTTGTTGGTCAGGATCCCACGGGCGAAGCCGGCCGAGTTGCACGGCCCACACCACGCCGCGTACCACGTGCCGTTCGTCATGGCGACCTGGGTGATCGAATGGCCCGCTCCGCTGTCGCCGCGGATCTGCCAGTCGCAGGACTTCGCACCGCAGGCGGTGTTCCAGCCCTTCGCCACTCCGCCCGGATCGTTGATCCAGACGTATTGGCCGCCGGCTATCCAGAGGTTCGGGTTCGCCAGGTCGGCCTCGAACGGCGCGATGAACCGGGCGAGCGAGTCGCACGGGCTCGGCGTGTACGTGAACGCGAAGCAAGACGGCGAGATCTCCCGGAAGGAGTTCGAGCCGGGAGTGCCGTCGGAGACGCCGCCGTTCGTGGTCAGCGCCATGTCGAGGCCCACGTACTCGACGACCACCTTGTCGCCGTCGGTGTGGTCGACGAGCGTGTCGCCGCCGTCGCCCCCGAACGGGGACACCATGGTCGACGCCCCCGGCGAGAGGAGCGACTCGCCGTTGTCCTGCAGCCCGCCCCAGAGCGCGTCGCCGCCCGTGACAGGGCCGGCGTCGGCGTAGTAGTACTGGAGCGTGCGCAGTCCGGAGTTGAGATTCGTCCAGCCGTACTGCGCGTGGTTCGTGCGCGAGCGCCTGTAGACGCCCCCGTCGTCGCCGATGTACACGTTGTTGCCGGAGATTGCGATCGCGTGCTGATCCGCGTGCACCGTCATCGGACAGCTGTCGAGCCCGTCCGGCCCGTTTGCGCACGGCATCCCGAAGTTCCAGTACGGACCGACAGCCGTCCACTTCCCCCCACCGTCCGTGGACTCGAAGACTTCCTCGAGTCCTAGGTAGACGTGGTTGGCGTCCTGCGAGTCGACCGCGAGGAACTGGTTGTACCAGGCCTGAACGCCCGGGTGATACCCGAGCCCCGCCTTGAGCGCGGAGCCGCCGTTGGCGAGGTTCCGCCACTCGGCGATCTTGTTCCAGGGGCCCTCGAACCCGCCCACGGACGCGTAGACGCCCTGCAGGACCGTGCCGCCATGATCGGTCTTGGCGTGGTTGAACATCGACGCCGACTGAACCAGCGCGTAGGCCTTCGCACCGTTCGCCGACCAGGCGATCGACGTTCGGCCGAGGTCCTTCCCGTTCAGCGAGCCTCCGATCGTCACACGGCTGAAGGTCTGGCCGCCGTTCGTGGATTGGAAGAAGCCGTTGCAGTTCGATCCCGCCCGCCAGCCGATGACGGCGTCGACGACCTGGCCGCCCGTGCCGGGCTTAACCGCCACATCGCTGACGAACGGAAAGCCGTCTATTCCACCCGGCTGCGAGCAGCCACTGGGCCGGAGGACCGGCGTCCAGGCGCCGGACGTGGAGCCGACGGCGTGGCGATAGAGGCCACGGCTCGTGGCTGCGAGCGCCCAGCCGTTGTCGAAAATGATCTTTTGGACGAGGTGGTTCTGGAGCTCTTCCCCGCCGACCCGGGTGAAGTTCGCCCCACCGTCCCCGGAGTAGAGAATCCCAACCCCCGCGTAGGAGTCCGAGTTCGTGTTCGCCTCGCCCGTGCCGACCCAGAGGCCGTGGTTCGAGTCGACCGAGACGGCTCCGATCGAGAGTGTCGGCGAGTCGTCGAGAAGCGGAGACCACGTGCCTCCCTGGCGCTTCCACACGCCTCCATCCGCGGTGCCCGCATAGAGCGTGCTCCCGTCGACTGCCAGCGCCGTGACGCGCCCGCTGACGAGACCGGCGCCGCCACCCGAGTTCGACCACACCGGGTCGCGGTAGCCATGGGCGTCGCTGTCGTAGTTCTGCGTCGTGATCTCGTTCCACGCACCGCCGAACACTGGCAGCGACTTTGCATCGGCGTAAGCGCCTGTGAACGCTCCCGCATCGACCACGTCGGCCGGGGCGGTTCTCGCCTCGGCGTACTGATCGGCCGCCTCGAGGACTTCGAAAGTCCCCTCGCCCGCCTCGCTGAGCTGACGCTCGGACGACTTCCCCGTCGCAGTGGCGCCCGCGAATCCCGACGTCACGACGATGAGGAGCCCGAGGAGCCCAAACGCACTGACGAGCCCGAGGCGGGAGCGCAATCGCATTGCTCTCCGCACTGTCTCTCCTCCCTGTCCGTGTCCCGTTTTCCTGCGCCGCGGACACCGCGACCGCGCGGGACACTAACACCATCGCCAGGAGTGAAACAGCCGGTACAGGAAGATTTACAACGCCGTGAAATCAGGAGCCGAGAACGTTGACGGCGCGCGCACCTACGAGGAGCACCGCGCCGACGGAGATCATGGCCTCGAGGGACATGAACGCCTTCGCTCCGCGCGTCAGCGGCATCGCGTCCGTCGGGCTGAACGCGATCCCGTTCGT
>DATAOL010000120.1:0-5345 GCA_036265755.1 Gaiellaceae bacterium | reverse complement strand
AGCTGGGCACAGCCGATTCGAACGATGGTCACCGACCCCGGTTTACCCCGACCCCCTCGACACGTCAAGATCCCCGACCATGGTCGTGCCCGAGCTTCCCCCCGACATCGCCGAGCTGAAGGAGCGCGTCGGCCGCTTCGTCGAGTCTGAGATCTTCCCGCTCGAAGAGCAGATCGCCGCCGCCGGCGAGATCGACTACGCCGCCGTCGACGACGTACGCAAGAACGCGCGCAAGGCGGGCTTCTCGATGCTGAACATGCCCGAGGAAGCCGGAGGCGCCGGGCTTTCGATGCTCGGCCAGGTCGCGCTCGAGGAGGAGTCTGGCAAGGCGACGAACGGCCTCGGCTTCGCCGTCGTCGACCGCGGGCCCGCCGAGCTCTGGGAGATCCTCACGTCCGAGCAGCGTGAGCGCTGGGTGACTCCGATCCTGAACGGCGAGTACCGGGAGGCCTGGGCCGTGACCGAGCCGGGCGCCGGTTCCGACGTGAGCGCCGTCGCGACCACGGCCGTCCGCGACGGGGACGAGTGGGTGTTGGACGGCGAGAAGTGGTTCGTCACGAGCGAGGGCGACCCAGGCTTCTACATCGTCCTCGCGGTCGCCGACGGCGAGCAGACGCTCTTCATCGTGGAGCCCGGCGCTCCAGGGCTCGAGCTGAAGCGCGTGCCGGGGTTCCTGCACGACCCCTACCTCGACCACCACCCGGAGATCGTCCTGCGCGACTGCCGCGTGCCGGACGCGAACCGGGTGCCGGCCGGCGGGAACGAGGGCGCCAAGGAGTGGTTCCTCGTCGAGCGCCTCTTCATCGCGGCCCGCTGCTGCGGGGCCTCGGAGCGCGCGCTCGGCATCGCGCGGGACTGGGCGCTCGAGCGCGTCGCCTTCGGGAGCCCAATCGCGGAGCACCAGGGCGTGTCCTTTCAGCTCGCTGATTCCCTCGCCGACCTCATGGCGGCGCGCCTGCTCACCTACCACGCGGCGCACGCCTTCGACGCCTACGAGGACCGCAAGGTCGTCCACGGGAAGGTCGCGGCGGCGAAGCTCTTCGCCTCCGAGGCGGCGGGGCGAATCGTCGACCGCTCGCTGCAGGTCCTCGGCGGCCGCGGCTACATGACCGAAAACCCCGTCGCCCGCTTCTGGCGGGAGGTGCGAGTCGACCGTATCTGGGAGGGGACCAGCGAGATCCAGCGCCTCATCCTCGCGCGCGGCCTGTTGAAGCGCGGAGTCGAGCCGTATGTCGACTGACTGGCGCACCGCAAGCATCCGTGAGATCCCCGCGGCAGGACTCTCCGCCGGGCCCGACTACTGGAAAGAGTGGACGGACGACGAGGGCTATGCGGCGCGGTGGCACTCGATCCGCGAGCACTTCGGCATCGAAGCCTTCGGCGTCAACGCGTGCCACGGTGACGCGGGACAGGAGGTCGTCGTGCCACACGAGGAGGTCTCCTTCGGCGGGCAGCAGGAGCTCTACGCCGTCGTCGAGGGGCGCGTGCGGTTCACGTGCGACGGGGAAGACGTCGAGCTCGGTCCCGGCGGGCTCCTCTTCCTGCAGCCGAGCGTGCAGCGGAGCGGCGTCGCACTGGAGACACCGACGACGGTGCTCATGATCGGGGCGGTGGCGGGCAAGCCGTTCGAGCCGGACTGGGAGCCTCTGGAAGCCTGATCGGGACGCCGGCGGGTTATGCTCAGAGCGATGCTCAGCGAGATCGGGGCGAGACTCGAGGCCGGTTACACCCTTCCGGCAGGGTGGTATTCCGACAGCGCCATCCTCGCGCTGGAGCGAGATCGGATCTACAAGCACACCTGGCAATACGCCTGCGTGACGGCCCAGGTTGCGCAGCCCGGCGACTACTTCGCCACGAAAGCAGGCCACATCCCGATCGTCCTCGTTCGCGACAAGGACGGCGAGCTTCGGGGCTTCGTGAATGTCTGCCGCCACCGCGGGCACGTCGTCATGCAGGGCTCGGGGCACCGCGAGACGCTCCAGTGCCCGTACCATGCCTGGACCTACGGGCTCGACGGCTGCCTCCTGCGGGCGCCGCGCTCCGAGCGCGAGCCCGGCTTCGACGCGGACGACTACTCCCTCTTCCCGGTCCAGGTGGGCACCTGGGGGCCATTCATCTTCGCGAACGTCGACCTCGAAGCCGGCCCGCTGGCGGACACCCTCGGCGTCATGCCCGAGACGATCGCGGAGACCGGCATCGACCTCGACAGCCTCAAGTTCCACCACCGCGGCGAGTACGTCATCGAGGCGAACTGGAAGATCGCGGTCGAGAACTACCTCGAGTGCTACCACTGCCCGGTGGCCCATCCGGGCTTCTCGTCGGTGATCAACGTCGACCCGGACGCGTATGCGCTCGCCTCGGCCGGCTACGTCTCGACGCAGAAGGGGCCGGTGCGCTCCTCCGTCGTCGAGGGACGCAAGCAGACGCCGTACGACCCGAGCGGCGACATCGACCGCAGCACGTCCGTGTTCGTCTTCCCGAACTTCACCGTCGACATCATCCCTGGGCCTCCGAACATGAACGCCGGCGCCTGGATCCCGATCGACGAGCGTCGCACTCTCGGCACCTACGACTACTTCTTCTCGGAGGACGTGCCGCAGAAGACGATCGAGGAGATGATCGCCTTCAACGAGCAAGTCGGCGCGGAGGACAACAGCCTGGTCGAGTCCGTGCACGCCGGCCTCGAGTCGGGAATGGTCGAGCACGGCAGGCTCCTACCGACCAGCGAGCACCTCATCCAGCACTTCCAGCGCCTGATCTACAGCTATCTCAGCTGAGCGGCGCACGTCCAACTTGAAAGACGCACACTGTCCATGAAACAGTGCGCCACCCGATGCGGCCATGTACCTAAGGGGGTTCGATGAGTTTCCATCCGAAGGAACGTCGTCCCGGCTACCTGAACAGGCGTGATTTTCTCGTGCGAAGCGCAGGAGCCGCGGCTGCGCTCTCAGGCGCGGGCGGTCTCCTCGCCGCGTGCGGCAATACGACGAGTGTGGCCGAGGCGACCGGTACGGGCGGCGAAGCCGTGGGCCCGGGCGGGCTACCACTGGCGCGACCTGACAAGAAAGTCACGCTCCCCCGGTGGGAGGACCCCATCGAATCCGGCCTCGAGCCGGAAACCGGCGGGACGTTCACCGTGTTCAACTATCCGGCCTACTTCTACAAGAAGCTGCTCAAGGAATTCGGCGAAAAGTACAACGTCGACGTTCAGTACACGCCCTTCGACAACATCAACTCGGGGCTCGCCCGCCTCGCCTCGGGCGCTGTCAGCCCGGACGTGATGGAGATCACTCCCGACACGCTGGACATCGGAGTGGCCGGCAAGCTGGTCAAGCCCTTGAACCTGGACTACATCCCGAACCTGCAGAAGAACATCTGGCCGCAGCTCGTAGATCCGTTCTACGACGGCGAATCGCGCTACACCGTGCCGTACACGTGCTACGCCACGGGCATCGCCTGGCGAACAGACCACGTCAAAGAGGACATCGCCGGCATGTCGCAGCCCTGGGACATCTTCTGGCAGTCCGGGGCCTACAAGGGCAAGGTCGCGCTTCTCTCGGAGAACCGGGAGACGATCGGCATGGCTCTTCTCCGCAAGGGGATCACCGATATCAACACCGAGGATCCCAAGCTCGTCAACCAGGCCGTCGCGGATCTGAAGCAGCTCTACGACATCTGCAACATCAAGGTGGACGACATCCAGTATCAGTCGATCCCCGAAGGCTCGAGCTGGCTACACCAGGCGTGGTCGGGCGACATGATCGCCGCCTACATCTACTACCTGCCCAAGGGCACGCCCGCGTCGGCACTCGCTTATTGGAAGGCGCCGCACGGCAAGGTCCCGATCCAGAACGACTGTTTCGCGATCTGCTCGACGACGAAGAAGCCGGTACTCTCGCACCTCTTTCTCAACTATCTCCTGGACAACGGTGTCGCGACCGAGAACTTCGTCGACTTCAACGGCTACCAGCCGCCGCTGAACGAGATCGACCCGGAGTCACTCGTCAAAAAGGGCGTCGTACCACCGAACCTCGCGAACAGCGTGCTCACGAACGAGGATCTCGGATCCGACTCGCTGCAATACGGCACGCTCACGTCGAAGGGGCAGCAGCTCTGGGAAGACGGCTACTCGAACTTCCAGGCCGGGGGCGGAAGTTGATGAGCACCGCCCGCGAGCCGTAGCAAGCCGTGTACCGCCGCTGGCTCTGGCCAAGCCTTTCCTTCCCGGGCGTCCTGTGGCTCGTCCTGCTCTTCGTCGTGCCGTTCTACGCGGTGCTCGGTGTCGCGCTCGGCACCGTCGACCCGGTCCTCTTCCAGCCGGTTCCCATCTGGAACCCGCTGCAATGGAACGTCGGTTGGCTGACGGAGGTCATCAACCGCCTCGCTCCCGGAGGAATCTGGTTCGACGTCGGGATCCGAACGATCGTCTACGTCGCCATCTCCCTCGCACTCTGCCTGCTGATCGGCTACCCGGTCGCGTACTACACCGCACGCCACGCAGGGAGGTGGAAGGGAGTCATCCTCATCCTCATCATCTTGCCGCTCTGGATCAGCTACATGATGCGGATGCTGGCCTGGGTGAACCTCCTACAGGCGAACGGCTACGTAAACCGCTTCCTCCTCTTCACCCACGTCCTCAGCCAGCCGCGAGACTGGCTCGGGGGGAGCGCCTCCACCGTGATCTTTGCGCTCGTCTACGGGTACATCCCGTATCTGATCCTGCCGCTCTTCGCCTCGCTCGACAGGATCGACCGGAGCCACCTCGAAGCTGCGCGTGACCTCGGAGCCAGTCAGTGGGGCGCGTTCCGTACCGTCACCCTCCCTCTTTCCAAGACCGGAATCCTCGGCGGCGCCGTGCTCATCACCCTCCCGATGTTCGGCGACTATTACACGCCGAACATCGTCTCCGGGTCGCCGAAGACCTCCATGATCGGGAATCAGATCGACCTCTACTTCCACGGTGGGCCGCAACCGACGATCGGCGCCGCGCTCACGATCGTGCTCGCCGCGTTCCTGACGATCCTGATGCTCTACTACATGTGGAGCATCCACCGCGCCCAACGCGAGGTCGGGGCGGTGGGCGCGCTGTGACGGCCGTCGCTGAACCCAGAGCACAAACCCATCCTTCCGCGTTCGTGCGCCTGCGCGGCTGGATTCGCAACCCATGGGGAAAACCGCGCTTCCTCGTCGTCTTCACGTGGGCCTACATCCTCTGGTCGATCGTGCCCGTGCTGATCGCGGTGCAGTTCTCCTTCAACGCGACCCGCTCGCGCACCGTCTGGGACTCCTTCTCGACCCGCTGGTACTGGGACGACCCGGTCGATTCGGTGTGGCACGACCCGACT
>DATAOL010000119.1:0-10531 GCA_036265755.1 Gaiellaceae bacterium | reverse complement strand
AGCCGCGCTCCAAATGTGGAGTGGCGAGCGGGCCGGCCGAGATGACGCACTCCCAGTTCCCGGGCCTCTGGCCGAGCACACGGCGATAGGCCCGGAAGGCCATCGGCCGGTCTGCCAGCTCGAAGCCCTGGCGCTTGAGCGGGAAGCCGTGCCAGGCCTGGATGCACGTCTGGCCGTCGCGCCGCTCGAACCAGCTGGGCCAGTGGTCGTTGGCGACGACGTAGCGCGCCCGCGCCAGCGCTTCGTGGTACTCGCGCGAGCCGCGCCGCAGGGCCTCGGCAGTCTCGGGGACGTCGAACGCGGCGTCGCGCACGACCCAGAGGTGCTGGAGCGGCACGCCTCGGCGCACGAGCTCCTCGTGGATTGCACGCGGGTTGTCGCCGTACCCACGGCCGCCGAAGCACTCGTAGAGGACGACGTCTTCGAGTGCCGCCGCGCGCTTCGCCGAGTACGCCGTGGAGCGCAGGGTGCGCTGCCTGAACCCGCCGCGCTCCTCGTTCGTCAGGTCGCGCTCGACGGCGACGCACGCCGAGCCGCCTTCGAGAACGCCGAAGCGCGCCTTCTTCAATCCGGCCTCGCCCTCGATCGGAAGCGCCGTCAGCGCCGGCTCGAGCCCGAGGTTCGCGCCCGTGTCTCGCGGATCCCCGCGGCGGGCCACGAGCAGGAGCCAGATGCCTGCCGCGAGCGGATGAACGCCGGCCGGCGACTCGATCGCCCCGACCGGGACCCTCGCGGTGAAGCGGCCGCTCTCAGCGTCGTACTGAAGCGGCAGCACGTGGCTCTCCGAGCGCGAGCGTGCGGTGAGGAGGAGGTCGTACTCCTGTGCGAGGCCGCGAAAGATCCCCTCCAAAGCCAGGACGCCGCCCGGGTCCCATTCCGCGGCGGTGATGACCGGCCGGAAATAGCGCTCGACCAGCGTGATGTTCCCGATGCGGCCCCGCCGCACGGCGACCTCGCGCCCGTTCAGCGTCCAGGTCGGCTCTGGCGCCCCCTCCCGCAGGAGCAACGGCTTCAGCCCGCGGTCGTTGGAGAAGTAGAGATCCCAGACGACTCCGTCAGGCTGCTCCTCGACGTGGGCAGCGGTGTCCGCGATCCCGACCTCGCCGATGAGGTCCGCGACCGGAACGCGCGTGACGAAGGCCGCGGGCCTTCGTGCCCGGTCGACATGAACCGGATAGTCGAGCGTCCAGGCACCGCCGCGGCGACTGAGGTGGAGGGTGAGAGCCTTGCGGGCGCCCGCGCCGGCGATTCCCTCGAGCTGGAGCGCGCGCTCCTCGAAGATCAGCGAGCTAACCGCAGAAGGCAGGCGCTGGACCTGGATGCTCAGGTAGCCGCCGAAGCCGACTCCGGCGCGCACCCGCGTCCCGTCCGGGAGCGAGAAAGCGGTCTCCGGCACCGGACCGAGGGCGGGAGCGTCGAAACGCCAGATCGTCCGGGTCACGCCGCCCGCGCGAACCTTGATGCCGATCTCCCAGGTCCCGTCACGCCAGCGCTCGCCCTTCTTCAGCTCCGTCGCGTCCAGCGTGGCGGAGAACCCTGTCCAGTCCAGGGAGGCGTACTCCTGCGCCGAGGCGGTGGTCACATCGGGCCGCTGGACGACCTCTGTTCGGAGGTGGAGCTTCTTCCTCCTCCACCCGCGCTGGCGCGCAAAGACGTCCACCGTCTGGTAGCCGTGCTCGGGCGCTCCGATCATGTTGATGTACGCGTAGCCCTCGACGCGCAGGACGTCCCCGTCCCAGCTCACGCTGTCGATCTGGCCGACCGGCGCGAGCTCCTCGTCGAGCCTGTAGGCGGAGGGCGGCATGCGCAGCCGCTCGTCGTCGCGGTAGGGGTAGTCGCCGTACCAGCGGCCGCCCCGGCCCTGCACGGCGGGCTTCACTCCGAGCTCGTCGTCCTCGAAGCGAAGGACGTCGAGCAGTTCGGGCATCGCGCGTCGGCGAACGAGCTGCCATTTCACGCGGTCGATCGCGAGCGACTGGTCGAGGCACCACTCGTGCGCCCCGTCGATGAAGCCGTTCACGAGCTCGAGGAAGAGGCGGCGGTACTCCTCGTCTGCGCTGGGGAGGACGTCGAGGAAGAAGCGCAGGTCCTGACCGATGGCGCTCCGGTCGTAGACGGCCTTCGAGACCTTGTAGTTCTTGCTCGCGAGGAACCGGCTCACCGAGTCCACCGCCGACACGCGGTCACGGAGCGCCTTGGGCTCGGTGCGCCTCTGGGTGATCGAGAGGTCGCTGCCCTCCCGCATCCTCCAGAGGTAGACGGGCTCGCTGATGAGGTCGACCGAGCTCGCGAGGTAGTGAGCCGGGAGCGTCACCGGAATGTCCTCGTAGTAGACGCCCTCCGGAAAGCGGAACTGGTGCTCGTCCCAGAACGACCGCCGGAAGAGCTTGTTCCACGCGGTGCGGTCGTTGACGAGAATCGGGAAGCGCGTGATGTGCGTCTTCAGACGCGAACGCTCGAAAGCCCGCGCGACGAACCCAGCCTTCTGGGTCCCGAAGGGGGTGAGCCGCGTGACGTTCCCCGAGGCGAAGTCCGAACCCGTCCGATCCAGCGCGCCGACGAGGAGCTCGTACGCGTGGCGTGGGACGACGTCGTCGCTGTCGACGAAGGCGAGGAACTCACCGGTCGCGTGCGGGACGCCGGTGTTGCGCGCGGCGCCCAGGCCTGCGTTCTTCTGGTGGACGAGCTTGAAGCGCGGGTCGCGCTCGACATAGCGCGCCGCGATCTCCGCGCTCGAGTCCGTCGAGCCGTCGTCCACCATGACCACCTCGAGATCGGACGTGGACTGCTGGGCGAGCGACTCGAGGCACGTCTCGAGGTATGTCTCGACGTTGTAGACCGGCACGATGACGCTGATCCGCCCTGGCATGAGCTCTCCGCCCTACTGGTGCAGCGAACGGGACAGCTTGGCGACTGCGCGGACGATCGGGATCGGGACGCGCTCGCGATAGCGCACAGGGACCATGAGAGCGACCCGGATGGGCAGCGCGACCAGGCTCCGGCCGACTACCCGGCGCGAGGTTGCGAGCCGCGCCGGATCGTTGCGGCGGCGCGGCACGAGATCGAAGGCGCGCGAGCGCAGCGAGCCCCCGGCGCCGTTCGATGAGGCTCCGGTGGCGGGCTCGGCCTTCGCACGGGCGCCCTTGCGCGGCTTGACCGCCGTGATCGAGGACTGCGCGATGGCCTCGGCTGCCGCGTAGAACTCGTCGTAGGCGGCGCGCGCTTCGTCGAGGGCCGCGCGCGTCTTCGCGTCCCCGTCGCCGCCCGGCCGGGCCAGCCCCGACACGAGCTCCCAGGTGTTCTCGAGCTGTGACTCGAGCGCATTCGGGAAGCCGAGGTCGTCCGCGGTCGACGTCGAGCGCTTCAGCGTCGGGTCGACGAAGCCGTCGACTGCCGCCGCGTCGGGAGCGTCCAGCTTGGCGAGCCGCGGAACGTCGAGAGCCTCCGCCGCGCGCGAGATCTCTCGCCGCCAGTCCTCGAGCAGGTCGTCGTAGCGGACGAAGGTGCGACGGGCTCCGCGCGTCGTCTCCTCGACGTGGAGCGTGATGTTGAGCCAAGCGGCGGCGCGGCTCGCATCGTTCTGCCAGTCGCCGTACCACTGGCCCGCGCTGCGTACGACCTGGTGCGGATGGCGGAGCATCTGGGCGAAGGACGTCTCCGCGCCCAGCGCGTCCGCGCACTTCTGCCACAACGGCAGGAACCACCCGATACGCGGATCCTTGACGACGACATCGTCCGCGCCGACGAACTGCACGTCGAGCCAGGAGCGGAGCTCGGCGACGACGGCCTCGTCCTCAGCGGCCTCCGCCGCGACCTCCCACGCGGCCGGACGCGAGTCGAAGACCGTGATCCTGCGGGGCCGCATCAGGCGGCTGTGGAAGTCCACCACCCAGCGCGGCTCGCTGAACCCGCGGGGATTCGTGTCGTCGGCCTGCACCTCGGGCTGCGGAACGTGGAAGCCGAGCTGGCCCAGAATGCCCGTGAAGAGGCTCGTGCCGCTCCGGCCGATCCCGACGACGAGCACGAGGCGCCGCTCCCCGCTCACGCCTGCACCTGCTCCGCTGCGTGCGCCCTCTGCAGGGCAGGAGCAACGACTTCCCGCTCGCCGAGGAAGACGCGGCGCACGACGCGTTCGGACGCGCAGCCGTCCTCGAGGGAGCAGAAGCGCTCGCGAAAGGCCGACCGAAGGCGCACCGCCTCGTCAGCCCAGGCGGCGCCCGACCGGAACGCCCCGACGAGCTCCTCCTGATTCGTGGTCACCACACCGGGCGGCTCGGCCAGGAGGTCGAAGTACGTGCCTCGCAGCGTCCGGTACTCCTCCCAGTCGGGCGCATGGATGACGAGGGGGCGGTCGAGCACGGCGTAGTCGAACATGAGAGAGGAATAGTCGGTCAGAAGGCAGTCCGCGGCCAGACAGAGCTCCTCGATGGACGGATGCGTCGTGACGTCCAGGATCCGCGCCGCGCCCGAGCCGGCGGTGGGCGGCGTGCGCTCGCCGTAGAAGTAGTGCAGCCGAAGCAGGATCGTGAACTCGGGGCCCAGCTCCTCCGCAAGGTCACCGATGTCCACTGTCGGCTGGTAATCCGCCTGGTACTCGCGATGGGTCGGCGCGAAGAGGATCGACCGGGTGCCGGGCTCGAGGCCGAGCTCGTTGCGAGCGCGCTCGACGTTCTCCTCCGTCGCGTTCGCGAGAACGTCGTTGCGCGGATAGCCGATCTCGAGCGACTCGTAGCGCGTCGGATACGTGCGCTCCCAGACGAGGGTCGAGAAGACGTTCTGGCTGATGCTGTAGTCCCAGCGCGCCGCGCGCCGGAGCAGCCGCTCGAAGTTCATCCCGCGGCCCTCCATATAGGCGTCCCGCAGGTCGAGCCCCATCGTCTTGAGCGGCGTTCCGTGATGGGTCTGGACGTGGACGGTGCCACGCCGTTTCACGTAGTCGTTCGGGAAGTTGACGTTGTTGACGAAGTACTTCGCCCTCGCGAGCAGACGATAGTACTCCCGCGTGCCCGCGATGACGTGCTCGACGTCCTTGGGGAACTCCGCCGCGTGCTTCTCCTCGACGACCCAGACGGCGCGAATCTGTGGGGCGAGCTCGCGCAGCGTCTCGTAGATCCCTCTCGGGTTGCAGGCGTAGCCGCGGTACCAGTACGCGGCGAAGACCGCGAGGTCGTCCTCGAGCGGCGCCCTTCGCTGCAGCCGGTAGTAGCCGTCCTTCCCCGCCCGCTTCACGACGCGGGCCGCCTGCTTCCCCCAGCGGCGCGGGCCCCCGCGCCGGACGCGCGAGAGCTCATGCGCGCCCTCCGTGAGCCGGAACTCCCACCAGCGTCCAGCCGCGAGCGCGCGCTCGCGCCGACCGGCGCCGGAGGCCGCCTCCTCGCGGCCGTGGCGGCGGTAGCTCTCGGCCGCGCGCTCGAAGAACTCTCGGCGGCGCCCGGCGGGCACCACCCCGAGCCGGTGCAGGTAATCCCGGAGCATGGCGCGCGGCAGGAGCGCTGCCCGCGGGCCATCCGCCGCGGAAATGACTCGCTCGTACTGCTCGAAGACGTCGAATGGATCGCCGTGCACCACCTCGTCGCGAGCCGCGTTGGGCATGTCGAGCCGCGTCTGGGCCACATCCGGGGAGGCCGCAACCCGCTCTGCGAGCAGGAGAGACGGATAGGTAACGCCCAGGTGACCCTCGCCACCGGGGGCGAAACGCAAGCCGTGTGCTTCGAGGAATCCGCGTCGGAAGACCTTGCCCTCGAGCGCGGCGCCGAGGCGAATCGAGTCGGGGCTGTCGTCGAGGTCGAAGGTTCCGGTCGCGGCAAGGGACCGCAGGGCGTCCTGTCCCGGGAGCGGCCTCGGCCTCCCGAGCGGCCCCGACCGCACGCTCCCGGCCACGAGCAGATCGGGCGCGTCCACCCGCAGGCGCGCGGCGAGCGCCTCGAGGGCGTCGGGCGCGATCCGCTGGAGCGGCGTCACGAACCACACGTACTCGCCGGTGGCGCGGTCGAGCCCTTGGTTTCGGGCCTCGCCGATGCTCACGCGCTCGTCGAGATGCACTGCGACCACACGCCCGTCCTCGGCGGCGACCTCGTCGAGGACCTCGCCCGCGTGGTCCGTCGAGGCGTCGTCGATCGCGATCACGTCGAGCTCGCGGACAGGCTGCCCCAGGATCGACATGAGGCAGTCGCGCAAGTACGCCTGGTCGCGGAAGGCGACGAGCACGAAGGTGATGAGCGGGCGACCCACGATCCGCAAGGCTACTGAGACTGCACGGGCTCGGCCGCCCCTGGGGCCCCGCCCGCTGCCGCCGCCAGCTGACCCGTCGTGAGAAGAGCTGCAACGGGGTTCGGCTCTCGCCGCCGGTCGATCCGGTCCTTGAGGAGCTTGGAGCGGCGCAGCGCCCGTCGGGCTCCGAGCGTGGCCGCGTAGCGCGCCAGGTGGGGCGCTCCGGGCGACGCGGCGCCCGTCGGCTCGTAGCCGAGCTTCGTCATGCGTCCCCGGAGCACCGCCTCGACGAGCGCGACCTCCCAGGGCTCGAGGCCGCTCTCCCAGGCGCCGATCCGCTCGGTCATCGGCCCGACCCGCGTGTTCGCATGCCAGTGCTTGCGCTCGGGGACTGCGACGGGAGCGACCCGCTCCGGCTCGACCATCGCAGGGTCGTAGCTCTCCCCGAGGGCCTCGCAAAGGCTGCGCAGCGCGTTCTCCGGGTCGGCGACGAGCCGCTCGTACTGGACGGGCACCACGAGCTCCGACGAGCGGCGCGCCGCCGATTCCGAATGGTCGACGGCACCCGCCCAGGCCGCGACGGCGTGGTACGTCCCCGCAGTCCACCACGGCATGCGCTTCAGCGAGGCGACGCAGTCCCGCGGATCCCGGATCACATGGACGATCTGTGCGTCGGGGAAGAGCCGCAGCAGCATTGGGATGTAGCTCGAGTAGAGGGGGCGCTTGTCCCCCCAGCGCGGGCTCTCGAACCGCTCCGCATAGGAACGCAGGACGATGCCGAAGGCGGAGCCGAGGGTCGGCGGCCCGGCCGCGACGCGCCGAACGGTCTCGCGGCGCTCGAGGCCGAAGTCGCGGAACTTCCGCCCGCGCGCCACGATGAACCGGCCGAGCTCCCGCCTGTTCGGGCGCTTGGCCAGATCGCCGAAGCCGAGCCGCTTCTCGTAGGCGGGGATGACGAACCGGTTCTCGGGCGGGATGGCGATCCGTGGGTGGCTGTGGAGCATCGCCTGCACGAGGGTCGTGCCGGATCGAGGGCACCCCAGGATGAAGATCGGCCTGTCGCTCCGAGCAGGCGCCATGCGCAGGGAACTTAGCGCTTCGAGGGCGCATCCCTTGCCGGAACGAGGCCCAGTCCAGGCCACTAGTCTTCGCCGAGCCGAATGGAACACCAGGACCTGGCCCATGCGTCCGCCGTTCTCGGCGCGGTCGGCGCGCCGGTTCTGCTGCTCGCCCGGAGCCGCCTACAGCTCCTCCTCGGCCTCGCCGTCCTGCTTGCCGGCGAGGTGGGGCTGGCGTACGCGCTCGTCCCGGATGCACCGAGCCTCGTCGTCGACTCGGCCCCCAGGATCGGTGCGCTCATGGTCACAGCCGCCTTCGTGGCGGGCCTCGCCGTCGCCTTCGTGCGCGTGCCGGCAGCCGCGCCGCTCGCCCTCCTGGTCGCAGCGCCCTTTCGGCTCTCCGTCAGCCTCGGAAGCCAGCAGGCGTTCCTCCTGCTTCCGTTCTACGTCGTCCTCGTCGCAGCCGGCGCAGCGCTCGCCTACCGCGTCGTCCGCAACGACGTCCGGGGGCCGATACCGACCCTCGTAGCGGCGCCGGCCTCCGCGCTCGTCGCCCTCGCCGGGCTCTCGCTCCTCTGGACGGACGACCTGCGCGCCGGCTCGGTCGAGCTCGTCTTCTTCTACTTCCCGTTCGCGGCTCTCGTCGCGGTCGTCGCCCGGACGCCGCTCCTCCCCTGGAGCTGGCGTGCCCTTGCGACCGCGCTCGTCGCCCTGACGTCCGTCTTCGCGGCCATCGGCGTCTACCAGGCCCGGTCGCACACGGAGATCCTGGCGAAGCAGGACATCCAGCTGGCCAATGCGCACGAGTCCTTCTTCCGCGTGACTGCGGTCTTCCAGGATCCGAGCGTCTACGGACGCCACCTCGTGCTCGGGATGGTCGTCCTGCTCTCGGCGCTCCTCCTGAACCGCGTGCGGCCGGCGGTCGCGCTCCCGCTCCTCGGCCTCCTCGCCGTCGGCCTCTATTTCTCCTACTCGCAGACGAGCTTCGCGTCGCTCTTCGCCGCCACGCTCGTCGTCACGCTGATCGCCGGCGACCGCAGAATGAGAGGAGTCGTCGGCGGCACGGCTGCGGCACTCGTCGTTGCCACGGGCATCGGCGTGCTCGTCTCGACCAACGGAGACTCCGCGAGCGAGGTGTCGAGGGACCGCCTGCCGCTCGCCCGCGTGACGCTCCCCGTGTACGTGCACCATCCTGTCGCGGGTGTCGGTATCGGGTCCCAGCCTTTGGCGAGCCGGCGCGAGAAGGACGCGAGCCGCCAGAAGAGCAAGAACGTCTCGCATACGACGCCGCTGACGATCGCCGCCGAGCTCGGGACGATCGGGCTGCTCGTCTACTTCGCCTTCCTCGCAGCCATCGGCAAGGCGATCCTGCTCACGTGGCAGCGCCATCGTCCACTCGGCCTCGTGCTGGCCGGGTCGCTGACGGCGCTGGTCGTCCAGTCGCTCTTCTACGGCGGATTCTTCGAGGACCCGTTCGTGTGGGGGATTGCTGCCCTCGCAGGAGCGGCCCTCGCTTTCATCCCGGACCTCTCCCGGGTCGTTCCGGATTAGGGGACGTCGACGGCGACCGGCTGGGTCGGCTCGGACCTGTTGCCGGCCCGGTCGACGAGCACGAGCGTGACCTCGTGGCTCCCCGGTTCAGGCCAGGGGCCGGGCCATTGCAACCGCGCCGTGCCGGCGTGGTTGCGAGCGCCGCGGAACACGGGCCTCCCGTCCACGCGCAGGATCGACCTGGCCGCCTCGGTCGTCCGATAGCGCACGTTCACGCCCGTGCCCGCCTGGACGGACACGACATTGACCTTCGGCGCCTTCGTGTCGACGTGGATCGCCGCAGGAATGAGCAGCGTCCGGCGCGCGTCGTGCAGGCGAACCTTCGCGCGGTACAGGCCGTCGGGGACGATCCTCCCGCCGTCGTCGCGACCGTCCCAGACGAAGGTGACATGCCCCTCGGGGATCTCCTTGCCCTTCACGAGGGTCGCGACGAAGTCGCCGGCCGCGTCCACGATGGACACGTCCACACGCTCCCGGCCGCGCGAGCGGAAGGTCAGGCGCGTCGCCGAACGATGGCATCCGCACGTCGGCGAGAAGCGACGGACGAAGTGCGCCTTCGAGACCGGCGCGGGCTTGAGCTTCAACTTCTCCGTCCACGCGAAGGCTGCGACGCTGCCCCCAAGCAGGACGAGGACGACGGCGATGAGGCCCGTGCGGCTCAAGAGCTCCGATCCTAGCGGCGTCCGCGCCGCGACCGTTCAAGGCTCGAGCGCGCGAACGAGGACGAAGGGCTCGGCCCATTCGCAACCCGCCGCGGTGCCCCAGTGGCGCGCGCTCGCCCTGATCGCGAGCTCGTTCCGCGGATGCGGATGGGGACGCTGCTCGGTCTCGTAACAGGCGAAGGCCTCGACCTTCCGGTCGATCGTCTGCGTGACGTCGAAGAAGCAGTTGGGCTGGAAGGCCCCGAGCAGTGCGGGTGTCCATTCGGCGCTCGAGGTCGGCGCGTAGCTGAGCAGACGCTTGACGGGCTGGCCGGGAATGGGCCTCGTGGCGACCGCGACCGAGGCGAACGACGCCTGGTGGTCCCGGTTCACGTCGGGGTGGACGACGTAGACCGTCGTCGGCGCGAAGTCTCGAACCTGCTCTTCGACGACGGCGTTCAGGTCGGCGTGCGGAATCGTGTCGAGCCGCATGTCGGGCAGGTCGAGGTGCACGTAGTCCTCGACGCCGAGCACCTTCGCGGCCCGGGCCGCCTCCGCATCCTTCTGCGCCCGCTTCTCCTCGTCGTCCGGGTATTGGGTCGAGCTCCCGTCCGTGAGGCAGAGAATGCGGACCGAGTCGCCGCGGGCGAGCGCGTGGAGGGCGATCGTCCCGCCCATCCCCAGCACCTCGTCGTCGGGGTGCGCGGCGACGACCAGCACGCGCCCGCTCATCCCAGCCTCGCCCCGACCGGAAGAGCGTCCGCGACGTCGGCTGCGACCACCGGATCAGCGCCTTCCGGCTGCACCTCTTCCAGGAGCAACGCACCCTCGCCGCAGGCGACGACGACGCCGGCCTCGCGCTCCTCCACGACCTCGCCCGCCGCACCCGGCGGCGTCTCGGCGACCGCGGACGCGCGCCAGACGACGACGCGGGTGTCCTGGAGGAAGGTGAACGCCCCCGGGTACGGCCGTGTCTGGGCGCGCACCCAGTCGTAGAGGTACGGCGCGCGTGTGTACCAGTCGATGATGCCGTCGCCCGGCGTCCGCTTCGGCCACGCGCTCGCGCGGCGC
>DATAOL010000118.1:0-36404 GCA_036265755.1 Gaiellaceae bacterium | reverse complement strand
CGCAGGCGGCTCTTCGCGATCGGGCTCGGGATCTTCACGCTCGCGTCCGCGGCCGCCGCGCTCGCGCCCAACGTCGAGACGCTGATCGCCGCGCGCGCGGTGCAGGGGCTGGGCGGCGCGATCGTGACTCCACTGACCCTGACGATCCTCTCGGCCGCCGTGCGGCCGGAGAAGCGCGGGCTCGCGCTCGGCGCATGGGGCGGCGTCGGCGGGCTCGGCGTCGCGCTCGGGCCCGTGATCGGCGGCGCGGTCGTCGAAGGTCTCTCCTGGCAGTGGATCTTCTGGCTCAACGTGCCCATCGGCCTCATGCTCCTGCCGCTCGCGTGGAACCGCCTGAAGGAGTCTTTCGGGCCGGACTCGCGGCTCGACCTGGCCGGCCTCGCGCTCGCCAGCGTCGGCCTCTTCGGGATCGTGCTCGGGCTCGTCCGCGGGAACTCGGTCGGCTGGGGCAGCTTCGAGATCCTCGGCTCACTGGCTCTCGGGATCGCGTTCGTCGCAGCGTTTGTTCTCTGGGAGCTCCGCACTCCGGCGCCGATGCTGCCCATGCGGTTCTTCCGGAACCGGACCTTCGCAGCGACGAACCTCGCATCCCTGTTCATGTTCTTCGGGATGTTCGGCTCGATCTTCCTGCTGGCCCAGTTCCTCCAGACCGTGCAGGGCTACTCCCCGCTCGAGGCCGGGATCAGGACGCTGCCGTGGACGGCGATGCCGATCTTCATCGCCCCGCTGGCCGGCGCACTCTCCGATCGGATCGGCGGACGGCCGCTGATGGCGACCGGGCTCGGGCTGCAGGCGATCGGCCTCGCCTGGCTCGCGTCGATCACGGATCCGAACGTCGCGTACGGACGGCTCGTGCCCGCGTTCGTGATCTCGGGGATCGGGATGGCGCTCTTCTTCGCCCCCGTGGCGAACGTCGTCCTCTCCAGCGTGCGCAGGTCGGAGGAGGGGAAGGCATCGGGCGCCAACAACGCCATCCGCGAGCTGGGGGGCGTCTTCGGAGTCGCCGTCCTCGCCTCGATCTTCTCCCGCTACGGCGGCTACGAGTCGCCCGCGGCCTACGTCGACGGCCTCACGCCGGCGATCTGGGTCGGTGCTGCAGTCGTCGGCGCCGGCGCGATCGCGGCCCTGTTCGTCCCCGGGAAGAAGCGGGCGGCAGAGTCCGTCCCCGCCGAGCCCGGGCTCGCGCTCGAACAGGCGGCGTAGGACACCGACGAGCGGCGGCGCTCTGTTCGGCGGGTGCCACCCGTCCGGCTCGGCGCCGCCCTTTCCGGTGCTAGCTCGGCATACTCCTGGCCGATGGGGCATGAAACTCAATCGGAGGTCTCACACGCAGGCCTCGACCCGAGCCAGCGCCTATTGAAGGCGGAGAAGATCAGGCGGCTAGTGGAAACTGTGAAGCCGTGGGAGGGCGCCCAAGTGCTTGACATCGGCACTGGGGCGGGCGTCATCGCCGGGAGCCTCGCACAGGCGGTCAGGCCGAATGGGGAGCTGCACTCCGTCGACGTCGTCGACGAGCGGGTAGAGAAGTCCGGGTTCCAATTCACCCTGATTGAGGACGCGACTCTCCCGTTCCCCGACGGGTCGTTCGACATCGTCCTCTCGAACCACGTGATCGAGCACGTCGGCCTCGAGCCCGAGCAGCGCCGGCACGTGAATGAGGTACACCGAGTCCTTCGACCCCACGGCGTCCTCTACATGGCAACAGCGACCCGCTGGCTGCTGATGGAGCCCCATTACCATCTCCCTTTCCTCAGCTGGCTCCCGAGGCCGGCCGCGAGCCTCTATCTCCGCGCGACCAAGCGTGGAACCGATTACGACTGCTTCCTGGCGAGTCACCGCCAGCTGCGCTACTTCCTCGCCGACGCGGGCTTCGCGTGGAAGGAGCCGATCGTTGAGGCGATGCACCAGATGGCGGACATCGAGGAGCCGGCGGGCCTCAAGAGGGCGTTGCTAACTGCGCCCGCGCCGGTCCTCAAGGCCCTCCGCCCAGTCATCCCGACGATCATCTTCCTCGCGCGAAAAAACGGGCGCGCGCCCTGAGCGCAGGCCTAATCAGGCGGCCAGCGCGGCCTCGTACGCGGAAAGCGTGTCGTCGATGACGTGCTCCCAGCCGCAAAGTTCGGCGATGCGGCGCCTCGCCGCCGCCCCGATGCGCTGTCTGAGCTCTTCGTCAGCAAGGAGCCGGTCGATCGCCGCGCGAAGGGCCGTCGGATCACCGGGCGGGACGAGGAGACCGGTTTCACCGTCGAGGATCATGTCGGGCAGGCCTCCGACCATCGTCGCGACGACGGCGCACCCGTACGCCATCGCCTCCGCGCAGGCCAAGGGGAAACCGTCGCGGCGCGAGGGACAGACCACGACAGCGGCGCGCCGGTAGCGCTCGAGCACGTCCTGGCGGGAGAGGTAGCCCGTTCGATGCGTGACCGAGTCCCGGAGGGGGCCGTCACCGACGACGGCGAGATCGAGCCCGCCTGCGACCTTCATGAGATCCTGGATCCCTTTTTCCGGCGAGAGACGCCCGACGTACAGAACCTCCGGGGGGTCGGCCTTCTCCCCCGGGTCCGCGGGTATGTCGATGCCTGGGTGGATGACACGGACGTCCCGCGCGCCGAGCTTCCGGGCTTGGTCGGCGATTGCATGCGAGACTGCAAGCGCGACCCGAGCGCGCCGGATAGCGGGCCGGGCGAGCCAGGGCGCCCGGGCGGCGAGCTCCATGTCGGTTCCCGGAAGGGAGACGACATAGGGACGCCCAGTGAGCGCGGCGGGAACGGCAAGCGGAAGCCAGAACGCGTGGACGAGGTCGGCGGTGGCCGCCGCACGACGAGACGCACGCGTCATGGAGCCGAGAAGCAAGGGGGCGGCCCAGGGGCGGCGCCGCACGTTGTGAACAACGCCGGCACCGTAGGCGAGGCCGAAGTGGTTGTAGGAGCTCGGCCCGACGACGTCGACCTCGACTCCAAGCGCGCGCAGGTGCGTGACTGTCGCGGCAACGAACCCTCCTGCGAAGTCGTTCTCGCTCCGCGGATAGGAGGTCGTCAGGACCGCGATTTTCACGCGAGAAAGCGGTCCGGGTCGGCGCCGAAGTCGACGATGGCCGCCTCGTAGTCGTCCCGGTTGCCAATGTCGCGCCAGTAGCCGTCGAACTCGTACGCCGCAACCCGTGCTCCAGACCCCACCGCCCGCTGCAGCAGGTCAGGGAAGTCGATGCGCTCCCCACGACCGATCATCTCGGCGATCGCGGGATCGAAGACGTACACCCCGGCGCTGACGAGGTATCCGATGCGCGGCTTCTCCTCCACGGCCACGACGGACCCGTCGCGGGCGCGGTGGACGACTCCGTAGTCGATGTCGAACGTTCGCTCCTTCACCGCCATCGTCGCCACCGCCTCGGATCGGCGGTGATAGTCCGCGAGCGCCGAGAAGGAGAGCGTCGTGAGAATGTCGCCGTTCAGGGCGAAGAACGGGCCGTTCTGTGAGCCGAGGTTGCCCAGTGCCCCCGCCGTGCCCAGTGGCTCGTCCTCGTAGACGAAGGTGATCGGGACTCCGTACTCGCTGTTGCTCTGCACCCACGCCTCGATGAGGCTTCCGAGATGACCGACCGAGATGATGGCCTCGTCGATGCCCGCCCTGTCGAGCTGACGAAGTACGACGTCGATGATCGGGCGGTCGATCAGCGGCATCAAGGGCTTAGGCAGAACCGTCGTATAGGGGGCCAAACGGCTGCCCTGCCCACCGGCCATGATCACCGCTTTCATCAGACTGTGTAGGTGTCGGCGGGGACGCTCGGTCGGCGTGCGCTCATCCAGTCGATGACGGTCGCGAGACCATCCCGAAGGGGTGTAGTCGGCTCCCAGGAGGTGATTTGCTGGAGCTTCGCGGCATCGCCGCAGAGGCGGAGGACCTCGCTCTCGTTCGGCCGTAGACGCTCGGGCCGCGACTCGATCCGGAGTTCTCGTCCGAGCAGCTCGCCGACGAGTTGGACGACCTCCTTCACCGACACATCGACGCCAGTGGCAATGTTGAAGGTCTCCCCTGCTCCGCCGGTCTCACCGCCTAGCCGGACGAGCGCGTCGACGGTGTCCGCCACATAGACGAAGTCGCGGGTCGGGGTCGTGGCGCCGAGCAGTACTGTGTCGCCCTCGAGCGCCTGAGCGATGACCGTCGGGATGACGGCCCTGAGCGACTGGCGAGGCCCATAAGTGTTGAACGGGCGGGCAATCACGACGGGGACGGCAAACGAGAGGAAGAAGGACTCGGCCAGCTTGTCGGCCCCGACCTTGCTTGCCGCGTACGGTGACTGGACATGCAGAGGATGGTTCTCGTCGATTGGCGTGCGCTGGGCCGTTCCGTACACCTCGCTGGAGGAGAGCTGGACAACGCGACGAGTACTTGCGTCGACCGCAGCCGTGAGCACGTTGAGCGTCCCCTCGACGTTGGTACGGACGACCTCCCGCGGTGCGACGAAGGAATACGGAACGGAGATCGATGCAGCGAGATGGAAGACCGTGTCGCAGCTTGATACCGCCTTGCCGACCAGATCCCGGTCGAGAAGATCGCCGAAGAAGACCTCGACTTCGTCGAGCATCGCGTCCGAGACGTCGGTCAGGTTCCCAAGCTCACGGCGGGAGGTGTAGCGGCAAAGCGCCCGCACGGAGACCCCGTCTCGAACGAGCCGCTCGATGAGATGGCTCGCGATAAAGCCACCGGCGCCGGTGACGAGAGCCCGTCCGCCGGCCACCTCAGGCCTCTCGTGCGACCAGCTGGCGTTGCTCCTGCGTGACGCGCTCGCGCCACTCGTCGAGCACGTCTTGCAGGGTCCGCTCCAACCCAAAGCTCGGGGTCCACCCGGTGAGCTCCTGGAGAAGAGTCGGATCCCCGACGATGTGAAGCGGGTCGATCGCGCGCTCGAGCTCCGGATCGGGCTCGATGGTGAGCGGCACCTCGCTCAACTCGGCCATCGACTCGGCGATTTCACGAAGCCGGATGCCACGGCCCGAGCAGACATTGACGACGCCCTCGGCATCGCTCGCGACGAGCTCGAGGTACGCATCGGCAACGTCACGGACGTCAAGGAAGTCGCGGACCGACTCGAGATTGCCGGTCCTCAGGGTTGCCAGCTCTGCGTGCTCGGCCTCGGCCACCTGCCTGGCCCAGCTCGGAACCGGCGCGTCGAGCCCTTGGCCGGGACCGACGTGATTGAAGCTACGCGCCCAGATGACGCGGGCCGGGCCGCGGAGCGCTGGCGCAAGGCAGGCGGCTTCGAGAACCGATTTCGCCGCTCCATACCCCCCGACGGGCGCAGTCGGTGCCGTCTCGGGGAGCCGCTCGGAACCGCCGAGCCCATACTGTGCGGCCGAGCCCGGGAAGAGGACGACGGTCCCGGGCCGAGCCCTGACCGCCTTCAGGATGCTCCCCGCCATCAGGAGATCGTCACTGAGCGCGCCCCACACGTCGGTTCCCCTGCGGGCGCGTGCGGAGGCGAGGTGGACAACAGCGAACGGCCTCGCCTCTTCGACGAGGCCGTGGGCCACCTCAGGGTTCCGTAGATCGCCGCTCGCCGCCACGGCTTCGAAGCCGCGAGCACGAGCGCGCCCGAGTACATGCGCTCCGACAAACCCCGTCGAGCCGGTAACGAGAACCGTGCGGTCCATGGCCAGCCATCGTAGCGACGTTCACCCGGAACGCCTACCGGACGGCTTTGCTAGCGGGTGAGTCGGCGGTCGGCGAGCGCCTGGTAGGCGGCCTCGACCTGGTCGGTCGCCTCTTGCGTCTCGAGCCAGGCGAGCAGGTCGCGCATGCCGTCCACGAAAGCGATCTCGGAGCGGAAGCGGAGGAGCTCCTCGGCACGCCGGGTGTCCGCGTAGCAGTGGCGGATGTCGCCGGCGCGGAACTCGCCGAGGATGCGCGGCTCGACCTCGACCCCGAGACCTTTCCCGAGCGCGTCTGCCACGTCCAGAACGGACGAGGGCTTGCCGGTGCCGACGTTCAGCGCCCTGCCGTCCGCCGCGTCGCTCTGCAGAGCCAGCGAGCACGCGCGAGTGATGTCGCGCACGTCGATGAAATCGCGGGTCTGCTTCCCGTCCTCGAAGACGAGTGGCTCGGCGCCGCTCATGAGGCGCGACGCGAAGATCGCCGCGACGCCTGTGTACGGGTTGGAGAGCGCCTGCCTCGCGCCGTAGACGTTGAAGAAGCGCAGCGCGACGGCCGGGATCCCGTAGGCCGCGCCCACGGCGAGGGTCAGCTCCTCGTGGTCGCGCTTGCCGACGGCGTAGACGGAGGTCGGGCGCAGCGGCTTCTCCTCCGAGGTGGGCTCGGGGACGAGCGGCGTCCCGTCCTCCGCGAGAACGTCCCACTCGCGGCGCGCGAGCTGCTCCTCGGGCCGGAGCCCCGGCGCGAGGCCGTGCTCGCCCGTCTTCGGGTTCGCGTGCTGCCCCTCGCCGTAGATGGACATCGAGGACGCGACGAGGACCTTGCGGATGCGGTCGCGGCGCGCGACGACCTCCTCGAGGAGGACTGCGCAACCGACCGAGTTGATCGCCGTGTAGCGCTCGATCTCGTACATGGACTGCCCCACTCCCACCGCCGCGGCGAAGTGGACGACCGCATCGACGTCCTCGAGCGCCTTGCCGAGGGCGTCGCGGTCTCGGACGTCTCCAACCGTGAGCTCGACGGACGGGTCGAGGTAGTCGGGGCGCGCGCCGCCCTCGTGCACCTGCGGGTCGAGGTCGTCGAGCGCCCGCACCTCGTGTCCCTCGGCCAGGAGCCGGTCGGCGAGATGCGAGCCGATGAAGCCGGCTCCTCCGGTGATGAGGGCGCGCATCACGCGAACGCTATCGGCGCTTTCGGACTCCGGCCTCAAGCCGTTCGTGCAGCGGCTCGACCACGGCTTCCGGAGTGAACGCCTCGACGGCGCGCCGGTACGCCGCCCGCCGGAGCTCCCAGACACGCTCGCGGTCGGCGAGGAGCCAGCGCAGCGCATCGGCGAGCGCCTGCGGGTCGCCTGGCGCGACGAAGCGCCCCGCCTCTCCCAGGGCTTCCTGCTGCGAGACCGAGTTCGATGTGACGATCGCACAGCCCGCGGCGGCACCCTGGAAGACCTTGTTCGGGATCACCCGCATCCCCTTCGCGCCCGGACTGAAGATGCCGAGGCAGATGTCGTGCTCGAAGACGAGCGCGGGCAGCTCGTCGCGCTCCACCCAGTCGATCCACTCGACGGCGGGCGAGTCGCCCGCACGCTCCTTCGTGCGGGCGAGATCCTGGCCCCGGCCCGCCATCGTGAAGCGCACCTCGGCCGGGTCGGGGTCGAGCAGACGAATCGCCTCGCCGATGACAGGCGCGCCCTGCAGCGGCGTGTAGATGCCGAAGAAGATGACGCGGAGCGGGCCGTCGCCGCGAGGCTCGGGCTCGTGGAACCACTCCGGCGGCGTCCCGATGTACACGACAAGGGATTCCGAGCGGATGGGCTCCGGCAGGTGCTCGCGGTGTCCCTCCGAGTCGACGAAGACGAGGTCGGCCGCGCGGACGGCGGACTTGTCGATCCGGTCGAGGAGCGCGAGCTTCGGCTCGGACTGCGCGCCGCGGTCGACGGCGGTGTCGCGGAAGAACAGGAAGTGATCGAGGACGATCGGGTTCTTTCGGAAGATCCGCCGGGCCAGGTGGACGTCGAAGTGGCCCATGTACGGGACGAGCACGACCTCGGACCGCGGCAGGCGGCGCGCCTTGGCGATCAACCTTGGCCAGGCGGCAGCGATCTTCGCCGCCAGGATCGGCGTGCGCACCGGCTGCGCGGCCATCTTCACCCGGCTCTCCGTGTCCACCGAGAGCGGCACGTTGCACTCGACCACCTCGTGGCCGTGCGCCCGCAGGCCCTCGAGGAGCACCTGCACCCGCGGCTGCTCCCACAGCCTGTACGTCCCGAAGGCGACCACCCGCATAGGCGCGATTCTAGGATTGGCCCGTGGACGCGGCGCCTCCCTTCACGCTCAACGCCTGGCTCCGCTACGACCTGATCGAGCGAACGCTGCGGCGGCTCGACGGCGTCGAGTCGATTCTCGAGGTCGGGGCCGGGAAAGGGGCGCTCGGCGCGCGGTTGGCGACGCGCTACCGCTACGTGGGCGTGGAGCCCGACGAGGTCGCCTGCGAGGCGGCGAAGGAGGCGCTCGGCCGCCTGGGCTCCGGCGAGATGTTCTGCGGCGACGTCAGCGCGCTTCCAGAGAGCGCCCCATTCGACGTCGTGTGCGCCTTCGAGGTGCTCGAGCACATTGAGGACGACGCCGCCGCGCTCCGCCAGTGGCGCGCACGACTCGAGCCCGGCGGGCACCTGCTGATGAGCGTCCCGCTCTATCAGCGGCGCTTCTCCTCCGCCGACCGCTTCGTCGGCCACTTCCGCCGCTACGACCCGCAGCCGCTCTGCGAACTCCTCGAGGGATCCGGCTTCACGGGCGTGAAGCTGCAGACATTCGGCTTCCCGCTCGGCCATCTGCTCGAGCGCTCGCGGAACCTGCTCGCCCGCGTGGCGAAGCCGGACGCAGGACAGGCCGAGCGCACCGGCGCGAGCGGCCGCCGCTTCCAGCCCTCGGGCCGGCAGGGGCTCGCGACGCAGGCACTGTCGGCTCCGTTTCGAGTCGCGCAGCGGCCGTTCTACGACACCCGCCTCGGCGCCGGGCTCTTCGCCGTCGCGCGCCGCGCGGACTAGCTGCCGAACGGGTTGACGAAGCGGTCGGCGGGCCGGTGCAGGGAGAACGAGACCGACTTGGCGATTCCGGGAATGAGCGCCCTGTACCGGTGCGTCCGGTCGGACGAGGCCCAGCTGGAGACGAAGATCCCCTTTGAGCCCGAGTGCAGGTTGTGGATCGTCGTCCAGCCGGCCGAGGTCTTGCGCTGGATATGAATGGCGCGCGAGTCGCTTTCTGGCGTCCGGCCCCAGACCTTCACGCGGCCGCCCGAAGCGTAGGCGACGAACGGGAAGCGGAACGCGCGTTGCGAAAGCTTCGGCTTGTTGACCTGCGTCTGCGAGTTCTCGTAGAAGTAGAGACCCGACTCGTAGAAGTACTTGTGCGGGTAGTCGCGGAGCTGGAGCCAGATGAGCGCCTCGATCCCGAAGACCCAGGTTCGGTACAGAGCTTCCGCCGTCCAGCGTGCGTGAAGCTTGAGTGGGACGGCTGCGGGATCCGGCGGCTTCGTGTCCCAGCTCATCTCCGTGTCCCAGAAGCGAATCGACTTCCTCACGGAACCGCCTGGATTGACGAAATGACCGGCGCGCGAGGCGGCGCGGACGAGGCTTTGCCACTCGCCGAGGTCGCCGAAGGAGATGTCGTTCGACGAGAAGGCGTGGTGCCACGGATCCCCCGAGGTGTAGGGATGCGTTGCCCAGATGTCGGCTTCAATCTTGGTCTTGCAGGTCGGCGCTCCCGACTTCGAGACACAGAGAAGCTTGCGAAGGAAGGTCTTCGGCGAGGGGTTGCTGGAATGGCCGAACGGCGCGGTCTCGCCCCCGACGACGACGTTGTTCGAGTTGACGGCGTGTACGGCTTTGGCGCCCGCGTTCAGCAAGCGCCGGTACCAGCCCGCGGAGACCATCGTCCTCTTGCCGTGCACGGTCGCGTACTGCGGCCTGAGGAAGTGCGGCAGGTTGGGCTCGTTCCACATGCCCCAGTACCTGACCTGGCCGTTGAACCTCGTCGCGATCGCATGGGCGAAGTCGGCGAAGTCGGCCGGGCTCGGCTTGTACGACCCCTCCGCGTTCGCCCCCGCCGAACCCTGGGCCCACATCGGAGCCGAGCGGAGCGTGAGCATGACGTCGAGGCCGGCCGCGTGCGCGTCTGAGATCTGCCGGTTGAGCTCGGCCCATCCCGCGCCGTAGGTGCTCGGGTCGCGCGGATTCGCCGGCTTCGTCGGCGCGATCCGGTTCCAGAAGGCGTAGAGCCGGACGAGCGAGCCGCCCGAGTCGGCCACCCGCTGCGATGCGAGGTCCGAATGCATCATCAGCACCGGCTTCTGCGTCGCCGACGCGTCCGGGTCGAGGACGCCCGTCCGCAGAGGTCCGGCCGTCGCCGTTCCCGCCCCGAAGGCGAGAATGGCCAGCGCGAAGACGCATGTCAGAAACCGCCGCAAGATAGATGCCCTCCCGAAAAGCTCCCAGATCTCACGATAGTCGCAAAGCCAGGAGCCGACAACGAGCCAGCTGCTAAGAAATCGTTAGGGAGCGCGCGCTCAGCAACGCACGGTGCCGCCGCAGCCGAACGGCGTCACCTTCCCGCCCGCCGAAGGGCGGTTGAGCGAGAACGGAGCGGACGACCCGGCGGCGCCGACGGCCCGGTAATAGCCCCTCGTCCAGCGGCTCGCCATCTTCAGCCGGAAGATGCCGGCGGAGTTCGGCCTGACCGTGCGCACCACCGCATAGGTGCCACCCGAGGCGGCCTTGCGCTCGATCTTGACAAACCCCCTCCTCCCGGACGGCGTACGGCCCCAGACTGAAACGGCGCCCTTGGCGGCGTAGGCCACAAAGGGGAACTTGAACGCCCTCAGCGACGGCTTGGCGACGTCGGAGGAGATGCTCGCGCCGCACATGCCGCCCGACCCGTCGTCCGAGGTCGCCGAGCGGCCGCAGTAGTAGAGACCGGACTGCCAGAGGCTCCCCGGCAATGGCCTGTCGCGAACGGTGAACCAGATGACCGTCGAAACGCCGGCTCGCCACATTCGGTAGAGCGCCTCGGCCGTCCAGCGCACATGCAACGCCGACCGCACGGCATCCGGGTCGGGCATGTACGAGTCCCAGCTGAACTCCGTCACCCAAAAGGCGACGGTCCGCTTCGCCCGGCCCCTGACGTCCACGACCTTGTGCAGATGCGTCGCGGCTTTCAACACCGAGTGGAGCCGCGGAAGATCGCCGAGCCAGACGGAGCCGCCACCCGCTCTAGCCCTGGGCCCACCCGAGGTGTACGGGTTCGTACCCCAGGCGTCGAACTGCACCTTGTTCGGGCATACGGACCTGTAGGGCTTCGTGCTCGAGAGGCAGAGGACGTCACGCGCGAAGCTCAGCGCGCCGATCCGCCCGGTTCCGCCGGCCAGGACGATGTTCGTCGAATCGACCCTGTGCACGCGCGCCGCCAACGCGTTGATCAGCCTCCGGTAAATGGCCGGAGCGCTTTCCCTCGGGCGCAGGAAATACGGGTAGTTGGGCTCATTCCAGACCTGCCAGTAACGGACGTGCGGGAGCCTAGCGCCGCCCGCAGGAGTGAAATGGCCGCTGTAACGGAGAGCAGCCGCCCTGGCGAAGAGCCCGTACTGGCGGGGACTCGGCCGGCGTGCTCCGCTTGTCCCCGGGTCGGAGGCCCAGTCGGGAGCCCGCGCGAGGTCGACGATCGGCTTCAGGCCGGCGGCAACCGCGTAGCGGATCTCGGCGTCGGCCTTGCCCCAGTTGTATGCGGGATCCCCGGGGTCAGCGGGATTGAAGTTCGCCGGGCGGGACTTCGGCGCCACGTCGCGCCAGTAGATCATGAAGCGGACGGTCGTACCGCCGGCCCCGTGTATGCGATGCATGGCCAGGGGGCCGGTCCCCGAGTCGCTGAAGAGCGCCTCCTCGTCGAGGAACCCCGTGCGCAGGGGCTGCGCCCCTGCCGTGGAAGAGGTGAGCGCGGCAACGGCCCAAGCCAGAACCGCAAATGTCAATGTCAGTCGACGGATTGTGGAGCGCATGAGGTTCGGAGCCCCGACACGCCTTGCTGCTCCCAGCACCCGCGCACGATAGAAGATTCCCAGGACAAGCAGGCCTTTTAGATGTTTGCGCCACGTAAAAATTCCCAAAACATTCCAAGAAGCAGGCTCTTCGAAGTCATAGGAGTCCTGCTTGCAGCCGGGGCGATCGTGGCCATCGGCGTCGATAGCGGCAGTTACTCCATCGAACCCCGCGAAGTGATCGCGACTCTGGTTTGGTGGACGCTGGGGCTGGGAGTGCTGACAGGACTGCTCCCGCGCGCATCCGTGCCCCCTTCGGCCTGGGCCATTGGCCTCCTCGTGACGGTCTTCGGCGTGCTCTGCGCTCTCTCGGCCTTCTGGGCGGCGAGCGCGGAGAAAGCATTCATCGAAGCTGACCGCGCCTGGCTCTATGCGGGAGTCTTCCTCCTGGTGATCTTCGTCTCGCCGGTCGGCAGCGTGCTCTCGTGGGCGAGAGCAACCGCTCTCGGGACGACCACGGTCGCGCTCGTCGCCCTCGTCAGCCGGCTCTTCCCGCACCTGTTCTCCGAGCCGGCCCAGACCGCGGCCATCTTTCCCTCTGCGTCCAAGCGCCTCAGCTTCCCGGTCGGCTACTGGAACGGACTCGCGACGCTTGTCGCCATCGCCTTGCCCCTGCTCTTCGGGCTCGCGGTGGCGGGGCAGCGGCCCTGGGCACGAGCGCTGGCCCTGGCACCGATTCCGGCTCTCGTCGGGGTCGTGTACATGACGTCCTCACGCGGAGGGGCACTCGCCGCCATCCTTGCCGTGATCGTGTTCGCGATCGTGTGCGGTCGCTTCCTCGCCGCCGGGGCAGCGATCGGGATCGCGGCGCTCGGCTCAGCGCTCACGATCATCGTCCTCCAGGCACGGACGGAGCTCGTAAACACCCCACTCGAAAGCGCCGTCGCCGAGTCACAGGGCCGCAGCGCAGCGCTCTGGATCCTCCTTTTCTGCCTGGGAACGGGCGCGTTGTACTGGGGAGCAACCGCGTTTGGGCCGCGGGCTCCGGCGGTACCGCGGCCGGTCGGCGTCGGCCTCGGCGCGATCTGCGTAGTCGCGGCAATCGTGGCCATCGCAGCTGCGCATCCACGCGAGCGTTTCCAAGCTTTCAAGGATGTCCCGGCCGATATTGGGCGCAAATCCGTTCAGCAGCATCTACTGAGCTCGACCAGCAATGGACGTTGGCAGCTGTGGCAGGCCGCCGGACAGGAATTCAAGGAACATCCGGTTTTGGGCGGTGGGGCCGGCTCCTACGAGGCCTGGTGGGCGGAGCACGGGACGCTCACGCTCTTCGTGCGCGACGCCCACTCCCTCTATGTGGAGGTGCTCGGCGAGCTCGGGCTCGTCGGCTTCGTCCTGCTCCTGGGCACGATCGTGTTGGGGCTCGTCACGGCGGCCCGGCGACTCGTCGCAGCGGACGAGATGATCCGGCCTGCCCTGGCCGGCGTCGTGGCGGCGTTCGTCGCGTTCCTCTTCGAGGCTGGGTTCGACTGGATGTGGGAGCTGACGATCGTGGCCGTCGTCGCGTTCCTGCTTCTCGCGGTCGCGACCGGGCCCGCGGCGCTGCCTCGCAGCGAGCTCTCGACTTCGCGTGTGTTCATCCCAGTGGCTGTCCGCATTCCGGTGGTCGCCTTCGCGGCGTGCTTCTTCGTCACCGCGGTCATCCAACTCCTCTCATCCCACGAGCTCGGTCGGAGCGAGGCGGCGATTTCGCGCGGCGATACGTCGGCTGCGCTCGACCACGCCAACGCAGCTCGGACCTTCGAACCGTGGGCTTCTTCCCCCTGGCTCCAGCTCGCTCTCGTCCGCGAGGTCGGCGGAGACCTCCAGGGCGCACGGCAGGCCGTCCAGGAAGCACTCGAGCGCGACGAGTCCGATTGGCGGATCTGGCTCGTTTCCGCCCGCATCGAAACGAAGCTCGGGAACCTGTCTGAGGGCCGTCGCAGCCTGGCCGAAGCCAAGCGACTAAACCCCCGTTCGTCACTTTTCGACTCAAGCTAGGACGCGTTTGCGCCGACAGCGACTTCATCAAATCCTCACAGAAATATGAGGTTTCTTCACGGATTGCCAAGGGAATGCCAGCATTTTCCTGGTCTCCTTCGGGGTCACGCCGCGTCATGCGACGTTTCCCCCGTCCCTTCGTCCTCTGCACCTCCTTCGTCGCCTCGCTCATGGCGGCTGTGCTCGCTTCTGCCGGCGGGGCGAACGCAGGCATCCTGAAGCGCCTCGACTACGAGAGTGGACGCTTGAACCAGTGGAGCTCTGTGCAGGCGCTACCGGGGCGGATCACCGTCGTACGAAGCCCCCGCCGGCAAGGGCACTACTCGGCGAGGTTCGTGGTGCGGCCTGGTGATACGCCGGTTCCCGGCGGCGAGCGCAGCGAGCTGACGTACCAGGCTCATGAGCGCGCCGGCGTGAGCTCGTGGTGGAGGTGGTCTACCTATTTCCCGGCCAGCTTCAACCCGGTCAAGGGCAACTGGAACGTCTTCACCCAGTGGCACCACAGCGGGCTCTGGTGCCCGCCGCCGATTCGGTTCATCGTGGATGCCTACTCGCGGCCGGCGAAGATGTTCCTCGTCGTGCGCGGAGGGAAGCTCAATACCGCCAGCTGCACGGCGACGTCACGGCACCAGTTCCGTATCGGAACGCTGCGCCTGGGCCACTGGTACCGCTTCATGTTCCACGTCAGGTGGTCGCCGCATCGGTCGGGCGGTGTCGTGAGGCTCGTCGTCAACGGCCGGGTGAAGGTTCCGCGGAGGCACATGGCCACGCTGTACGCCGGCCAGTCGGTCTACATAAAGCAGGGCTTCTACCGCGCCCCGTCCGGGCGAACGAGCGTCGTCTATCACGACGGGCTCCAGCGCTTCCGCCCCTAAGTCGACGGAAGACCGGTCCGCCACACGCGAGGCCAAGTTAGTCTCAGGCCCGATGGACGGGGTCAACTCCTTCTACGAGGACTTCACGTCATATCTCGTTCGAGACAGGGTCATACCCAACCCCCGTCACCGAGCGATCCAGGGTCTCGCCGACCCCATAATCCGCGCCGGACGAAAGGGCTCGGCCCTCGATGTGGGCTGTGGGATCGGGATCATGAGCCAGTTCCTCCGGCGCCATTTCGACAAGGTCGTGGCGCTCGACATTTCTGAGACGAACATCGCCTTCGCGCGGCAAACGGTCCCGAACGTGGACTTCGTCGTCAGCGACTTTCTTGGCTTCGAGACACGCGAGAAGTTCGACGTATTTGCTTTTTTCGACGTCCTCGAGCACTTCCCTGAGAAAGAGCTGGCCCAGGTTGCCGGAAGGGTCGCGAACCACGCCCATGCGGAGAGTGTTGTGCTGATCACGATCCCTAGCGCTGCCTTCGCGCGATCCGGCGTCGTCCCCAAACAGGTGATCGACGAGGCGGTCGAGGTGCTCACACTGGCTCGGCTTTTCGACGCGGAGGGCTTTGAATTGCGCGAATGTCGCTCTTACGGGGTTGTTTTCGACGACCAGTACCGGCTTCTCTCACTTTCCCGTCGGCCACCCGGATGGCGTCCAGAGCGAAGTCGCGAACCTCTCGAGCGCCGGATATCAAGGCTCGCCAGAGTGCCGCTCAACATGTTGCGCTACCGAAAGGCTCTGGCTGCTTACCCAAACGTGATCCGCCGGCGCGGAAGTTGACGGCGTCAGCCCACACGGAACTGTCACTCAATCGAGGGACACCGTGACCCCAGTGCCTTAATCCCAATTTCCAGGGACTAGCAACTCCGGGCTCGGGACGACCATAGCTATGCGGGCCGCACGGGCCTGCAGCACACGACCCGGAGGATGACGTGCACGCCGCACGGAGGTTGGCTGCCATCGCGGCAGCGTTCATCACCGCATGCGCTTTCGCTGGCTCCGCGTGGGCTGCGCAGACGTGCAACTACGGGCTGGGCCGAGCCGGTGTGCTCGATGAGACCCAGGTTCGCGCCGTTCGAGCGTCACTCGGGCCTGCGACTGCTCCAGATGTTCAGGACGGATACGCGACCGCCTGGATCGGCGTCGGACGAAATCACTGGGTTCGTGTGGGCCTGAGATCCGGAGCTGGTACCTCCACTAGCCGTCTCTTCTACGCGGTCAACAAGGGCGATCGGTCACCTACCACCACGCTTCTCAACCGTTGGGTCCAACCCGGAGAACGGGTGAGCGTTGCCCTACGTCGATGGCGTTGGCACCCTGGCTGGTGGCGGATTTTCGTCAACCAGAGGCAGGTTGCTCCCGCGATCGAGATCGGGGGCGGCCTCAAGCTGCGACCGACTGCCTCCGCGGAAGTCTGGAATACGAGCGCTGCTTCATGTAACCGGTTCAGCTTCGACTTTCGGAGCGTGCGGATCAAGAGGCGGATCGGGATCCACTGGGACGGCATGCCGCTGAAAAACGTTGTGCAGGACCCGGGCTACGAGCTTGTCAAGCGCGCCGCGGCCGCGTTCGTGGCACGGAGCACGGAGGTCGACAACGGGCGCTTCGTCGGAGACTGGGAAACGGGAGATCGCCATCAGTGGGATCGCATCCAATACCGCACCGGTGGAGCGATCGCTGACCAGTTTTCGATCGTGAAGGATCCCGTGCGCCAAGGGTCCTTTGCAGCCAAATTCGTTGTTCGGCCGGGGGACGTCTTCAACAGTGGCGGGGAGCGGTGCGAGGTCGTCCGATATTCCTTCGAGGGCGAAGGGTCGGACTACTGGTACTCGTGGTCGACGCTCTTTCCTCCGGACTGGACCGCGCCAAGCTTCTTTGGAATCTTCTTGCAGTTCCACGGTGGCTTTCCGTTCTCACCGCCCATTGCATTCGACGCTCGCAACAACACTGCTCAAGTGAATCTGAATACTGGAGTCGTCGATCCATCCACCGGCCACGGCACGAACTGGGTGTCGTACCCACTGCTTTCGACGCTCGCAAAAGGCCAGTGGAATGATTTCGTCATCCACATCCACTGGTCGCTAACAGATGGCTCCCTAACCGTGTGGCATCGGACAGCCGACCGCTCGAGCTACAAGAAGCTTCTCGACCTCGACGATGTTCCAACCCTCCAGTCGGACAAGGGTGAGGTTTCCAAGATCTACGTGAAACAAGGTTTGTACCGCTGGAAGGACGCTGCCAAGACCGACTACCTGTATCAGGATGGGTTCAGACGCGCCTCATCCATCGATGACCTTGGCTTCATCGAAGACCCGGTCACACAGGAACTAGCGGCCAGCTAGCTCGGATTCAAGGTCTCGTCCTTTCGCTCACGAAGAAGCGCAAGGCAGAGGCCGGCGGTCAGCCACAGCACCGCCGTGGGCAAGCGCAACTGCAGAATCGTGGCGAAGAAACCAAGCACGAACACGACGACGAGCTCCGTCAGAAGAGCGAGGCCCAGCCAATGAGTTCGGGCGAGCTCAATGGCCACCCGAAACAATCCGAAGAAGAACAGTGCCAAGGCGACCAAGCCGGCAAGACCAACCTCCATTATCAGCAAGCCCCAGTTTCCGTCATATAGGTAGCTAAAGGCCAGCGCCCGCCGTCCCGCCCAGGTTCTATAGAGAGGGTTCGAGCCGTCCTCGACAGTGCGCTTATCGGAAACGCTTCCGATACCAAACCCGAGCGCAGGTGAAGTCTTGATGACAAGATCCGTGTTCTCCTTGAGTAGGAAGAGCCGGAAGTTGTCCTGATAGTTGGTCGACCAGGCTTTCGGACTCATCACATAAGCCCAGCGGGCCGTTAGCGAGCGTCCATTGACGGCGCCGTCAGGAATCCCATAGTGGGCGGCGGCGACGAGCGGCCCAACCAGAATCAAGGCGACTGTCCCCACGACGACGGCAGTCGAGACCCATTGGCGGTAGCGGGCATGCGCGATGATGACAGCCGCTATGCCCAGGGCCAGGCCCGACTCGCGAGAGCCTGATACGAAAACCGCGCCTGCGATTCCGGCTCCAAGAATCAAGCCGACACGTGACGAAAGGCCGAGCCGCCGCGAGCCAGCCGCGGCAAGCACGATCCAGGCGAAGACGAGAAAGATCCCGGCAGAGTTGTAGTTCGAGAACGTTCCGAAGTTCGTATCCGGCTTGGTCAGACCATCGGCGGCGAATGAAACGCCGTTGATCTCTATCGCCCAGTTCGGCGCGAAAGCCTCGCGAGCTGGAGTCCCAAGCAGCGCCTGAGCGCCCACGATGGCGGCTTCGATTCCGGCCACGAAAACGAGCACTCGACCGTAGAGACGAGCATCGACCTCGGGCCTTTTCGATAGTACCGCGACGAAGAGAAGGGGAAGGAACCTCAACTCGCTCCGAAATCCAATCGACGCCGTCGTGAAGGCGACTCCCGCCCAAACAGCGGAGGCGAGCCACGTTGCGAGGAGAAGGGCTAGCGGCCAACGAAGCTTCCCCAGGCCTTCGAGAACGCGATCGATTCGTCCGAAGACGATGAGAAGCACGGCAAGATCGATCAAGATCTCCGGCCCGTAACGGACGAACGGAGTGGACCCGGGCGGCGCGTAGGTGAGCGCCTGGTTCTCGAACGGCAGGTACGCGAGAACAGCCGCCAGGAGGTGCTCAGGACGAAGACGAGGCAGGAAGAGCGCTGCGAACACGACGAGGATGAGCGCCAGTGCAGCTGATGGTGCGACAACGAGCGCTGCAGCTGCAGCTCCCGACAGAGCAAGCACCAAGAGCGTGAGGCTGTTCAAACCGCGAAGCGCCAGGCGAAGGGTCATGAGGTCGCCTGCTTCACTCGAAACCTCGACCACGACATGGCAAGGGCGGCAGATGCACCCAGGATGGCGATGAGAGCAGCGACTGCGAACCCTGAAGAGATCGTCACTGCCACAACTCCGGCGGCGAGGATGATCAAGAAACCGCTGACATCGGAGAGGCCGAGATCGAAGCCGCGAGCACCGTAACCCAACAGTAGAACTCCGGCGACTGCCATCCCCAGGCCAACGGCAACAGCAGCGCCCGTGAGACCGTAGGCAGGTATTGCGACCGCTCCGCAGAGGAGGCTGACGAGAAGGCTTGAGACGGAAATCCCTGCAGTAACGCGAACATTCCCGCGCGCAGCGGCCGCGTTACCGATCGGAATGCCGGCGACCAGAGGCACGAGGCACAGGACGACGAGCCCGAAGGCGGAAGCACCGGCTCTGTACTCCGAGCCGCCAACGAACGCGAGGATCGGTCCCGCGATTAGTGCGACCGCGACCGCCGCGAGACTCGAGATGAAACCAACGATGCGCACCATCTCACGCACGTGACTCGTATCGATTTGGTCACGGGCGACGCCGGCAAACGTGATCACGCCAGCCGCCTGAGGAACGAGGAACAGCGGCATCGCCAGACCGAGGATCAAGGCGATCCGGGCTGCATCGTTCGATGATCCGAGCAAGCCCGTCAGCGCGATGATGATCGGGAACCGCGCGACGCTCGCATACGTCCCGACGAGTGCCAGCGCCGAGTACCGAACAAGGGCCCGATCAACCACGACGCGCTCAGGGTTCTTGGTTCTCGCACGAATGTAGCGCCAGGAGACAACCGTGAAGAGCCCGTAGGCGGCGACGAACGCGAAGAGCGAGGCCTGCGAGGCCGTCAGCGCGAGGGCGACGAGGACGGCGAAGAAGACGATGTCGCTGACGAGCTCGAGCAGTGCATAGACCGAGATCCGGTCGAGTGCGAAGAAAACCATCTTGATCCCGAAGTAGGTCGCGTAGACCCAGGCGGCCGCGAGCCCGCCGAGCACGAACGACGTTCCGCTCGGGACCAAGCCGGCCAGGGCGAGGGGGATGTAGAAAAGCGAGACTACGAGCGAGACCAAGCCCACGACGCCGATCGCGCTGGGCGCCCGATCGAAACGGCGCTGGTCGTCCTTCCCGGACGCGACAACTCTGCTCAGAGCCGGCGCGATGCTAGCCATCGACAGCTGAGCGACCGCCATCGAGAGCGCAAACGTACGGGCCAGATTCGCGTACTCCGCTGCCGGCAACGCACGCGCGAGGACGACGTTGAAACCGAGGGTCGTCGACCCGCTCGCGGCGAGCGCGAGCGTGGGGACGACCAATCGCCGCAGGGGATCTCTCATTGTCCGACAGCCTCCGCATAGACAACGCGCAGTGCGGTGACGATGCGTTCCTGAGAGAAGCGCTTGGCGCGCACGCGGGGGGTCCGCGCGCCGGAATCGCGAAGCCGTTCGATCTCATCTGCGAAGCGCATCGGGTCGTACTCGCCCACGTAACAGCCCGGCGCGCCTTCGATCATCGGCCGGACATCCCCGACGTCTGTTGCGACGATGGGAACGCCGCCCGAAAGCGCCTCCATCACGGACACGGGCGATCCTTCGGAGCGTGACGTCATGACGAGGACGTCCGCGGCGGCGAAGAGCGTCGGGACATCGTCACGCTCGGTGGTTTCGAGACGGAGCTCGACCACGTCGTGACCCCGCGCGCGAAGCTCGTCGCGCACCTCTTCGAAGCGGTCATAGGCTTTCTTCGTGTGCGTTCGCGGACCCGGAAACAGGACCGCGAGCTGGTTGTCCGCAATCCCGTACTTCTCACGCGCGTCTTGCCGGTCACGCGGTCGGAAGCGCTCGATCTCGATCCCGCACGGCAGATGAAACGACGGTGCCATCAGCTTGGCCATGTCCTTCTCGCAAACGCAGAGATTCGCGCGGGAGAACGCCGCCGCCCCACGCGAGATGTGCTTGTGCCACCAGATGTAGTCGATGTCTCCGCTATGGAACGTTATGACGACGGGAACTCGGCGCTGCATGACGGCGATTGCCCCAGCAAGCCCGTAATGGGCATGCACGAGGTCGTAGGCCTGCTCGCCCATCATCCGCCGGAGCTCGACAATTCCGCGCAGGTAGTTCGACGGCCTCTGGCGGCCGTCGACGAAGAGGACGTCGACACGCTCGATGTCGTCGCGCTCGCGCAGCGCCTCCACCTGCTCGGCCACGAAGATCCCGTAGTGCGGGCTCTCGGGGGTCGGATACATGTTCGTGACGACGAGCACGGAGAGCGCATCCGCGCGCCTGGCCTCCTCCTTCGCTTCCAGCGGCGCCATCGCAGTCATCGCTCCCTCCGCGCGAATTCGCGCGCGACGAGCCAGACGAATTGACTGTTCGTGCGCGCATACCGGCCGAAGAGCCGACGCGGCTCCTGCATGAGGCGAGCGAGCCACTCGAGACCGATCCTCTGCATCCAGCGGGGCGCGCGGCGCGTTGCTCCCGCGACGACGTCCAGCGAGCCGCCCACGCCCATGACGAGCGGCGAGCCGAGCTTCTCCGCGTTTTCGGCGACCCAGTACTCCTTGCGCGGCGAGCTCATCGCCACGAAGAGGATGTCCGGCTCCGCCTCGCGGATCTCGGCGCAGACCTCGTCGCTCTCCTCGTCCGAGAAGTAGCCGTCGCGCATCCCGGCAAGCTCTAGACCCGGGTGGTCGCGGCCGATGCGCTCGACGGCCTTCTCGAGGACCTCGGGCTGCGCGCCCAGGAAGTAGACGGAGTAGCCCGCGCGCTCGGCCAGGAGGATCAGGCCGTGCATGAGGTCAATGCCGGCGACGCGGCACGGAAGCGGCCGACCCAGGATTCTGGCGGCCCACACGACGGACTGGCCGTCGGCGCTCACGAGGGCACTCTGGCCCACGATCTCGCGCAGGCGGGGATCGGACCGGAGGGCGACAAGCTTGGCCGCGTTGACCGAGACCTGGTGCGACGTTCCGGGCGACTCGATGAGCCGACGGCAGCGCTCAATGGTCTCGCTCATGTCGAGAGCGTCGATCTCGCAGCCGAGCAGGCTGATGCGGCCGCTGACCCTCATGCCTCCACCACGCTCGGTTCGCAGGTCTCGGAGGCAAGCTCCTCCGCGATTACGACGGCGATGCGTTCGCCCGCGTGCCCGTCCCACAAAGGAACGGCGCACGGCACCGGTTCGCGCCCCACGACCTCGACGCGGCGCAGGCTGGCCGGGTCGTCGCCAAGGAGGACGTTCGTCCCGTGGCTCAGCGTGATCGGGCGCTCCGTCGACGTACGGAGCGTGAAGCACGGGACGCCGAAGGCCGCGGCCTCCTCCTGCACGCCGCCCGAGTCGGTGACGATCGCGCCAGCTCCAAGTTCGAGCGACAGGAACTGGACGTAGCCGACCGGGCCCAGGCAATGGATCCCGGCCTCCTCCAGCCGCGCCAGGCCTCCGTTTTCCTCGAGTCGCTTGTGCGTCCGGGGATGGATCGGGAAGACGACCGGCACGCGGCCCGCGAGCTCGACGAGCGCGGCGGTGATCCCGGCGAGCTGCCGCTCACCGTCGACGTTGGAGGGGCGGTGCAACGTGACGAGGACGTACTCGTGGACGCCGAGGCCGAGGCCGAGCTCAGTCCAGTACGCGGCTTCCCGTGCGCGCGGCTCGATCCGCCGCAGCGAGTCGATCATTGTGTTCCCGACGTAATGGACGCGGTCGGCATCGATGCCCTCGCGGACGAGGTTGTCGAGCGCCTCCGGGCTGTGTGTGAACAGCAGATCGGAGAGCCGGTCGGTGAGCACGCGGTTGATCTCCTCCGGCATCGTCCAGTCGCCGGAGCGCAGCCCGGACTCGATGTGTGCGATCCGCACACCGAGCTTGGCCGCCGCCAGGGCACACGCGAGCGTGCTGTTCACGTCTCCCGCGATGACGACGAGGTCCGGGGGATCCCCGAGGAGGATCTGCTCGAACCCAGCCAGGGCCTTCGCGGTCTGCTCGCCGTGCGTGCCCGAGCCGACGCCCAGGAAGTCAGTCGGCGCGGGGAAGTCGAGATCGGCGAGAACGTCGTCCGAGAGCGAGGCGTCGTAGTGCTGGCCCGTGTGGACGATGCGCTGCGAGAAACCGCCCGCTTCGTCGAGGGCGCGGATGACCGGCGCCATCTTCACGAAGTTGGGTCGGGCGCCGACTGCGTGCACGACCTTGGTGTCGTTCATGTCCCTGGTCCTCTTATTCAGACTGGCGAAAGACCGCTGGAACCGTGCGCACGATCAGCGAGAGGTCCGTGCTCAGCGACCAGTTCGTTACGTACAGATAGTCGAGTTGCGTCATCTCCGCGAAGGGGATGTCGCTGCGCCCGAGCACCTGCCAGAGGCCGGTGATTCCGGGCCTGAGGTCGAGCCGCTTCCGCGCCCAACCGTCCACCACGTGGTCGTCCTCGTCCAGGATGAGGGGCCGCGGGCCCACAAGACTCATCTGCCCGCGAAAGACGTTGATGAGCTGGGGCAGCTCGTCCAGCGAGTAGCGCCGGAGGAGGCGCCCGAACTTCGTGACGCGCGGGTCGCCGGGCACCTTGAACATCCGCGGGTCGCCGCCGTTCTTGGCGTGCCGGTTGAGGTGCGCGTATTCGGGCTTCCGCTCCTCCGCGTCGGATTGCATCGTCCGAAACTTGTAGATCCGGAAGATCTTGTCCCCGGCCCCCATCCGTTCCTGGCGGAAGAAGACCGGTCCGGGCGAGTCGAGCTTGATGCGAATCGCGATGTAGGCGTAGAGCGGCGAGAGCAGAATGAGCCCCGCCAGCGAGACGGCGATGTCGAGCGTCCGCTTGAGGAAGCGCGCCGAGCGCGAGAGGCGGAGGGGACGCAGGCCGACGAGCGGCAAACCCTCGACGGTGTGGATGCCGACGCCGGGTCCAACGATCTCGAAGAGCCGCGGGACGATGTCCACCTGGACGTCGAGATCTTTCAGTGAGCGGATGATCTCGAGCGTGTCCTGATGGGACTCGTTCGAGAAGGCAACGATCACGCGCTCGATGTCGAAAAGGCGCACGATCGCCGGTAGCCGGTCGGAAGAGCCGAGCACCGTCATCTGGCCGAGGTCCTCGCGCCGCTCCTTCGGCGCCGCGTCGACGAAGCCAACGAGGTTGATCCCGTACTCGGGATGCTGCATGAGCTTGCGTCCGACGAGCTGGCCGACCTCGCCCGCGCCGAGGATCACCGTGTTCTGCAGGTAGGCGATCCGGTGGCGGCAAAAAGCGCGCGCGGTGGCGCGCCCGATCGAGATGGTGCCGACGCCGAGTCCCCAGAAGACGACGAGCTTCAACAGGCTCGGTGCGGCGAGGGACGTCAGCCACGACCCGATGAAGAAGATCCATGTCCCGACGGTGACGAGGTGAAAAACGCCCACAAACTCGTCAACGGTCGAGTGGTTGGTGCGCTCCTCGTCGTGGTCGTAGAGCCCGTAGAGCTTCGCGCCGAGCAGCCAGCCCGGCAGCGTTACGAGGAAGGCGATGACCTCGTTGCTCATGTCGATCTTCTCGCCCGGGCCGACGATGAGCTCGGCCAGGACGAAGGCGACCAGGAGGCCGATCACATCCGCGGCCATGAGAGCGCGCCGCACGAGCCAGCCGCGGCGGCGCACGACGGCTGTCCTGCGCCGGCGCTCGATGATCTCGAGCGTGCGCTCGTCCACGGTCTGCGTCATCTCGTCGTAGAGGGCGAGGCCCTCGTTCAACGCGCTCCGTTCGATCGTGTTCATACCCGGCTCGTCCCCCTAGCGAAGAGATGTCCCACCAGCACGTTCCTGACCGACTCCGGCGAGATGCCGCCGTCGGTCTCGTCCTGCCAGCCGTTCTCGGTCAGGACGAGCAGGCGCTCGTCCCGTAGCGAGACGTGCAGGAGAGCAGTGCTTCCGGACTGGCCGAGGAAGGCTCTCGCCGCCTCGGCCTCGGTCTCGTCGTCCACAACGATCGCGTCAGGCTTCAGCGAGCGGAGGAGGCCTGCCGTGTCTCCGATCCCCGCGGGAAAGACGCGCACGTCCGCGATCTCGCCGAGGGCTCCCAGGATCGCCTCGCTCAGGAGCTGGACGCGGCAGAGCACGGCTACGAGCGGGCGCCCACCCGATCCGGTTCCAGGCTCGGCTATCACGCCTCGGCTCCCACAGCGACCTCCGGCTCGGTTTCGTCGTACGCCGAGAGGTAAAAGCGCGCGGCGGCTTCCCTCGACGGAAGCTCGAGCTTCGTGAGGATGTTTTGCATGTGCCGCTTGACGGTGAACTCGGAGATCTCGAGCTCCACCGCGATCTCCCGGTTGCGCTCTCCCCCGGCGACCAGCGCGAGCACCTCGCGCTCCCGGCGCGAGAGAACCCGGGCGCGCTCCTGGGCGCGGTTCCGCTCCTCGACACCGTGCAGCGCCGCGACGAGCTCCGCGGTCTGCCGCCTCGAAAGAGGCGCCTCGCCCTCGAGCGCGCCGCGCAGCGAGCGCACGAGGCCCGTCGAGGAGATGCCCTTGTCGATGTAGCCCCGCGCGCCGGCGGAGATCGCGGCGAGGACCGTCCGGTTACCCGGCTCGAAGCTCCAGAGGATGAGGCCGGTGTCGTACCGACCCGCCAGCCGCGAGACCGCGTTCACGCCCCCTACCGGCGGCAGATCGAGATCGATGAGTGCAAGATCCGGCGGCTCCTCCGCGATCGTGGCCTCGAGCTCGTCGAAGCTCGACGCCTCGGAGAGTTCGAAGTCGGCTTCACGGGCGAGCAGGTTTCGAACTCCCGAGCGAAACATGGGCGCAGGGTCGGCGACCATGATTCTCGTCCGGGTCAGGAGACCCGCTCTTTCCGCGCAGGTCGCTTTGCCGGCTCCTGGCTGTACGACTTGTAGGAGGCGTAGCCGTAACCCTCTTCTTCCTGCGCTCCGGTGACAACGAACCCCAGCTTCGCTGCAGGCGCGACGCTCAAAAGACGGTGGATCTCCCTGAGCATCGGCCGCTTGGCCACGCCGAGCCGGGCGACGACAATGATGCCGTCGGCCTTCGCGCTCAGAGCCATCGCGTCCCCGACGCGAAGCAAAGGCGGAGCGTCGATGATGACAATGTCGCTGCGCTTCTCCAGCTTGCTCAGCAACTCGCTGATCACGTGGCTGTTGGCGAACTCGCCCGGGTCGGGCGGGGTGGGGCCGGCGGTCAGCACCTGAAGAGTGCCGCCGGGTTCGTCGATCCCGTTGCTCTCAGACCCGTTGGCCCCGTGGGTCGCACCGTTGGCGCCCGCCTTGAAGGCGAGCGTCGCGAGGGCGCCTTCGAGCTCGACGTAGCCGAGCGCGACGTGGGTGAGCCCATAGCGATCGGTCAGTCCGAAGAAACGGGCGATGAACGGACGTCGCAGGTCGAGGTCGACGATCGTGACTCGGCGGCCTGCGCGCGCGAAGGTCACGGCGAGGTTTGCGGCGGTCGTCGACTTGCCTTCGGACTCGATCGCGCTCGTGACCATGATCCGCTTGGCGGAGCGTTCGAGGTTCATGAAATCGAGGTTGGTGCGCAGCATGCGGAACGCCTCCGCCTGTGCTCCATGCGGATCGACCAGCGTCGAGAGCTGGTCGGAACGCTGCCCTCTCGCGCTGGCGGGCAGGCGGGCGAGGAGCGGCAGCTGGAGCTCCTTTCCGATCTCCTCGGCCGTGCGGACGCGGACGTCGAGCGCATCCCAGAGGAATGCGAGCCCGATGCCGAGCACGAGACCGACGAGGAGAGCCAGGATGCCGTTCCGCACCGGCTTGGGCTGCGTCTGGGTCACACCATCCGCCTCGCGGACGACCGAGAGCGTGGAGGTCTGCAGCGCCTGCGCGGTCTTCAGCTGCTGCTCCTTCTCGATCAGGTTCGTGTAGAGCGCCGACGAGCGGTCCCCCACGGCTTCGAGGGAAGTGATCCTCTCCGCTACGCTCGAGAGCGCGGTCGTGATCGCCGCCGTGTCCAACTCGGCGCGGTACGCGGTGAAGCCATGCGCGTACGCCGTGGCGAGCTTCTGGGCCAGCTCCGGGTCCTCGTCCACGACCTTGAAGGTGAGGATGTCGGAGTTGGGCTCAGAGGTGACCGACGACGAGGCGAAAAAGTCCTGCACGCTCTCGTTCGCACCGGCTGCCCGAATGACACGCTGCGCGACGGCCGGAACCCTGGCCAGCTCGGCCTGGGTCTGGAGCACGCGCTCAGGCTGGTAGTAGGTGTTCGGATCGGCCGCGCCGCTCAGCAGCGCTGAGTTCTGCCGGTTGAGGAGAACCTCTGCCGACGACTGGTACATCGGTGTCTGCCGCAGTGACAGTACGACGGCAGCCGCGGGCACCAGAACCATCGTGAGCAGGATGATCCACTTGCGCCTGCGTACGACCTGAACGTAATCGCGAAGGGTCGTACCCTCGGCCGCAGCACCCTCGTGCATTCTCGATCCTCCCCTGTAGTGCCCTTCCCCGGTCTTTCAACCGGGCCGCAGTTTGCCGAGCAGGAAACGCCTCTCCCGGAGCCCTCTCTCAGCCGTCGGACTGTAGGCCATCATCCATGAATCCGCAAGCCTGTAATGACCAGGTTCGGTGGTTCCACCGGTCGTCTATCATTTGTGCGGATGACGGGGCGTTCTCTTAGGGGGAGGACCGCGGCGACTCTCGTCGCTGCGGTTGCGGCGCTTGCGCTGAGCTCGTCCGCACTCGCCTCGGGCACCGGCCTCATCGACCAGTACGTCGAGGACATCCCTTCCGCGGGCGGCTCGCAGCACGCCGGCGGTGCGGGGGGCCCCACCGGAGGCAGCGGGTCCGGCGGCTCGGGCTCCATCAGCGGTGGCGCCGCCGTCGTCCTGCCCGCCGCCGTCACGCACGCGAAGGGGAAGGACGCGCAGAAGCTCCGCGACGTCGCGAGCTCGCCGCGCTATGGAGCGCCACGCTCGACCGTCCCGATCCCGGAGGCCTCCTCGGCCGACGCCGGGCTCACGAACGCCGTCAGCGCGGTCGCGGGCGGAGGCGACGGTCGCATGATCGGCCTCTTCATCGCGCTCCTCGCGGTGACCGCCGTTTCACTCGGCCTCGCGGCCGCCCGCAGACGCGCCTAGCGCGGAGCGAGCTCCTTCGGCAGCTTCTCGACGTCTTCGCGGACGAGCACGACGTCGGTTCGGCCGGCGAGCATGATCGCGATCGTCGGGGGCACGCCCTCCACCGCGGTCACCTCGACCTCTTCTGCCGGGATCGTCGTACCGGCGCCGCCCGTGTCGTTGCACGGGGGGATGGTGCCCGTGCCGAGGGACTCCCCCGGGCCGGGCATCTGCTCCACGGCGGCGCCGAGGTAGTTGTGGTCGTCGTAGCGGACGAGCATCGCGCAGCTCGCGGCGTCGCCGCCGTTCACCTCGGTCGTCTGGCCGTTCGGCTCGGTCGTCTTCCCGCCGCAGGCGGCGAGGGAGAGCGCGAGAACGAGGAGGCCGACAGCGAGGAACGAAATCGATCGGAGAAGGGTCATGTCAGGTCTGACCGGCCGACGCGCCGATTTGTTCCCGCTAGCGCAGATCCTTGTTCGACTCCATGTCGAACCACATCGCGAACAGCAGCAGCTGCAGGCCGGAGATGACGAGCAGCGCGACGAGGACGATCGAGGCGCTCGTGATCGGATTCCCGGCGATGCGCAGGCCGACCTCGATCCACCCGAGGATGAACCCGGCTCCGAAGAGGCCGATCCCGAGCGAATAGAAGAGGACGAGAGGATGGAAGTCGCGGATGATGTACTTCTCCTTCATCCGCCAGAAGAAGCCCTTCGTCAGAAGCCAGGAGATCTTCGGGACGACGTGGCGCAGACGGATGCCGCTGCGCTCGCCGACGCCGTAGATGGGTCGCGAGGGGTAGTCCCGGACACGCCGGTTCCACACGTTCAGGTGCACCAGCAGGTCGTTCGGGAACCCGTAGCGCCGGTAGATGCGGTCGAGGTCGAGAAGCCGGAGCGTCTCGAGATTCACCGCCGTGTAGCCGGACTGCGAGTCGGCCACGTGCCAGTAGCCGGAGGCGATCTTCGTCAGGAAGGAGAGCACCGCGTTGCCGAGGTAACGGGTCCGCGGGATCAGCTCCCAGGCCTGACCGGTGAAGAGCCGGTTCGCCTTCGCGTAGTCGACGCCGTCCGTGATGACCCCCTCGACCAGCGTCTTCAGGTCGTCGGGATCCATCTGCCCGTCCGCCGCCATGACGGCCGTGACGTCGATCTCCTCCGCGAGCGCGCGCTTGTAGCCGGTGACGATGGCCGCGCCCACCCCCTGGTTGTGCTCGTGGGTGATCAGGTCGACGCGCGGGTCGGCGCCCTCGAGCTTCCCGACGGTCGCGTCGGTGGAGGCGTCGTCGACGACGATGATCCGGTCGACGAAGTCAGGGATGGTCGAGACCGTGGAGGCGATGAGCGCCTCCTCGTTGTACGCGGGCACGACAACGGCGACGCTCTTACCGTCGTACATCGGCCCGACTCTAGCCCATGGCCCGGCTACTCCTGGCTCTCGCGAGGCCGCATGACGGCAGGCCGCACGCTCCGCCAGAGCAGGATGATCCCGCCCGGAATAGACGTGGCCACCGTGACCGCGTAGAAGAGGAAGCCGGTCGCGAAGGCCGCGTCCGCATCGACGCCGAAGCGGCCGAGGAAGGCGATGAAGAACGCCTCGCGGACGCCGAGCCCGTTGATCGTGAACGGGACGAGCATGACGAGGAAGAGAAGCGGCCCCATGACGATGTAGACGAGCGGGGAGACGTCGAGCCCGACTGCCTCGCCGCAGAGCCAGATGGCGAGGATGCGGATGAATTGGATGACGACGGTCACCGCGAGGACGGTGATGAGCGCCCGCGGCTGCGAGCGGTAGCCGTGCAGCGCGTCCCAGAGGCTGCGGAAGCCGCGCGCGAGCCTCCTCGTCCCTCCCCGTTCCTGCAGCCACGCGTTCGTCTTGCGCGAGAACATGAGGGCGAGCGCGACGGCGACGGCCACCGAGAGCGCGACCTCGAGGATGACGACCTGGCGGATGTTGTTGTAGCGACCGATCGCGAGGACGAGGCCGATGGCGACGAGGACCAGCGTCCCGGCCGAGCCGAGCACGCGCTCCATGAGCACCGCGCCGGCCACCTCCCCCTTCGCGTCAGGGCGCCGCCGCGCGTGCGCGGCGATCCGCACGGTGTCGCCGCCGATCGAGGTCGGCAGGACCTGGCCGGCGGCGTAGCCGATGAAGTACGTCTTCGTCAGCCAGCTGAGCGGCTCGGGAATCCCCTTCGAGGCGAGCAGCGCCTGCCACCGCCACGCGAGCCCAACGGTCGTCGACAGGAAGATCGCGTACGCGGCGGCGAGGTACCAGCCGTTGCTCGATGCGATCAGGTCGATGGTCTCGCGCAGGTCGATCTGCCAGACGAGGTAGCCGAGCACGGCAGCGCTGACGAGCACCTGCAGGGTGATGCGCACCGGCCGGCTGAGCTGCATCAGGCGGTGAAGCGGGCGTGCACGCGGCGGAGGGCATCGACGGCGTCGGCGATGTCCTCCTCCGAATGGGCCGGGGAAAGCGGCAGCGAGAGGACCTCGCGGCCGGCCCGCTCCGCGACAGGCAGCCGCGCGGGCTGCGGAAAGCGCTCGCGGTAGTAGGTCAGCGTGTGCACCGGCAGGAAGTGGATGCTCGTGCCGATGTTCTCCTCGGCGAGCGCGGCCTGGTAGGCGTCGCGGTCGGCGCCCGCCCCTTCGGGGTCGATGCGGACGATGTAGAGGTGCAGCGAATGGCGGTCGCGGGGGTCGCGGGCGAGCGGGGTGATTCCGGCCATGTCCGCGACGGCCGAGTCGTAGGCCTCCACGTGCCGCCGGCGGATCTCGGAGTGCGCCTCGATCTTGTCCAGCTGGCAAAGCGCGATCGCCGCAAGGACGTCGGAGAGGTTCGCCTTGAAGCCGGCGGTGCGCACGTCGTACAGCGACCCGTGACTCCGCCGCATCAGGCGCAGCTCGCGAAGCTCGTCGGCGAGCGCATCGTCGTCGGTCGTGACGGCGCCGCCCTCCCCCGCGGCCACGTTCTTCGTCGCATAGAGCGAGAAGCAGGTCGCGTGCGCAACCGAGCCGATGCGGCGGCCCCGGTACCGGGCCTCGATGGCATGAGCCGCATCCTCGACGACGGGCAGGCCCAGCTCGAGCAACGGGTCGAGGTCGGCCGGCTGGCCGGCGAGATCGACCGGGAGGATCGCCTTCGTCCGCTCCGTGACTGCGGTCGCAGCGAGCTCCGGGTCGATGTTCAGGTCGTCGTCGCGAACGTCGACGAACACCGGCGACGCGCCCGCGTGGACGATGACGTTCGCCGTCGCCGGCCAGGTGATCGGCGATGTGATCACCTCGTCGCCGGGCCCGATGCCAAGCGCGACGAGGGACAAGTGCATGGCCGCGGTGCCGGAGGCGAGGGCGAGCGCGCGCCTCGCGCCGGTGAGCTCGGCGAGGCGCCGCTCCAGCTCCTCCGCCCTGGGCCCGCTGGTGAGCCAGCCGCTCGTCAGCGTCTCGGTGACGGCGGCGACCTCCTCCGGCCCGATGGCGGGAGGCTGGAACGACAGGAACGTCTTACGTTTGCTGGAGGAGAGCTGCATCTGCGGTCTCGAAGCCTATTAAGTCGGCCGCGCGCCCCGCGTTCGCGAGGGCATCGTCCCGGGAGGCGCCCGTCGCGATGACGAAGCCGGCGCGGTCGGCCCCGCGCAGGAACGGCCCGAAGACCCAGCCCGGCTTGCGGTAGACGCGCGCGTCGACGACGCCCTCGCAGGCGCGGGCCTCCTCCAGGCCCGTCAGCCGGGTCAGCTCCCCTTCCGGCGGGACGAGGAAGCGAACGCAGGCGCCACCGGCCGGCTGAGGCTCGGGCACGGAGGTCGGCTCGCCGAGCGCAGCGGAAAGGGCGAGCGCGTTCAGATCTATGCCGAGCGCCTGGGAGCAGACCTCGGCGTCGTGGCCGCCGCCGAGGCGAGCGGCGAGCTCCATCACCTTCGCGCCGCCCGGCAAGAGCCTGACCTGCGTGTAGGTGGGGCCGTTCTGGATCCCGAGCGCCTCCGCGGCCGCGCGGGCCGCTTCGACCGCCTTGGAGACATCGTGCTCGCTCGGCCAGGCGTGCGCGAGGGCGACACCGAAGGCGGGCGGCTCGGCGGTGAGCCGGTCGGTCACCGTGAGCGGGTGGAAGACACCGCCGGACGAGAACGCGTTCACCGTCACCTCCGGCCCCTCGACGAGCTCCTCGACGAGGGCGCAGCCGGCGCGTGACTCCGCCACGGCCAGCTCGACCGCGGCCTCGAGCTCCGAGTCGTCGCGGACGAGCGTGAGGCCCTTCTGCCCCTGGCGGTCGGGCGGCTTGACCACACAGGGCGCGGTGAGGCCGTCGGCCTCGGTGACGATCCGCCAGTCCGGTTGCGGAACGCCGGCCTCGCTCAGGCGCTCCCGTTGGCGCTGCTTCGAGACCGCCAGCGAGGCCGTCTCCGGCGAGAGCGGATGCGGAAGCGCGAAGCGGGCAGCGACCCGGGCCGCGATGGCGACGGGCCAGTCGATTCCGGGCGCGATGACACCGTCGACGACTTCCGCCTGAGCGAGTTTGCCGATCGTGGGCTCGTCCTCGGCCGAGACGATCGCGCGCCTATCCGCGTACTCGAAGCCGGGTGCCTGCGCGTCTCGGTCGCACGCGACGACGAAGAGCCCGCGGTCGCGGGCGGCGCGTAGAAGACCCAGCTGAGCCGGGCCGGCTCCTAGGACGAGAAGACGGCGCTGTCGCTGCGTAGCGGAGATTCCCACCAAGCCCGATTTTCGTCATACCACCCGATGGTGCGCTCCAACCCCGCCTCGAACGAGGTGCGCGCGCGCCAGCCGAGCAGCTGCTCCGCCTTGTCGGTCGAGCCGATGTGGCGGTCCACCTGGCCGGGGCGCTCGGGCGTGTGCACCTTCAGGGAGGCGGGCTTGCCGAGTCGCTCGAGGACGAGGTCCGCGATCTCCTCGACGGAGATGTCGCGGCCTGTGGCGATGTTGATCACCTCGCCGGCGATCCGGTCGACGTCGGCCTCGATGACGGCGTCGATCGCCTCGGCGACGTCCTCGACGTAGACCCAGTCGCGGCTTGCGTGGCCGTCGCCGTGGACGGTGAGCGGCTCGTCCATGAGCGCCTGGGTGATGAAGCGCGGAACGACCTTCTCGGGATGCTGATGCGGGCCGTAGTTGTTGAACGGGCGCACGATCGTGATCGGCAGCCCGTAGGTGACCCAGTACGAGTACGCGAGCCGGTCGGCGCCCGCCTTCGTCGCGGCGTACGGACTGCGCGGGTTGAGCGGGTGCTCCTCGTGCATGGGCGCGCACTCGGCGGTGCCGTACACCTCACTCGAGGAGAAGAGAATGAAGCGCTCGACGGCGGTGCGCCTGATCGTGTCGAGGAGAACCTGCGTGCCTTCGACGTTCGTGGTCACGAACTCGGAGCCGCCCTCCTCGATCGACTTCTCGACGTGGGATTCGGCGGCCGCGTTCACGATCACGTCCACGTCGGCGACGATCTCGCCCACGAGCTCGGGATCCCGAATGTCGCCGTGGACGAAGGACAGCCGCTCGTGGCCGATCACGTCGGCGAGGTTGTCCATGTTGCCCGCGTAGGTGAGGGCGTCGAGCGAGACGACCTCGTGGGAGGTGGATGCGAGCAGATGGCGCACGAGATTGGACGAGATGAACCCGGCGCCGCCGGTGACGAGTACGCGCTTCACACCAGTTCCTTGTCGATGGTGTACAGCGGGCGTCCTTCGACGTCCCGCTGAATCCGTCCCAGATACTCCCCGACCAGCGCGAGAATGAACCCCTGCACCGCCAGGACGCCGAGCACGAGGCCGGCGAGGTAGAGCTGCCCGGGAAAGTCGCCGTTCAGGATCCACACGACGGTCGCCCAGATGCCGACGACCGCGGCGAACGTCCCGCAAAGGACGCCCAGGAGAATCCCCGCCCACTGGATCGGTTGCGGCCAGAAGCCCGCGAGCACGTGCAGGGCGAGCCTCGTAAGGCGGAGCGGCGAGTAGCGCGAGCTGTCCTCACGCGCGCGGTGGTCGAGATCGACCTCGACGACCTCCGCGCCCGCGGCGAGGACGAGGGCCTTGGTGAACTTCTGCTTCCCGATCACGCCGAGGACAGGCGTGAGCGCATCACGCGAATACGCGTTGAAGGCACAGCCGAAGTCGGAGATGTCAGCTCGCGTGAAGCGGCGGAGCATGCCGTTGATCAGCTTGGACGGGAGCGTGCGGCCCCAGGAATCCTCGCGGCCGAGGCGCCGTCCAGAGGCGACATCGGCTCCGCCGGCCACCGCCTCGATCAGCCTCGGCAGGTCGGAGGGCTGGTTCTGAAGGTCTCCGTCCATCGTAACGACGATCTCGCCCCGCGCGCGGACGAGACCTGCGTGCATGGCCGGATGCTGGCCGAAGTTGCGCTTGAAGCGGACCGCCTTGACGCGCGCGTCGCCGGCGTGCAGCCGCTCGACGACGCCCCAGGTTCCGTCCTTCGAGCCGTCGTCGACGACGATCACCTCGAAGGTGCGCGTGTCCGTCTCCAGCACCTCGACGGCCTGGCGGACGACCTGCTCGATGGTTCGCTCCTCGTTGTAAACGGGCACCACGAGAGAGACGTCAGGTCGATCGTCCTCAGCCAGGTCGGGTAAAGGCCTGGGAAACAGCTCGGTGTCCGCCATCGCGCAGCAGGCTACCATCAGCACGATCTCGAACTAACCGAGGGAGGTTCATGGACTCCAGGCTGGCGGAACGATTGGAGTTGATCGAGCAAGACGACCGTCACGGGGCCAGCTGGCTGGCCCGAGAAGCGGTCGAAGCGGTGTGCGAGGCGGTCGAGCTCGGCGAGGACCCGATCGCGCTGGGGCAGCGCATCGTCGCGTCCCGGCCGGCGATGGGGGCGATCGCCGGGGCACTGGGCCGGGTCCTCGCCTCGGGCCGGAGCGACGAGCAGATCGTCGAGGAGGCGCGCCAGCTGCTCGAGGCCCGCGAACGCGCCGCGCGCGCGATCGCGGTCCTCCTCTCCCCGCACGTGAAGGGCACCGTCATGACGCACTCCAACTCGGCGACGGTGCGGGAAGCCGTGGAACACACGCCACCCCAGCGCCTGATCTGCACGATCTCGGAGCCCGGCGAGGAAGGCCGCGAGCTCGTCGAGGCCCTGCGCGGGTCCGAGCTGGCCGTCGACCTCGTCGACGACACGGACGCCGAGCACGCGGTCGGCACCGTCGATCTCCTCCTTCTCGGAGCCGACACCGTCTTCCGCGACGGCTCCCTCGTCAACAAGGTCGGAACCTCGGGGCTCGCGAAGGCTGCAAAGGAAGCCGGCGTCCCGGTCATCGTCGCCTGCGAGGTGATCAAGCTCGCGCCGGAGGATCCGCGCGATCCGGGCGAGGAGCGCTTCGACCTCACCTCACCGGAGCACATCGACCTCTTCGTCACCGAGGAAGGCGAGTTCCCGCCGCGGGACATCGCGGCGCTGATCGACCGCACCCCGTTCCTCCACGACGGGTACGCCCTGCTCCTGGCCGACGAGAGCTAGCGCGAGACTGAAACAGCGGTCGCGGCCTCGAGGACCGAGCCTTCCATGTCGGAAGGCACCGGCTCGCCGAGGAGATGGAGAAGCGTGGGGGCGATGTCCCTGATCTCCTGCTGCGGCCCCGACCCGGCCGGGACGCCGTCCGCAGCCAGGATGTAGAGGCCGTCGTGCGCGTGGTTCGCGTCGTCGGAGCCCGTATCGTTCTCGAAGACGTGCACGGTGCCGGCGCCGACGACGCCGATGCTCCGCCACGAAAGGTCGCCGAAATAGACCAGTAGGTCTGGCACGACGCCTTTCCGCTCGGCGTAGAGGTCCTCCGGGCGGTGCGCGGCCGTCCCGATTGGATTGCCGTCGGGATCGCCGAGGGCCTCGAGCTTCTCCTTCAGCTCGGTGCGGACGCGCTCGTAGTCCTCCTGCGCGACCTGCCCCTGGGGCTCACGGCCGGCGACGTTGAGGAAGAGCCGGCAGTAGTAGCCGCCCTCGCCCCACGCGGTCGTGCGCTCCCAGTCGATCATCTCCGGCTTCAGCGGCTGTGGCTCGGCAGGCTCCTTCTTGAGGACGAGATAGCCCTCTTGCCGGAGCCATTCGTTCACGCAGATGCCGCCGTCCATCTTCTTCGCACCGTGATCGGAGACGACCAGCACCGCGGTGTCGTCGTCGACGTGGCTGAGCAACCGGCCCATTTTCTCGTCGAGCGCCTTGTAGTAGTCGAGCACCCCCTGCTCGTAGGGATTCCCCGGCTCGTAGAGCCGGTGCTCATGGTCGAAGAAGCGCCAGAAGGCGTGGTGGATGCGGTCCGTCCCCATCTCGACCATGAAGAAGAGGTCCCAGGGACGCGTCTCGAGCAGATGCTCTGCGACCTGGAAGCGCTTCGCAGTCATCTCCTCGATCTGGCCGAGGAGGTTCTCCTTCGCGTCGGTGCGGAAGTTCTCGACGTCGACCAGGTAGCGCCCGACCAGCCTCTCGATCTCGGTCTTGAGCTCGGCCGGGTAGGTGTACTGGCTGCGCTCGGTGTCCGGGGTCAGGAAGCAGGAGATCATCACGCCGTTCACCTCGCTGACGGGGTACGTCTGCGGGACACCGAGCACGACGACCGGGCGGCCCGCCTGCGACAGCAGGTCCCACACCCGGGGCACCTTGACGGCACGGGAGTCGGCGAACGCCATCGCGTCGTAGGAGTGGTCCTTGCGGTTGCGGAAGCCGTAGAACCCGAGCGAGCCGGGGCTCCTCGACGACGTCATCACCGACCAGGCGGGAACCGTGATCGGCGGCTCGCAGCTCCGGAGGATCCCGTAGGTACCGCGCTCGGTCAGCGAGCGGATCGTCGGCAGCTCGTCGAGCCAGCGGTCGAAGACCCACTGGGGCGCCGCGCAGTCCAGTCCGATGACGAGAGCCTTGGGCACGCCGCGATGCTAGCCATTCTCCGGCAG
>DATAOL010000117.1:0-6388 GCA_036265755.1 Gaiellaceae bacterium | reverse complement strand
CGTCCAGTACTTGAACGACGACGAGAACCCGACGCTGCCGTTCGCGCGGAAGAACCCGTACGAGTTCGAGACCGCCTGGCCCTCCCGGTCGGGATAGAGCCCGGTCAGCGCGCTCAGGATCCCGCCCGCGGTGTGCGAGATCAGGATCGTGTGATGGTTGTCGTCGAGTGTGCCGTTGTCGGTGAGGAAGTTCTTCAGGTGCGGCATCAGCTCGAGGTCGGACGCGAAGTTCGTCCGGTCGCGCATCAGGTGCGTGTTGTCGAACTGGAGATACACCAGGTGCCTGATGCGGCCGTGGCCGTTCGAGCCGAGGTTGCATCCGTGGTTGTGCCTGTTCTGGCCGGCGGACCGTCGTGCGCCTGCGCCGGACGCGGCCGCGGTAATCGCGAGCGCGACGACGAGGGCGATCGCGCCGCCCACTTTCAAGCGAGTTCTCATGCTCTCTCCTCCCTGAGCGTTGGGACGGCCCGAGATTAGGTCAGCCGCGCCGCGGGCGGGAGGTCAATCTGGGGGAGAAAGGTAGGGATTTGGTGACTTTCAGAGGCGGGAGTAGCCTTGATGCAGTGAGGCGAACGACGACGCTCTGGGTGCTGCCGGTGGTCGCGCTCGTCTGCGTCCCCGCGAGCGTGGGCTCAACGGCCAAGAAGAAGCGGTGGCCGGACCTTGTCGTTACGAAGATCGAGCTCAAGCAGCTTCCCGGCGCACCGCCGTACGTCGTCGAGGACGAGACGGGACACACCCCGGGGTTCGCCGCCTACGTGACGATCAGGAACGTCGGCAAGGGGAATGCCAAGGGCTCGTCCGTGGGGCTCGACTTCTCGAAGATCGGCAACGATCGCGTCCGAGGCCTGGCCCGGCACCTCCCGCCGATGCGGCCGAAGGCGACGCACGTCCTCAAGTTCGCGGTCGACCTCGACTTCAAGCGCAAGCCGCCCATCGGGCTGCTTCTGGTCAAGGCCACCGCGGACATCTCCAAGGCCGTCCAGGAGACGGACGAAAACAACAACTCGCTCCACAGGCACGGGTTCCTCCCCGTCATCGCGCATCAGTGGAAGGCGACCGACTTCCTCGTCCACTCGGACCTGAACGACCTCGCCTTCCCGGGAGCGGTCGCGGGCTCGGCAACGCGAGCGGGCTGCATCAGCTGCAGCGACGTCCTGCGCTTCCGCTTCTCGACGTTCGACGAGGCCTCGAAGCACTTCGACTACGTCCCGACCGGGCCGGTCAACGCGGATTTCAGCTACGCGTACACCCCGTTGAGTTGCCAGGGCTCGGCCACGGACAACGCCACGAAGGACGCCTGGCCGGGGGGCTTCTGGCTCGACAGCGAGCTCGACAAGTACAACGCGACCGTCGAGGTGCGCGACGTCGAGCCGCCGCCCGCGCGCGCAGTGATCTACTGCATGGGGCAGCCGTCGCTCCAGCTCGAGTGGGCATGGCACAACCTCGAGACCTTCGTCGGGGACGGGGTCGTCCCGGACGTGCCGTCGCCCTACGACACGCGGCTGACCGGCCATACGGAGCGGAACATCGGGAGCAACACGACGACCTGGCAGTGGACGTTCAAGGCCGACGTCCCGGGCGCCTGATCCGGCGGTGAACGCGCAGCCCTGATCCGCGGCGTTGCGGATGACTTCCAGGAGCGGTAGATCGGATCATCCTCCGCGATCACCACGCTGACTGGGTGGAGAGGCACGTGGACGTGAACCTCGCCCGCTCGACCGGGACTCCTACGAGGCGATCTGGAAGATCCCATCGAGCCCAGGCTCGGAGATCACAGGCTCACGGAGATCATGACGGACAGGCTGGAGACCTTCGTCACCCAGCTCCGGAAGGACGGGTGGGAGAGGCGAGCATCGACCTGCTCTGAGGATCCTCTCGGGCATGTTCACGACGGCTCGGAAGTGCGGCCGGGTCTCCCGAAACCCGGTCGAGCTGGTCACGAAGCCCAGGAAGAGGCGGGCCAGCTCGATCCGCCCCTGGATCCGAGCGAAGTCGAGGCGATGAGGTACGCAGCTCCCACCGGAGATCCCTGGGCAGATCGCGAGCAGCTGCCTGCCAGCTAGCTAGGAGGGGCGGTCGCTGGGGCCGCCCCTCCTACACGTTCCGGTCTAGGCGAGCGTCGCGCAGAGATCCCCGCTCACTGTTCCGCCGAGAACCTCCGTGTTGAGATGACCGTCGATGAGAGTCGCGTCGACGGGCCCATGCGTGAGGAATATCCCAGGGCCAGGGATGTCACCGGTGGCACCGGGGAACAGGAAGAGGATCGACGTGCCCGAGAGCAGGAAGGTGCCGTCTTCCAAGTTGAACCCAGGCCCGGACGCATTGACTTCGATCGAGTTGCCGTTCAGATCGTTCGTGATCGTCACGAAGAACTGGCCGGTGAAGAACCCCTGGGTAAACGGGCCGCTCGTTGGAAAGTGACCCGTGTCACCCTGCGCTCGTGTCTGCTCGATGCTGATTGGGAAAGAGCAGATCCCCGTCACACCTTCATCCGCGCCTGCTGCCGGGGCCAGCGCGACCGCCGACGCGGCGAGCCCAAAGACAAGGCTGAGAAGAGCCGCAAGCCGCTTCACAACAGTCTCCTTTCGTTCAGTCGCCCCCCGACACAACGATTGTCCTTCGGGCTGCTCGATTTGGCAAGCAAGGGACCTGCCGGTGTGAAGCGCGGGATCACGCGTCTCTTTCAGCTAGATAAGGTCAGACATACCTCCTCGATCTCCCTTTGTGGATCGGGCAGGTCGTCTGACGCGCACGATCGAGCCGGGGACTCCGACAGGGAACCCGGCCCCCGTGTGGGCCGGATAAGTGGATCTCGTCCGGCTCCAAGCGGTTGAGCTGGACAGATGACATGAATCTGACATGCCCGAAGAGACGCCGGCGCACCTAGGAAGGTTCCAAAGGGGATGGCTATCAGCAAGCCGACGCCCGGACTCGAACCGGGGACCCCTTCATTACGAGTGAAGTGCTCTACCAGCTGAGCTACGTCGGCAGGGTCGTCCTAGCGTAGCGCCCGCTCAGGGCTTGCGGGGCGGCGCAGTGGAGTCCCGCACGACCAGCCGCGTGGCGAGCTCGACGTGGAGCGTCTCGAAGCTCTGCCGCTCCAGGAGCCGGCTCAGAAGGCTCACCGCGGTGCGGCCCATCTCGGCCAGCGGCTGGCGGACCGTGGTCAACGCCGGCGTGACGATCACGGCGTGGTCCACGTCGTCGAACCCGACGACCGAGAGATCGTCCGGCACGCGCAGACCCCGTGCGCGCGCGGCCTGGATCGCGCCGATCGCGGCGTCGTCGTTGAACGCGAAGATCGCCGTCGGCGGGTCGGGCAGCGCGAGCAGACGCTCGGCGGCCGCGCGCGCGGGGTCGATCTCGGGGATCGACTCGACCTCGAGCGCGGGGTCGGGGAGGATGCCGGCCGAGGCCAGCGCTGCCCGGTACCCGCGGCGGCGGTCTTCGGTGGCGAGCCAACCGCTCGGCCCGGTGATCTGCGCGATGCGCCTGTGCCCGAGGTCGAGCAGGTGGCGCATCGCCTGGTCGGCGCCCGACGTGTTCGCGGCCGAGACCGACGGGATTCGCTCGTCGAGCCGCATCAGCGGGTCGATCACGACGAACCGGAACCCGCTGTCCAGGTGCCGCTCGAGCTCCTCGCTGGACTCCTGGGGGAGGATGATCAGCGAGCCGTCGGTCATGCCGTGCAGGCGGTCGAGCACCGACACCTCGCGGTCGTGCTCCTGCCGGGTGGGGGAGAGGACGATCTGCAGGTCGCGCTCGAACAGCGCCTCGGCCGCGCCGTCCAGGATCCCGGAGAAGTACGCCGGGAAGACGAGCGGGACGACCACGCCGACGAAGCCCGTGCGCCCGGCGGAGAGGCCCCGGGCGCTGCGGTTCGCGGTGTAGCCGTTCTCACGGATCACGCGCGCGACGAGGTCGCGCGTCCCGTCGGACACGTCGCCGCGCCCGTTGAGGACCCGGGACACCGTTGCGATCGAGACGCCCGCCTGCTCGGCGATCTGCCGGATCGTGGGCCGCTGCGAGATAGCCTGCGCCATCGACCCATTGAAGCATGTTCCGGAACGTTCCGGAACCCTAAACAGCAATTTTCCTCGCAATTTGCGGAAAAGGCCTTGACTTTCCCGTAACGATCCTGTTAACACTTCCGGAAACGTTTACGGAAACAAGGCCGACCGCCCGACCCTGGGCGAGAAAGGACAGCCGATGCGACGCAGATTTCCCTCGACCCGCTGGATTGCGCTCGCCGTCGTCGGCTCTTGCCTCGCCCTCGCGGCGGCGCTGAGCACGTCGACTCCAGCGGCCGTCGACAGTCCCGTCAAGATCAGCGCAGGTCACAAGTGCCTCGTGATGACGGGCTCCGGCGACCCCACGTTCACCAGGAACTTCAACCCGTACACCGCGACCGGCCTCCCGAGCGGATCGTTCGTGCAGGGAGCGTTCTACGAACCGCTGATCATCACGGCCGAAGGCGGCCTGAAGCCGGTTCCGTGGCTCGCCCGCAGCTGGAAGTGGAGCAACGGGAACAAGACGCTCACGCTGAACCTCGCGCGCGGCGTCAAGTGGTCGGACAACCAGAAGCTGACGTCGGCCGACGTCGTCTACAGCATCACGGCCGGCCGCCAGGACAAGATCATGGACCGCGTCGGCTTGACCGGCGCCGGAAACGAGATCGCGTCCGTCAAGGCTCGCGGCCCGTACGCGGTCGTCATCAAGCTGAAGGCGCCGGACTCGCAGTTCATCGCGGCCACGATGAACCGCGTCTTCGTCGTCCCGAAGCACGTCTGGGCGAACATCAACGACGTTCCGAACTTCAGGAACTCGTCGCCTGTCGGCTCCGGCCCGTACAACAAGATCACGCGCTTCACGCCTCAGGACTACGTGTTCACGAAAAACGCGAAGTACTGGCGCAAGGGCCTGCCGAAGATCCCGTGCCTCGAGTACGTGCAGGCGTCATCGAACGACGCCGCGCTCGCGCTCATCCAGAGCGGCCAGGTGGACTGGACGCACAACTTCGTGCCGAACGTCGACAAGGCGTACACGAACCGGGACAAGAAGCACTTCCACGCCTTCTACGCAACGACGGCGTACCCGGTCTCGCTCATGTACGACACCACGAAGTACCCGTACAGCATGCCGGCGTTCCGCAAGGCCCTCAGCCGCGCGATCGACCGGAAGACCGTGTCGAAGCTCGGTGAGTACGGCTACGCGCCGCCGACCGACGCGATCGGGCTGAACGGGCTCTTCCCGAGCTGGGTGACGAGCAAGAAGATCAAGGCCCGCTCGAAGACGATGTCCACGTACAGCCCGGACGCTGCGAAGACGATCCTCAACAACGCAGGGTTCTCGTATCACGGGCCCAACCTGTTCGACCCCCACGGCGACCGCGTGAAGCTCGACATCCACGTGATCGCCGGCTGGTCGGACTGGGTCGCGTCGAACCAGATCATCACGCGGAACCTGCGCGACATCGGAATCGACTCCAAGGTCGCTCTCGAGCCCGATTGGGGAGCCTGGCAGCCGAGCGCGTACGCGACGACCTTCCCGACGCTCCTCTGGCAGGCGGCGTCGCAGGGCTCGCCGTACGGCTACTTCTATTCCAACCTGTCGCAGAACGCGTACGTCCCACCGGGACAGAGTGGCGAGACCACCGGCAACTGGGCGCACTTCTCGGACCCGAAGGCGACCACGTTGCTGAACAAGTGGAAGGCCACGCTCAACGTGAAGAAGCAGAGGCAGTACGCAACGCAGCTCCAGGGGATCTTCCTGGACGACCTGCCGATCGTGCCGCTGTTCATCGGCCCGCGCTGGTCGACGTACAGCACGCGGTACTTCCACTGTTTCTCGTCGCGGAAGAACTTCTTCGGCGACCCGATCTTCACGACCTTCCCCGACAACATCCTGTCCTTCACCCGGATTTGCCCGGGCGGCAAGGCCGGGATCTGAGGTAAGCGAGCGGTAACGGCGGGCGGTCCCTCTCGATCGCCCGCCGATACCCTCACGAGGAACGATCATGCGCTGGTTCGCCCGACGGCTCGTCTTCTACGCATTCGCCCTCTGGGTCGCGCTGACGCTGAACTTCCTGCTCCCGCGGATGATGCCGGGAAGCCCGATCGACGGGATCCTCCAGCACCTGACCCCGGCCCAGCTGGCGGCGAACCCGGGGATCGTCCAGACCTACGAGGCCCTTGTCGGCGGAGGCCACAACTCGATCTGGCAGGACTACGTGACGTACCTCGGCCGGATCGTGCACCTCGACTTCGGTGTCTCCACCTCCCACTACCCGGCGCCGGTCTCGACGGTCGTGGGGCAGACGCTCCCATACTCGATCTTCCTCGTCGGGGTCGCGTTCTTCCTCTCGTTCCTCATCGGAACGGGAATC
>DATAOL010000116.1:0-2423 GCA_036265755.1 Gaiellaceae bacterium | reverse complement strand
GCCCTGGGCGCGGGACTCGGAGCGGATCGACTCGAGATATGGCACGCGCGGCGGGTGGAGCTCGACCTCGACGTTGAAGCGGCTCTTCAGGCGCGCGACGGCGACCTCGACGTGCATCTGCGAGAGCCCCGACAGGAGCTGCTCGCCCGTCTGCGGGTCGCGGCGGAGCTGGAGGGTCGGATCCTCTTCCGACAGTCGACGAAGGGCCTGGGCCACCTTCTCCTCGTCCCCCTTCGCCTTCGGAGTGATCGCGAAGCTCATCACCGGCTCTGGGAAACCGATCTCCGGGAGGGCGACGTCGTTCTCGGCGTCCAGGAGCAGGTCGCCGGTCATCGTCTCCTTGAGCTTCGCCACGGCGCCGATGTCGCCTGGCCCGAACTCGGGTGCCTGGTGGTGCTCCTTGCCCTGGAGGAGGAGCAGCGCACCCATCCGCTCCTTCGCGCGCGCGCGCGCGTTCACGACGGTGGTGTCGCCGCTGAGCCTGCCGCTCAGCACGCGAAAGACGTTGATGCGGCCGGCGAACGGGTCGGCGATCGTCTTGAAGACGAACGCGGCCGTCGCGGCGCCGTCCACGTCGATCGCCGGCGACTTGTCCTCCGGGGACGGGATCCCTTCGGCCAGGAGGTCGAGCAGGGCCGTCGTGCCGAGGTTCTTCGTCGCGACGCCGCAGGCGACCGGGAAGAGCTCGCCGCGCGTGACGGCGGCCTTGAGGCAGTTGGCGACCTCTTCGACTGGGAGCTCCTCGCCTTCGAGGTAGCGCTCCATGAGCGCCTCGTCCGTCTCGACCACGGAGTCGAGGAGCTGCGTGTGCAGGCGGTCGACCTCGTCGGCCATCTCGGCCGGGATCTCGACCGGGCCCTCCTCGCGCCCACCCTCGGGGCTCATGTAGGCCTTCATGTGCAGGAGGTCGACGATCCCGCGCAGCTCGTGCTCGCTCCCGATCGGCAGGTGCACGGCGACGCAGCGGTCGGAGAGCTGCTCGCGGAGCTGGCCGAGCGTCCGGTGGAAGTCGGCGCGCTCGCGGTCGAGCATGTTCACGAACAGGACGCGCGAGAGGCCGAGCTCCTCGGCACGCTGCCACATCCGGCTCGTCTGCACCTCGACGCCCATGACGCCGCTGACGGTGAAGAGCGCGCCCTCGACCACGCGCAGCGCCGCGATCGCGTCGCCGACGAAGCCCGCGTCGCCCGGTGCGTCGATCAGGTTGATCTTGAGTCCCTGCCAATCGAGGTGGCAGATCGACGCCGACAGCGACATCTGGCGCCGCTGCTCGTCGTCGTCCCAGTCGGACACGGTCGAGCCGGCCTCGACCGTGCCGAGCCGGTTCGTCGCACCGGCCTGGAAGAGCATCGCTTCGACGAGCGACGTCTTTCCCGTCCCGCGATGGCCGATGGCGGCGACGTTACGGATCTGCGACGGCTCGACTGCGGCCATGCGGGCGTTTCCTCCTTGCGAATGGGATGGGAGCTGCGGATCTTATCCGGCGTTCAGCTCTCGAAGGTCGAGCGCACCGGTGCGCCTGCGAGGCGCGCCTTCAGGCGCAGGATCGCCTTCGTATGCAGCTGCGAGACACGCGACTCGGTGACGCCGAGCACCTCGCCGATCTCGCGCAGGGTCAGCTCCTCGTAGTAGTAGAGCGTGACGACGAGCTTCTCGCGCTCGGGCAGGCGGGCGATCGCCTCGCCGATCGCCTCGCGCATCTCCGTCAGCGCGAGCGCGGACTGCGGCTCCGGCCCCTGCGTGTCCTCGATCGTGTCGATCAGCGCGATCTGGTCGCCGCCGGACGAGGAGACCGTCCAGAGCTCGTCGAGCGCGGCGATCGAGGAGCGCGAGATGTCGGTGAGGCTGTCGGCGAGCTCGTCCTGCGAGAGGCCCAGCTTCTCCGCGATCTCCTCGTCGGTCGGCGCCCGGCCGAGCTTCGCCTCGAGCTCTGCGATCGCACGCTCGATGTCGCGGGCCCGCGCGCGAACGGAGCGCGGGACCCAGTCCATCGCGCGCAGCTCGTCGATGATCGAGCCCTTGATGCGCGAGATCGCGTACGTCTCGAACTTGATGTCGCGGTCGGGGTCGAACCGCTCGATCGCGCCGATCAGGCCGAGCAAGCCGTACGAGACGAGGTCGCCCTCGTCGACGTGCGCCGGCAGCCCGCTGCCGAGCCGACCTGCGACGTACTTCACGAGCGGCGCGTAGTTGACGATCAGGCGGTCGCGGAGCTTCTGGTCGCGAGTCCGGCGGTACTCGCGCCAGAGCGTCTGCATCTCGTCGGCCACGCGCGAAGGATACGGCGCCGCTCGGCGGAATCCTCACGCGCGCCGAAGGGCGCGGAACGCGAGGCCGGCCAGCCAGAACGCGATCGCGGCGGCCGCAAGGCCTACGACGATGCTCCGGGCTCCCGCGTACGAGCGGATCGACTCGACCGCGAC
>DATAOL010000115.1:0-4342 GCA_036265755.1 Gaiellaceae bacterium | reverse complement strand
GCCGCAAGGCGCCACCGTCATCGCCGAGAACGAGGTCGGCGTCCAGGCATACGCAATCGGCCGCAGCCTCGGGATCCAGTTCCACCCCGAGGTGACGAACGAGATCATGGACATGTGGGTCGACGCGTACCGGCACGAACTTGATGAGCACGGGGTCGATCCTGATCGGCTCTTGACGGAGACACGCGAACGCGCCCGGGAGCACCGCGCCATGAGCCGCAAGCTCCTGGACGCCTTTCTCGAGCAGATCGCCCGCCCGCGCGAAAGAGCATCATGACAACCGCCCTACCCGCCCTCATTCGAGCCGACGAGACGAACGTCTTCCCCCGCTACCTCGACTGGGCGTACCCGAACATCGAGCGGGCCGAGGGAGTTCGGCTCTTCCGAACGGACGGAACGGAGATCCTCGACGCCTGCGGCGCAGGCGCGATGGTCGCGTGCCTCGGCCACGGGCGTCTCGACATCGTCGATGCTGCCGCCCGGCAGGCAGACCAGCTCTCGTACGTCTACTACCACGCGTTCACGAACGAGCGACAGGAAGAGTTGGCCGACCGGGTAATCGAGGTCGCGGCCCCGGAGATGGCTCGCGCGCGATTCGTCACCGGGGGCTCCGAGGCCAACGAAATGGCGCTGCGGCTCGCGCGCGCCTACCACGCGGAGCGCGGAGACAGCCGCTGGCGGATCGTCTCGCCGGCCCAGTCCTACCACGGCTCGACCCTTGGGACGCTCGCACTAACGGGCCGCCACAGCCTCCGCCATCCCTACGGGCCCTATCTCGCCGGGCACCTGCACATCCCGCCGAGCGTCGACACAGGAGAGGCGGCCCTCGCGGAGCTCGACCGCATCCTCGCGGAGGCCGGCGACTCGGTCGCCGCGTTCCTCTGCGAGCCCGTCTCGGCGGCCTCGCTACCGGGCTATTCGCCGCCGCAGGCTTTCTGGGAGGGTCTCGCCGAGCGACGTGACCGGCACGGCTTCCTGGTCGTCTTCGACGAGGTCGTCACGGGCTTCGGACGGACGGGCTCCTGGTTCGCCTACCACCAGATCCCGCTCGTGCCGGACATCGTCACATTCGGGAAGACCCTCGGCGCAGGCTACGCCCCGCTCGCGGGAATCCTCTGCGCCGAGCACGTGTACGAGGCCATCGCCTCCGGTTCGCGCGAGTTCGAGCACGGCCATACGTGGGACGGCGCGCCGCTCCTATGTCAGGTCGGGCTCGCCGTGGTCGCCGCCCTCGAGAACGAGCGCCTAGTCGAGCGCGTGTCCGAGCGGGGGCCTGCCTTGCGGGACGAGTTCGAGGACGCGGTGGGCGGGCTGGACCTCGTTCGCGAGGTGCGCGGCCGAGGCTTCCTTCTCGGCATCGAGCTTGGCGTCCCAGCGACCGGGCTCGTCGACGAAGTCATGCTCGACCACGGAGTGCTCGTCCTGGCCACGCACTCCGGCGCGGACGGCTTCACCGGCGACCACGTCCTCGTCGCACCTGCATACAACGCCCCCGAAGCCGAACTGGCCGAGATGGTCGAGCGCATCGCCGCCGCCTTGACGGACGTCCAAAACCGCCTGGCATGAACGAATCGCACTTTGTCCTCCTCGGGATGCCCGACATGAACGGCTCCCTTCGGGGCAAGGCGCTGAGCACGGACGCCTTCGACGCGGCGGTGAAGGAGGGAACGGTCATGACCGACCTCCTCCTCGGTCTCGACCCGGTGGACACGCCGATTGCGACCTATGAGAACTTCGGGATCCGCTCGGGCGCCGGCGACCTCGTCGTCCGGCCCGAGACCGACACGCTGCACCCGATCACGTGGCGCCCGGGTTGGCAGGTGTGCCTGGCGACGCCGTCCTGGCGCGACGGCAGCCCTTGCGAACTGGCGTCGCGTGAGGTCCTCCAGGGCGCCCTTTCGGCGTCCGCGGAACTCGGCTACGACGCCCGCGCGGCGTTCGAGTACGAGGTCCGGATCTGGGACGGCAACGGGCAGCCACTCTCGAGCGGAATCAGCTACTCGCTCGTCGAGGCAGGTCGCTACCACGAGCTCGTCTCGGCGCTCGGCCCAGCGTTCGACGCGCTCGGCGTCGAGTTGACGGCGATCCACACCGAGGCCGGCCCGGGGCTCCTCGAGCTGAACCTCGCGGCACGCGACGCCCTCGGCGCCGCAGACGACGCCGTGCTCGTCAAGTTCGCCGTCAAGGGTGTAGCGGAGACCCTCGGGCTACGCGCGAGCTTCCTCGCCAAGACGAACCCTGGCGAGGAAGGCTCGAGCGGCCACCTGCACCTTTCGCTCTGGACAGGGGCGACGAATGCTTTTGCGCCCGAGGGCGAGACTCGAGACCTCAGTGCACCCGCCACACAGGCGATCGCGGGAATGCTGGACCACCTGGCGGCCGCCTCGCTCCTCTTCAATCCGACAATCAACTCCTACAAACGGCTCGTTCCCGGCTGGTTCGCGCCCGTGAACGCAAGCTGGGGGATAGAGAACCGCTCCTGCGCACTCCGGGCGATCGCGAGCGAGCCGGAGAAGAGCCGAGTCGAGTGCCGGCGCCCGGGCGCGGACGCCAATCCGTATCTCGCGCTGGCAGCTCTCCTCGTGTCGGCGACGGACGGCCTCCGCCGCGCGGCGACTCCCCCCGAGCCGGTCGTGGGCGACGCCTATGCGCGTGACGACCTCCCTGCGCTACCGGGCTCCCTCGAGAGCGCACTCGCCGCCTTCCGCGCGGACGAGGTATTGCGCGCCAGTCTCGGCGAGCGCTTCAGCAACTACTACGCAGTGTCGCGCGAGTGGGAGCTATCGGCGTGGCGCGACTCGGTCTCGGATTGGGAACGCACCCGTTACGAACGGGCTGTCTAGCTCAAAGTGCGCTAGTAGAGCTCGAGGTACTCCTCACGCTCCCAGTCCGTCACGTGGTCGGCGAAGCGTTGAAGCTCGTAGCGACGCATGACGGTGTAGGCCTGGACGAACTCCGAGCCGAGGAGGTCGACGATCTTCTCGTCGGCCTCGAGGAGGCTGAGCGACTCCTCGACAGCCGTGGGGAGCTTCTCCTTGGACTCGTCCTCCTCCGCAGGCGCCTGCGCCGGAGGTTCGAGCTCGAGCTCGTCGGCGATCCCAAGGAGTCCTGCGCCCAGGAGCGCCGCGCATGCGAGGTACGGGTTGGACAGCCCCGTCGGCGCTCGGTTCTCGACGTGGCGAGACGAGGCCGAACCGCCCTTCACGCGGATGAGCGCGCTCCGATCCTCGAGCCCCCAGGCGACGTTCGTCGGGCTGAAGGTGTGCGTTCGCCGGCGCTTGAGGCAGTTGATCGTCGGGGCGACGAGCGCGTAGGTCGAGCGCGCGTGGCGAAGCTGGCCCGCGATGAAGCTCCTCCCGGCCGCCGAGAGACCGTACTCGCCGTCGTCATCGGAGAGCGCGTTTTCGCCGCCGTCGAGGTCGAGCAGCGTGATGTGATTGTGCGCGCCGCACCCGGCCGAGTCGTCGAAGGGCTTGGACATGAAGGTGGCGATGTAGCCCTCGAGATGAGCGAGCTCCTTCACGCCGTTCTTGAAGGCGTAGGCGTGGTCGGGCCCGTCCATCCCGGCGGCGGGCGCGTAGTTGATCTCCCACTGCGAGCTCGCGTATTCGCAGTTCGCGGTGATGATGTCGACGCCGAGGCCGGGCATCTCGTCGACGATCCGCTGGATCAAGGGCACCCAGGCGTTTCGGACTGTGTTGAAGATGTGGTACCCGCTGAAGAGTGGCGACTTCGTCTCTCGGTCGAGGACATAGAACTCCGGCTCGACGCCGATGAGCGGCTCGTAGCCAAGCTCGTGACACCGATCGAGCACCCGGCGGAAGACGTGGCGCGGGGCCGCTTCGAGCGACCGACCATCGTCCCAGTAGGTGTCGCAAATCATCCGGGCGGTTGCCTCGACCCACGGGACGATGCGGGCGGTCGCGGCATCCGGGCGCAGCCGCTGGTCTGCGTAGGCGACCTCCTCGTTGTAGAGGGTGCCCGAGACGATGTCCGAGCGAGAGTCGAGGACGACCGCGCCTCCGTACATGTTTAGGCCTGTTTCCGCGTACGCGGCGGCGTGATCGATCGGCACGGTCTTCGAGCGGCTCGTCCCGTGCATGTCGGGAAGCTCGAAGCGGACGTACCGGATTCCTGCCTTGCGCCACTCCTCGAGCACCTGCTCGACGGTCTTCTGCCCTTCGCCAGTTGCAGCCACGGCGCCCTACCCTAATCCACTGCGCCAAGCAGAGTTTTCGATAACTCGCTGGATGTCGCGATTGTTGCGATCCCGTCTTTGGGCTTGTGGCATGAGCGGGCGCCCTGGCTTGCGGGCGGCGTAGAACTTAGGGCTGCCGACGGC
>DATAOL010000114.1:0-2589 GCA_036265755.1 Gaiellaceae bacterium | reverse complement strand
CGCCACCGTTGCCGGCCGCGAGCGCGAGCGGCTTCGGCCGCTCACCCGGTGGGAACAGCCGTCCCCACCCGTATGCCTTGAAGGCCTGGGCGAGGAGAAGCAGCACCCCTGCCGCCGCGAGCACCCCGGGCGCTCCGTCCGAGAACGGCCAGGAGGTCGTCGCAAAATGACGAACGGCCAGGAACGCGAGGGCGATCCACAGGGCGCCCGACCCGGCCGCAACTCCCCACCCGACCTCTCCGCGAGCGATGAAGGCGCACGAGCGCTCCAAGCAGGAGGCGATATCTGCCGTCGAGCACGATCGGCGCCGCGGAGATGGCGATCGCCGCCAGCGGGTCGCGGGAGAGGGTCGAGCGAGAGACCTCGGGATTCACCGGGCGGACGATCATCAGAACCAGCCGCGCCGCTTGAAGAAGACGAGCAGGATCGCGAGTGCGACGGCCTCCGTCCCCATGCCGATGCCGACGAACGCCTCCCAGTGTCCGATGTGACCGGTGAGCCAGCCGAAGTTCTGGCCGAAGAAGCCGGTCAGCCAGCTGAGCGGCAGGAAGATGGTGGCGATCACGGCGAGCTGCTTCATCACTGCGTTGAGCCGGTTCGAGACAGTCGAGAGGTAGACGTCCATCGCGCTCGTCAGCAGGTCGCGGTAGCTGTCGATCATGTCGCTGATCCGAATCAGGTGGTCGTAGATATCGCGGAAGTAGCGTTCGTCTTCCTCGGCCAGCCCGGGTAGCTCCCCAATTCGCCCCATCAAGCTCGCGAACGTGTCCCGCTGCGGGCTGACGGCTTTACGCATCCCGACAAGCAGGCGCTTCATCCGGAAGATCTCCTGTAGCTGGGCGTCGTCGGCCTTCTTGAAGATCGCGTCCTCGAGCTCGTCGATGCGGTTGTCGAAGTCGCCGAGGATCGGGAAGAAGCTGTCGACGAGGCCGTCGACGATCCGATAGAGCAAAAGGGACGGCCGGTCGATCGCCTCGTCGCGTCGCTGGTAGCGCCGACGAATCTCCGCGAATGCGGGGGTGTCGTCATGGTGGACGGTGAGCAGGAAGCGCTCGGAGTAGAAGCAGTGCACCTCGACGAGCCGATCGTCGTCGGGAGAGGCTCCGTAGACGACGATGAAGACGAAGTCGTCGTAGTCGTCGAGCTTCGCCCGCTGGTCGAAGTGCTCGGAGTCCTCGACCGCGAGTGGGTGGAACCCGAAGACGTCGCGCAGGATCTCGAAGTCGTCCGCGTCCGGGCGGTCGAGGTCGAGCCAGAAGAAGCTGTCGCGCGCGAGGAGCGCCGCTACCCGCTCGCGGTTGAACTGCATTTCGTGGCTGCCTCGATCCTGGACGACGTGGCAGGTCCGCGCGGCGCCGCGTGGCGCGGCCTCCCGCGTCGCCAAGGGCGAATCGCTTGTCTTCGAGTTCCCGGCCATCACGAGGCGGCTGAGCAGGCTAGGGCGAACGCCGCTCTTGCTCTAAGACCCAAGCCGAATGACGCGGATCGTGGTGCGCGTGCCTTCGTGGCGATCCGATCATCTTCGCCGGGTGCAGGTTGGGCAGGCGCGGCCCTCGATCGAGCGATCGCACGACGGGCAGCGGCGAACGGCCTTCCGCGACTCGAGCAGGCTCTGTGAGAAACCGAGACGGATCATCACGACGCCCGCTCCGGTCGTCATCGCAGCCAGCACCGCGAGTTGTGCGACCGCGTTCACAGGTTGCTCCCGATCGGGGCGGGCGCGACCATCGTGTACGAGCGGTCTCCGACCGAAAGCTGTGCCGACTCGACGCCGTCTTCGGCGAGCCATGCCTCGACCGCTCCTAGGACCTGTACAACCCCGCGCGATTCCCACTCCGACCGCACGTGTACTTCCTTCCGCGTTCCGTCGTAGGACACAGACGAGCGGTCGAAAACGCCTACGAGCCGCTGCATGAGCCCATGAACGCCCCCGGCGTCTGCCACTCCAACGCGAATCTCCACCATCGGGTCCTCCCGGTCTGAAGCTTCGTCGCCGACCAGGTGGCTCAGGTCGGCCGGATACCGCTCCAACCCGCTGGCTGAGGGTGGACCTTTCGCGGGGCCGATTGCTGTGGCCCCGCGGGGGTGACTCGCCGCGCCAGTCGATGAGGCGCGGCACAGAGAGACTAGCACTGCGTCCGGGATCGGCCGAAGCCGAGTCCGCGCTACCCTGGACGGCGCAGCCAAGCGATGCCCGAGAAAGAGACGCCACATCTTCGCGTGCTGATCGCCAACGAGAAGCGTGACCGTCTCGAGCTGCTCGCGGAGGTCGTGACGGGACTCGGCCACGACGTGATCGCACGCGAGATCTACGTCAAGGAAGTGGGCGCGGTGACGGCGCGAGAGCGGCCCGACGTCGCGCTTGTCGGGCTCGGGCTGCATTCGGAGCACGCGCTCGACCTGATCGGGGAGATCGTCCGAGAGGCCGCCTGCCCGGTGATCGCGCTACTCTCGGCCAAAGACCCCGCATACGTGCACGAGGCGGCGAAGCGGGGCATCTTCGCCTACATCCTCCACGACGATCCGGAGGAGCTGGCGAGTGCGATCGACATCACGCTGCAGCGCTTCGCCGAGTACCACAGCCTGCGA
>DATAOL010000113.1:0-7273 GCA_036265755.1 Gaiellaceae bacterium | reverse complement strand
CGCTCCCAGAGCACGGCGAGCATGAGGCTGACCGACGCCATGATCGAGAACGGCACGGCCGTCCAGTAGACGGACTTCCGCAAGAGCGGCAGGAAAGGCTCCCGCGACCAGCGCGCGATGATCGCGGCGATCAGCGGAATGTTGACGCAGTAGAACGCAGCGGCTGCGAGCATCACCTGCAGGAGCAGCGAGGCCACGCCGGCCTCCTTCGCTCCCATCGATGCGGCCATGCCGGCCGCGCCGCCGCCCAGCGAGTAGACCGCGCTGTTGTACGACAGTCGAATCGCCGGACGCCGCTGGAACAGCTCGATGAGCGCCCTGGTGAGGAAGCCCATCACGACAGCGGGGGCCCAGCCGTAGATCACCGCTGTGCCCACGATGAAGACGGCCGCGAGCGAGATTCCCTCTGAAGAGATCCCCTCGATCGGGACCGGGTGCGCCTCGACGAACGTGGCCGCCAGGAGGAGCGCGAACACTCCTGCCAGGACGGCCGAATCAGGGTTCGATGCCGCGAAATGCCCGATCGCGAATGCGAGCAGGGCGAAGCCGGCGAGCGCCACCGGGACGACGATAGGCAGAAGCCGCGCCGTCTCGCGCGAGACGAGACGACGTTCCGGCTTCACCCGACCCGATGCGCTCTCGGTCGAGCGGACTGGGCGCAGGCTCACGGTTATGCGTTAACCGTTCGCCGTACTACCAGGCCCACCCTTCAAGGTCGCTCAGGAAAGCGGCCAGAAGAGCGGCGACAACAGCGACATGCGCGAGCTTTACCTTCCAATGAAGCATTCCGATCATCTCCCATGTTCGGACGCGTACGACGAGCCGAAGTATCCGCGGACCCAGGACGGTGCAACATCCCCCCTTCGAGGGATTCGGGAAAAGCCTGCTGAAAGCTCTATTTGCGCCCGTCTGCGCCTAGAGGAGCCCCGCTTCGCGGAGCGGCCTGCGCGCCCAGGCGAAACGGTCGTGATACCAGCCGGTGAGCGGCACGAAAGCGACGCCCTGGCTGGAGGAGTGGATCATCCAGCCGTTCCCGAGCGCGATGCCGGTGTGGTCGACCTCCGAGGGGCTCGAGCGGGACCCGTCGGCGCCGAAGAAGACGACGTCGGCGGGCCTCACGTGACCGAGGGGAATCCTCTTCGTCTTTGGCACCTCGCCGCTCATCTGGTAGGTCGTTCGTCCCTGAATGACCGACGGAAGCGAGCCGCCGCCGGTGTACGGCTGCAACTTGTAGACCCGCCACACGAACCCGGAGCAGTCAAAGCCGCCGCGGTCGGTGACGCCGAAGAGCGTCTGCCGGTGCTCCCACATGCCGCCCCAGACGTAGGGGTAACCGATGAAGTGCACGGCGCGCTGCAGCACGCGCTTCGGCCAGTCCCCGTAGACAGGCGGCGAGAACGAGTCGGCGAGCGCGACCACGTTGTCCTTCTCCCACTGGGAAACGTTGAGAGCCTGGGCGAGGGAGTAGGCGGTCTCCGCCCGTGTGGCGGGATCCTGAGGACGTCGCTCGAGCGAGTCCGCCTCCATTGGGTGATTGAGGCGCAGCCAGATGAGCCGCGCGACGACTTCGTTGCCGAGGCGGGCGGGCGGCTTCAGGCCGGCGGCCGCGACCTTTTGCTGGAAGGTGCGAGCGGCGGGCCTGAGACCGAGCGCCTTGACGAGCGTGGCGTCGAGCCGGGCCATGGAGACCTCGCGGGCGGGATCGACGACGACCTGCGGCTTGCCCGTGAAGGCAGCGATCGCAGCGCCCAGCTCACCGCGGGTCACGTTCGCCCGCGGGCGGAAGTTGGCGACGCTCGGGCCCATGAGGCCGTTCGCGACGACGACCTTGATCTGCGGCTGCGCCCAGTTGGCCGCAGGCGCGACGGGCGCGACGGCGAGCACGGCGAGCACGCAGGTGATGGGGACGAGACCCCGGCGCATGCCGTTCCTATCGTCGGTCGGTTTGGAGGCCTTTAACCTCAACGGGATGAGACGCGAGATCACGCCCGATCCGTCCCCGGAGGAGCTCGAGGCCATCGAGGAGGCTCTCGCGCGGCTGGCCACGCTGCCTCCGGATCCCCGTTCGGCCTGGTGGCGGGCCGGGCTCGCCGAGGAGCTCAGCGAAGAAGAAGAGCGCGCCTGACCGCCAGGCGCCAGCCCTCGAGGAGGCCCTCCGCGTCTTCGGCGGCCATCTCCGGCTCGTAGCGCGCCGCGCGCCGCCACAGCGCGGCGACCTCGTGGGGCCCGCTCCAGGCCCCCGTCGCGAGCCCCGCCAGCGCTGCGGCGCCGAGCGCGGTCGTCTCCCGCTCTTCCGGCACCTCGACGGGGAGCCGTGTCAGATCGGCGAGGAGCTGCATGGTGAAGCCGTTCGCGGCCCCGCCGCCGTCGGCGCGCAGCTTCTCGAGCCGGAAAGGAAGAGCATCCACGACATCCCGGGTCTGGAAGGCTGCCGCCTCGAGCGCCGCCCGCACGAGGTGCTCGCTTCGCGTGCCTCCGGAAATCCCGGTCAGGAGGCCTCGCGCTTCCGGTACCCAGTGCGGCGACCCGAGGCCGGCGAGAGCCGGGACGAAGTACACGCCGCCGTTGCCCTCCACTGAGCGTGCGATCTCCTCGCTTCGCGCCGCGTCGTCGAGCAGGCCCAGCGCGTCGCGGAGCCATTGCAATGCGGCGCCGGTGACGAAGACCGAGCCCTCGACCGCATACGTCGTCGCTCCCTCGGCGAGGCGCCAGGCCACGGTCTCCACGACCCCCGGGGAAGGGCCCGGTCGCTCCGGCCCCGCGTTCGCGAGCAGAAACGACCCGGTGCCGAACGTCGCCTTGGCTTCGCCCCCCTCGAAGCAGGCCTGCCCGAAGAGCGCGGCCTGCTGGTCGCCCGCGATCCCCGCGATGGGAACGCACGCGCCGTCCAGATCGGCTTCGCCGAGAACGCCGCTCGAGGCGACGATCTCGGGCAGGACAGAAGGCGGGACGCCGAAGACCTCGAGCAGCTCGTCCGACCAGCCGAGACTGTCGAGGTCGAAGAGGAGCGTCCGGGATGCGTTCGACACGTCCGTCGCGTGCACGTCTCCTCCGGTGAGCTTCCAGACGAGCCACGAGTCGACGGTGCCGAACACGAGGTCGCCGGAGGCCTCCCGGAGGATCCACTCCAGCTTGGTCGCGGAGAAGTACGGGTCGGGCACGAGCCCGGTGCGGTCGCGGATGAGGTCGCCGGGAAGCTCCTTGCAGCGCTCGGCCGTGCGCCGGTCCTGCCAGACGATCGCGCGATGCGCCGCCTTGCCGCTCATCCGATCCCAGACGACCGTGGTCTCACGCTGGTTCGTGATCCCGATCGCGCTCAGGTCCGACGCCTTTGCGCCCGCCGCCGCGAGGGCCTGCGATGTCGCCGCGAGGACGGACGACCAGAGCTCCTCCGGATCCTGCTCCACCCAGCCCGGGCGCGGGTAGTGCTGCGTGACCTCCCGGTAGCCGCGTCCACGCGTGCGGAGCTCGTCGTCGAGGACGAGGCACGTCGTGCCGGTCGTCCCCTGGTCGATCCCGAGAAGCACTACAGAGGCAGCTCGAAGGCCTGTAGCACGAGCAGCGGCGCGAATCCCTGGCGCCGGTAGAGGCGGAGCGCGGGCAGGTTGTCCGCCCGAACCGAGAGCCCTAGGGTGTCGCCGGGGTGATGGGCCCAATACGACGCCAGCGCTTCGGAGAGGACATAGGAGCCGACGCCCTGCGACCGCTCGCCCTCGGCGACGCCCAGGTGATAGATCCAGCGGTCGGGACCGTCGATGTTGACCATCGCGTGAGGCTCGCCGCCGGACTCTCCGATGAAGACAGCGCCTCCTTCGAGCCCCTCCCGCCAGGCGCTTTCCGGGAAGGAGCCGTCAGGGAAGCATTCGAGGTAGAGCCGCATGGTCGCGTCGAGGTCGTCGAGGCCGCCACGGCGCACCCTCAGGCCGGGAGGCCCCACGGAGAGACGGCGGTGGTCGCGCTCGCTGAGCCGGAAGACCGCCGTCGCGCTGTCTCTCGGAGCGAAGCCCGCGCGCTCGAGCAGGATTCGCCCGCCCGGGTTTCTCGTGCCGACCGCTCCGACAACGCTTCGAGCGCTGCGGTTCTCAGCGCGCTCGATGGACGCCTCCAGGAGAACCGTGCCGATCTGCCGGCCGCGATGGCCGGGCGCGACGAGCGGCCCGAACAGGTCGGCGTGGTCGAACCCCGGCGAGACTTCGACGCCCGCGAAGCCGACGACCTCACCGTCCACCTCGTCGACGAGCAAGGTCTCCTCCGGCGCCACATCCCAGTCGGAGAGCTCGCTGTCAAGCTCCTCAGGGGTCGTCCACAGCGGGTTTCCGACCTGTTCCTGGGGGCGTTGCAAGGCGTGGCGCGAGAGCTCGAGGACGGCCGCTCGGTCCTGCGGCTTGAAGCTACGCAGGCTGCTGCCCACGTAAGACCCTCGGGGCGCTCAGGAAGTAATCGAGCCCGGAGATCCACGTCAACGCGAGCGCGACCAGGCCGGCCCACCAGGCGATGTCGGTGCTGAACGCGCCGCCCGCGGCGAGCCCGGCGAGGGCCGCGGCCAGCGCCTGGGCGCCCGTCTTCAGTTTGCCGAGATCGCGCGCGGCCATGACGACGCCGCGCTCCAGCGCCGCGAGCCGCAGGCCCGACATGAGGAACTCGCGGGCGACGATCGCTGCGACCATCCAGGCCGGCAGCGCGCGGCTGACGAGCATGATCAGGGCGGCCATCACGAGCAGCTTGTCCGCGACGGGATCGAGCAGTCGGCCCAGGTTGGACGAGCGGTTCGTGCGGCGGGCCCACCACCCGTCGACCCAGTCGGTGGTCATGGCAAGGACGAAGACCGCCGTCGCCCAGTAGTCGTGATTGGGAAAGTCCCAGGCGAAGAGGACGACGACCACCGGCACCGAGAAGGCGCGTGCGAGCGTGAGCTGATCAGCAAAGCCCATCGAACGGACAGAATACGGGCCCCATGCCGCCCTTCGGAAAGGTGCTCGTGGCCAACCGCGGCGAGATCGCGATCCGGGTCTTCCGCACGCTGCGCGAGCTCGGCATCGCGACCGTGGCCGTCTACTCGGAAGCGGACCGCGCGTCTTTGCACGCCGCGGCTGCAGACGAGGCCTATCTGATCGGACCGGCCCCCGCAGCTGAGAGCTACCTCCATCAGGAGCGCATCCTTGGCGCGGCGCGGCGCAGCGGGGCGGAGGCCGTCCACCCCGGGTACGGGTTCCTGGCCGAGAACGCGACCTTCGCGCGCGCCTGCGCAGATGCCGGGCTCGTGTGGATCGGGCCGCCGCCCGGGGCGATCGAGGTGATGGGTTCGAAGGTCTCGGCCCGCGAGCTCATGCGCAATGCAGGCGTCCCGATCATCCCCGGCACGACGGAGCCGGTCACGTCGGCGGCCGAGGTCGTGCGGCTGGGCGATGAATTCGGCTGGCCGCTCGCCATCAAGGCCTCCGCCGGGGGCGGGGGAAAGGGACTCAAAGTCGTCGAGGGTCCGGAGGAGGCGGAGCGCGCTCTTGCCTCCGCGCAACGCGAGGGCGAGGCGTATTTCTCCGACCCCACCGTCTATGTCGAGAAGTTCATCGCCGACCCGCGCCACGTCGAGGTGCAGGTGCTGGCGGACGATCACGACACGGTTCTGCACCTCGGCGAGCGGGACTGCACGATCCAGCGGCGGCATCAGAAGCTCGTGGAGGAGACGCCATCCCCCGCCGTGACGCCTGAGCTTCGCGAGCGGATCGGCCGGATCGCGGTCGAAGCCGCGCGGGCCGCGGACTACCGCAGCGCCGGGACGATCGAGGGTCTCCTCGACGGCGACGGCAACTACTGGTTCCTGGAGATGAACACGCGTATCCAGGTCGAGCACACCGTCACCGAGCTCGTCACGGGAGTGGACCTCGTCCGGGAGCAAGTGCTGATTGCCGCGGGTGAGCCGATGACCGTGCGCACGGACGAGCTCGAGTTCCGCGGGCACGCGATCGAGTGCCGCATCAACGCCGAGGATCCGGCGAACGGCTTTTTGCCCGCTCCGGGCCTCCTCACGCGTTACCGGGAGCCGGCGGGCCCCGGCGTCCGCGTCGACTCGGGAGTCATGGAAGGCAGCGAGATCTCCCCGGTCTACGACCCGATGGTGGCGAAGCTCTGCGTCTGGGACGGCGACCGGGAGGCGGCGCGCGCCCGCATGCTGAGGGCGCTCGACGAGTTCGAGATCGAAGGCGTCAAGACCCTGGTCGGCTTCCACAAGGCGCTTCTTCGCCGGCAGTGCTTCGTCGACGGAGAAACGTGCCATGGGGTGGTCGAGTCCGAGGAGCTTGCGCAGGAGGTTGAGCAGTTGTCGCATCGGACAACAGCAGCACCGCGCTCGCCGGACGGACGGCTGCGCGAGGAGCTGCTCGAGGTGGAGGTCGACGGCCGGCGCTTTGAGGTCAAGGTGCTGCGCCCGGAGCCGCCCCACGCGGAGCTCGCCCGCCGCCGGCGCGAGCGCACGGGAAGGGCCGGCGCCCACTCCGCCGCGAAGGACGCCGTCGTCAGCCCGATGCAGGGGACCGTGCTCGCCGTCGAGGTGGCCGAAGGAGACGAGGTAGGCGCTGGTCAGGTGATCTGCATCGTCGAAGCGATGAAGATGGAGAACGAGATCACCGCACACCGGGCCGGGGTTGTCACGGGCCTGTCGGTGGAGGCGGGTGAGCCTGTCAAGAACGGCCAGGTGATTTGCGTCCTCGCCAGGCGAAAGGACGCGGAGGACGGCCCTTCCGCGTAGGTCTTGCCGGGACCACTTCCCGGAGCTTATTGCCGACGAGTCTTGACGGGCGGCGAGCGCTGGGGTTCCGTCCGAGCGGCCTCGGCGAGCTCGGAGAAGGTGATTCCGCCCAATATCGAAATCGTCGCGTCCCTCACCTGTTCCCAGGCCGGCCGAAGCGACCGCGCGACGATCACGGGGCACGGATCCGGCTCGTGCCGAGTCGCGTAGCCGATCGGTGCCAGTTGACCTTCGAAGATGCGCACGACCCGTTCGAGCGTCAACTCCTCCGCACGATGGTTGAGCCGGTAGCCGCCTCCCGGGCCACGGACTGAGCGCACGATCCCCGAGGCCCGGAGGGCGGGCATGACCTGCTCGAGAACAGACCGCGGAGCCTCAGTCACCTCGGCGAGGTCATCGAGGCTCAGTGCGTCGTCGGCCATTGCGAGTGCCAAGACGGCGCGCGTCGCGTAGTCGGTTCGGCGCGTAACCCACATCGTCAGACAGTTTGAGTTTGACAGAGAAGGGTCATCTTCCTTAATGTCTCGG